>CAYNXS010000021.1:0-17647 GCA_964401215.1 uncultured Methanolinea sp. | reverse complement strand
AGGTCGATGAGGATCGGGCGTTTTGAGCCATAGAATGGGATGGAATAGGCGTAATCCCCCTTGCCAAGCATCTCGTTCGCAGGAACGCCCGTCATCTCCTCTATCGCATGGTTCCACGCAATCACGCACCCGTTTTTATCGATGGCAAAGGTGGCATCGGGAAGGAAATTGATGATATCGGCAAGCCGCCGTTCAGATTCACGAAGAAAGCGTTCAGCCTGTTTCCTCCGGGCAGCCTGCCGGATCTTATGCGTAAGCTCGGCGAACTGGGACTTCGGATCACCACCTTTCTGGATATAGAAATCGGCACCATTATTGATGGCCTCGATCACCACTTCCTCCCGGCCCCGGCCGGAAAAGAGGATGAATGGGATATCTCCAAAACGGTCTCGCACAGCCTTTAAAAATGCAATCCCATCCATCCCTGGCATACTGTAGTCAGAGATGATCACGTCGTATGATGTGAGGTGGGGCAGATCAAGGGCTTCCTGTGCGGAGATTGCAGTTCCTACCTGGAATTCTCCCTCTCTCTCCAGAAATATCCGCGAAATCTCGCAGAGATCGCGTTCATCATCGACGTACAGCACCGAGATCATGTATACCCGTGATTATTCGGACAATCAGAGGAAACGGCTCAAAAGCATTCTGTCCCCTCCTTGCGAGGTCACGATAGTAATTACACGGTACCGGACAGGGAAATATCTATTGTTTGGTGCATTTGCATCGATGCACGCCAGGTACCAAATAGTCCAATTTCCTTTCCGGGATCTGGGAAAAGTATTCTTCTTCCTGGCCGGAACCGCGAACATCTCCAGGGATCTTCAACGGAACCGTGATTTCTCATGATCCATCGTGTTCAGCGAGGGAAAAAAGAGAGAGTCATCTGAATATGGACCAAACCTGGTATTGGAATGTATCGGGATCAGTCCCGATTATTTTGCCACCGCGAGGCATGATGAATCTGAGGTACATATCGCGCACGACGCTACATCGCCGCTCTGGTAGCCGGTCATGAACGCCTGCTTCCGCTGGGCTGCTGAACCGTGGGTGAATGAATCAGGTACCACGTAGCCCTGTGCCTGTTTCTGCAGCGTGTCGTCACCGATCTTCGAGGCTGCATTCAACGCCTCGTCAATGTCCCCGGGTTCCACGACCCCGCGGGCACGGTTTGCATGGTATGCCCACAGGCCGGCATAGCAGTCAGCCTGCAGCTCGAGCAGGACTGACAGCTTGTTTGCGGTGGTCTCATCTGTCTGACCCTGGAGGCGCTGGATCTGGGATAACTTGCCGTCAAGGTTCTGGACATGGTGCCCTACTTCGTGGGCGATCACATACGCCTGGGCGAAATCCCCTGGAGCCCCGTACTGGTCTTTCAGCGACTGGTAGAACGAGAGGTCGATGTATACTTTCTGGTCAGCCGGGCAGTAGAAAGGCCCCATGGCAGACTGGGCATATCCGCATGCCGACTGGACACCCCCGGAGAACAGGACAAGTTTCGGTTCCGTGTAGTTTCTCCCCTGCGATCTGAAGATCGGATTCCAGGTATCCTCGGTGTCCGCGAGTACGATTGATACAAAATCTGTCATCTCCTTCTCTTCAGCAGAGAGTGTAGCGGAAGGAACGGTTCCATCAGAAGAGTACCCTCCCTGCTCAGTGACCGAACTCAGTACCGCACTTGGGTCAGCTCCCAGCAGGAGGGCGACCACGACAACGACGATCACACCGATTCCTCCCCCGATGACCCCCTTGCTCCCCCCGATTCCGCGTTTATCCTCCACATTCGTGCTTCTTCGTCCATCTCTTCTCATGCTTCATCACGCTCTGGTCTTGTTCTGGATAGTGTATATGCTCTTTGCACACAGGTTAAAAAGATATTTTTTTGGTACGTTGGAGGGGTATCTGGAAAGAGACGAATGAAAGACACCCTGCACCCTTCAATAGAGTCCTTGACACCGAGAGATGCGCCAGGTCTCTTTTCAGGATTGTTTGAGTATTGAGGCCACAACTGCTGAATACGCTATGGAAGAAGAGATGGAAAATTTGGGGGAGGTCACATCTCCCGTTCGACAATAAACGCGACTTTCACAACTGCACGGTACTCAACAACCTTTCCGTTGGCCACTTTTGCGGTGCATCGCTTCAGGTCTACTCCCTTGATATTCCTGACAGACTTTGAGGCTTCCTTGACCGCATTCTGGACGGCGTCCTCCCAGCTCTTGGGAGAGTTCCCGATCAGTTCAATGACCTTGACCACGGTTGCGTCATTCTTTTTTGCCATGATGATATCTCCAACATAGGATAGAAGTGAACCCCCATTTGATTGTTTCGGCACATCAAGTGCAGAAAATATTGAGGAGCTTCCTCTCACAGCACGCACGGAAAAACGAGGCATTCGGGTATACAATCCGAAAACCCGGGATAAATGGGATGTAAGAGTGGAGAATGGCAAAAGGGGCCGTCACAAAGTATATCGTCAATCTGGTACCTCATAACAAGTATCCGCGTGGTTTCCTGCCACGTGTATAAGGAGAAGATACAATGGGTCTTTTAAACCGCATGGGGACTGTAATCAAGGCGAAAATGGACAAGCTGATCGGCAAGATGGAGGATCCGCGGGAGACGCTGGATTACTCGTATGAGAAGCAGCTTGAACTTCTGCAGAACGTAAAGCGGGGTGTCGCAGAGGTTGCGACATCGAAGAAGCGGCTGCAGTTGCAGAGGGCGAAAGTGCTTCAGAACAGCGAAAAGCTCGATGCCCAGGCCCGTGATGCCATCAAGGCAAACAGGGAGGATCTCGCCCGGCTTGCACTCGAACGGAAAGCCGCGCTCACATCCCAGGTCTCGAACCTTGAGAGGGAGATCGCAACCCTCGAGGTGGAACAGGAGAAGCTCGTCGAAGCTGAAAAGAGGCTCTCGACCAAGATAGAAGTGTTCAGGACAAAGAAGGAGACGATCAAGGCCCAGTACTCCGCTGCCGAAGCCCAGGTCAAGATCAGCGAATCGGTCTCGGGCATTTCCGAAGAGATGGCGGATATCGGAGTTTCAATCGAGCGGGCAGAGAGCAAGACAGAAGAGATGAAAGCACGCTCTGAGGCCCTCGATGAGCTTATCGCGGAGGGGACGCTGGTCGACTTCACTGCAGGTGAAGACGATATCGAACGGGAACTTTCAAAGATCAGCCAGAAGAGCGGGGTCGATACAGAACTTGCGAAACTCAAGGCTGAGGTGGGGAAATGATCATCCGCATCATGGGGCAGGGGCAGTACCGTGTCAACAGCAGCCTCTTTGACGATCTGAACAAGATTGACAACAGGATAGTCGGGTACGTTGAGAAAGGGAACAACAAGGCATACAAGAAAAGCCTTGACGAGCTGATTGGCATGGTCATCCGCGAAGGAAAAAAAGTCCCCGCGAAGGAGATTATGGAGTCCGATATTATCGTGCCCCCGGCTGATATGACCATTGAAGAGGCAAGGGACGTGTTCAAGGGTTCAGGACTCTTCAAAGATTGATGTTCCCGATAAGGAAGGAGTGTAGCATTCCATTCCCCCTAATGAGAAAATAGAAAAACGTCTAGAGGGGAATTCCCCAGAGGGGATACCACTTCCCCACATCATTTTCTATCGGGAGTTCACGCTCCAGGAGCGCCCGTATCCTGAATTCAAGTGCATGGTCACGCTTCTTGTCGGCAGTGGGAATGAAGGGGTAGTATTTCCCCTGCTTGAAGTTGTAAATCCAGTAGACAGGTCTCTCCTTCTCGAACCGGAAGACTGCACAGAGGAGGTAGGTGCCAAATCCCTTCTCGATCAGGGTCTGGCTGACGAGGTGGACTCCCGTTACAAGGTCCTCGAAGTCTGAATCCCCGAGGATCACCCAGGTGAACCGGTAGTCATCAGTCACCATCGAAAACCGGCTCTCAGTCTCCCTGGCACTGAACTGGAGGAGTTCTTCAATCTCTGTCCTGGCAGCTTCGTAGTCTGACGATTCGATGGGCTTGAAGCATATACCTGCCGCAGATGAGGGTTTCAGGTTAAATTCGGTCTGCATCGTGATGCTCGCGGCAGAAATAGCAAACAGCGTATCAAGAGTTGCCTTTGGAAGCCGTGTTGTGCCGAGGATTGCACTCAGGGTTTCCTTAAACCCCATGGCTTCCCATCTCCCTCTCGATCCGTTCAAGCGCCGCAATCCTCTGTTCAACGGTCGGGTGCGTGGAGAAGATGTTGAAGATCGAGGACCCGGAGATTGCCGGAATAATGAAGAATGCATTCATCCCCTCGACCTTCCTGAGATCATTCGTTGGGACACGCTCCATCAGTCCGCTGATCTTCATGAGAGCGGATGCGAGGTGCGATGGCCGGCCTGTAAGGATCGCTGATCCCCTGTCGGCAGCAAATTCACGGTATCGTGAGAGGGCTTTAATCAGCAGGTAACTGATAACCCAGACAAGAGCGGCCAGGACCGGGACGATGAAGAGGAGATTCTGCTTCCCGCCTCCCCGTGATCGCATACCTGATGCAAGAAAACTTCTGAAGATGAAGAACGCTGCGGTTGAGATGAAACCCGCGAGCGTGATGACCATGACATCACGGTTCTTGACGTGGCTCAGTTCATGGGCTATGACTGCTTCAAGTTCCTCCTGGCTGAGCGTATTCCGGAGTCCCGTGGTGACCGCGATCACAGAATTCTTCTGGTTTCTCCCGGTCGCAAACGCATTGGGAATATCCTTGTCCACGATCGCAAGTCTCGGCCGGCTGATCCCGGCAATGGCACAAAGGCGTGTCAGGGTCTCGTAGAGTTGTGGCTCTTCCTGCTCGGTCACCTCGCGGGCACCCATCGACATGAGCGCAATCTTGTCGGAGAAGAAATACTGGATCAGCATCACGAAGAGTACGATTCCGAGGAGGAGGATCGCATCAACTCCGAGATATGCCAGCACCGCTATAAAGATAAAATAGACGAGCGCCAGGAGAAAGAGCGTCCCGATCATCCGCACCTGTAATCCAATATCATGGGGCCATCGAACCATTGTGAGTCAGCGTCCTGTTATTCAACCAAGTCCAGAAATCCGCCTGTCATGGCAGAGCGGGTCGTAAAGGTAGTATTATTCGGATTAATTCGCTATGTATCACATAGTTGACGTAGCAGAAAAACATTCCTTACCCTCTCTCCCTGCCGGATGAAGGAGTAAAATATGCAATTGTGGTAACCGGGAACATTCGTAATCCTATCACCTGTCGGATACATAGGATTAAAAGCATCCTGCACAATTCTTCAGCATGGAATCTATTGTTGCAGATCTTATGAAGCAGGTTGGGACAGGGGATAACCTTGCCTCGATTGCGAAATCTGTTGGTGGAGACGAGAAGGGTGTGCAGTCTGCGCTCTCGATGGCCCTCCCTATGGTCATGGGATCCATGGCAAACAGCGCATCGGCTCCGGGTGGTGCTGACATGATCACCAAGATGATGGGACAGATGGGCGGAAGCACAGGCATGGATGGTATTGCGAGCATGCTCGGAGGCTCTGGCGGATCGTCGGCAATGTCAGGAATGGCAGGGATGCTACTGGGGAGCCAGATGGGCACGATTCAGAATGCTATCTCCAAGAAGACCGGACTCCCCCCCGAGATTGTCGGGAAAGTACTGACGATTGCAGCCCCGATGGTCATTGGGTACGTTGGCAAGATGATGGGAGGAAAAACGGATCCGAAAGGCCTTTCCAGTCTCCTCGGCGAGCAGTCCAAGATGGCAATGCAGGCATCGCCCGATGCAGCCGCACTTGCAAGCCAGGTCCTCGGGAAAAAAGAGGAAGCGGCAGGGATCATGGGCATGCTGAAGAAGCTCTTCGGCAGCTGAACTACCACAATTACTCTCTCTATTTTTCACAATATTCATCGTGAGGTGAGCTTGCGCCTTCTCTCCTTGAATGATTCCCAGATGGTGAATCACATTCGTAATCGCAATACTCGTGCACGGTGTTCCCGATGCATGGGTGAACAATTTTCTGAATATTCATAGATTTCTGATTTTCATGAAAAATTTTATTTCCCCCCACACCTAACTCACCTGGGACAGGTGAATATGGCGGAGAAAAAGCGAAAATCCGGGGTGGACAGAGAAGGGACCATACCACAGGGATGCGGGATAGGCACGCTGTGCAGGATTGATGCCATCCTGAGCGTGGACGAACGCGGGCAGATGGTGCTTCCGAAAGATGTCCGTGAAAAAGCGGGGATCAGGACAGGTGACAAGCTCGCCCTGATCAGCTGGGAAAAAGCAGGGGAGATCTGCTGCCTGGCCCTTATCAGAGCCGAGAACATGAGCGGAATGGTCAGAGAGATGCTCGGACCTCTTGTAGAAGATATGGGTGAGGAGAGGGAGCTATGAAGGGAGTGCAGTCATCCTGCTGCCCCGATTCTGCAGAAGGGAAATCCACCTGCACGTGCAGGGCGGAAGGGAGCTCCATCCCGCAGGAGATAGTAACAACAACGAGCGAGATCACCGTCTCCAACCGGTTTGATCATTTCCTCGCACGCTGGGGCTGGAGGCGGGAAGCTCACATTGTGAAGCCCGGGCTTTACCGCCTCGGTAATCCTAATTCCGACTCAATGGTCTTCGCATCGGCAAATTACACGCTGAGTTTTGACGCACTCCGGTCTGCACTGCACGGTATCGATGCATGGATCCTCGTCCTTGACACCAAGGGAATCAATGTCTGGTGTGCAGCGGGGAAGGGGACTTTCGGGACTGATGAACTTGTCAGGATGATTGAGTCCTCGAATATTGCAGGGATTGTCCGGCACAGGAACATAATCGTCCCCCAGCTTGGAGCTCCGGGGATCTCATGGCCGGAAGTGATGCGACGTTCAGGATTCCTGGTAGAATACGGACCAGTCCGTGCCCGGGATCTCCCCCTCTACCTCAAGAACCATACCGCGACACCAGAGATGCGGAGAGTTGAGTTTCCCCTATTTGATCGTCTCATCCTGATCCCGATTGAAATGGTGGCAATCCTGCTTCCAATGCTTGTAATCTCGACGATACTTTACCTTATCAGCGGCCCGTTCAGTGCGCTCGCAGCGATCAGCGCCATCCTTGCAGGAACCGTGCTGTTTCCTGCACTGCTGCCATTCATACCATCCCGTGATTTCTCTGTAAAGGGGCTCATTCTCGGTGTTCTCATTGCCATTCCCTTTGCATTCCTGTTTTCCCGCAACAGCGATCTTCCGGGCTGGGCATCCCTCCTTGCAGCAGTCACGCCCCTGCTTTTGATGCCAGCCGTCACCGCATACCTCGCGCTCAATTTCACGGGGTCTACCACCTTTACATCCAGGACCGGCGTGAAGAAGGAGATATTCCGGTATGTCCCGTTCATGGTGATTCTCGCGGTACTGGGTGTGGTAACGGGGGTAATCCTCGGTGCCAGCAGACTTGCCGGGGTGATCTGATGTTCAATTCATACAAAGAGACCACGCTCCGGTATCATCCCGAACGGTGCATCAACTGTCGTCGATGTACCCAGGTCTGTCCTCACGGGGTATTTGGGGAAGGGGATGAGAGAGTTGCACTCGTGAGGGAGTCCGCATGCATGGAGTGTGGGGCATGTGCGCTGAACTGCCCGGTCCAGGCAATCGACGTCAAAAGTGGGGTAGGGTGCGCCTGGGCAATGATCAGTGCAGCAATCCGTGGGAAAGATATGGACAGTGCCGAATGTACATGCGGTGGGGGATCTGACTCGTGCTGTGGCGGGTCATCGGATGAAACCCCGTGCTGCACGAATGAATGAAGGTACGACACCCCTGGTGAACAGGTGTATACGTGATAATAGCGAATGATATACCGGAACAGGGAGCAGTATATATGGCAAAGGCAGATGTGGCTCTGGAATGGTTCCTGAATGGATTTACGTGCTCTTCTTCAGTGTTTTCAGCATTCTCCCGCGATCTCGGGCTCGATGAAGTGACCGCGAAGAAGATTGCCTGCGGATTTGGGGCAGGTATTTCAAGAACAGGGAATATATGCGGGGCAGCATCGGGTGCCATCCTTGTAATCGGGCTCAAATACGGGAAAGCGATCCCGGGCGATGACGAAGCGACACAAAAGACCCGGGCACTGGTGAGGGAGTTCATTGATGAATTCTCAGCCCGACACGGATCGGTGAACTGTACCGGGATACTTGGGTACAACCTGAACGATCCGGTGAGTTACGAAAAAGCCAGGGTAAGTGGCGTATTTACCACGAAATGCGCTGATTGCGTCCGTGATGCAGCAGAAATCCTTGAGAACATGCTTTGAGAGGGGGATAACATCCCCGGGTCAGGAAGAAGTTCAAAGGATAACGGTTACGCGTCTTCCCGCGTCTTCCTGTATTTTCCTTCCGGAACAACCAGCTCGAACCTGGCGCCTTTCCCGGGATTTTCCCTCTCGCGTATCCCGATTCCTGTGATGGAGAGGATCTCACGGCAGAGAAATAATCCCAGTCCCGTATGCTTTCCAAAACCACGCTTGAACAGGTGATCCCTGTCCTTTACGGCAATGCCGCCTCCATTGTCTTCGATTGAGATGACCTGGCCTTCAGGGGTCTTTTCGGAAGTAACATATATGGAGTTCATACCAGGACCGCCGTACTTGAGGGCATTGTCGATAAGATTGTAGAATACCTTCTCGAAGAGCGGATCTGCATACACTTCAACGGAATCGAGATCGGTGGTAATATCTATCCCCCTGGTGGGAAGCGAAGATTTTGCCCTCCCGATGCTCTCTTTCACCCGCTGCCATGCAGGCGCATGGATCCCCATCTCCTGGTAGTCGCGTGCAAAATTGACCTGGTGCTCGATCACCGCAGCGAGGCTCTCCATCTTCTGGAGCGTTTCGGAGATACCCTCCTGATCCTTCTCCTCACGCATCAGTTCGATATAAAATTTGAGGGCCATGATCTGGTTCAGGATATCGTGGCGCGTGATGCTCGAGAGCAGGTTGATCTTCTTGTTCGCGAGCGCGAGTGCCTCCTCTTTTTTCGTTCGCTTCTCAACCTCGGCACACGCACGATCCTTCATCTTCCTGAAAGCATGGACCTGTGACACGAGATCGGTGACGTCGTCGATGAAGAGCATCGCATAGCTCTTTCCCCCGGCCTGAACCGGGTGTACAGATGTTCGCTGGAAACGAAGATCTCCATCTTCCCGCGGTGCAGGGATGAAATGCGGGTGGAACTGGGTGGAGAACAACGCTGCGGGTCCCCCTTCGAAAACCTGGTTGATTCGGAGGGCATACCTCCTGTCATTCAGGTGCGGGAAACGTGCCCTGATATCCTGGCCAAGGATCTCTCCCGGGTCGATTCCGGTCCATTCCGATATCGTCCTGTTCCAGGTCACCACTGAGAAATCCTGTGCCAGGATCACAATGCCCATAGGCATGATATCGAGGTATTCACCCCTTGGAAGAGATGATGCAGCGTTCATAGGGGTCATCCTGAAGAATCACGGAGCTTCCTGACAAGGCTGTCGAGGGATCCGATCTCGAATATCATGAGGATGTTCCCGACCACATGCAGATCAGAGAGGTCGAACTGCGAGATGGCAAGAATAACCCATTCATACTGCCCTCTCCTTCCGGTCCGGAGGATCTCTGCAATACTGCCCTCATGGTATGTCGGCATGCTGTAGGTGAGCCTCTCGTTAAGGACGTTCGTGATGGATCCCATGACAGCATTGTTGACAATATTTCCGACTTCATTCAGGGTCTCGACCCTGAGTGCATCAAGTTCCGGTGCCTCGATCTTCTCTCCCGAAAGAGCGGTGATCAGGATAGCAGCACTCTCGGGAGGGAAGACAAGCATGCTGATGCCTGAAAATGATCCCTCGAACTTGAGCGTCACCGCGGAAAAGTGATCATGATCAAGCACCTGCTTTTCTCCGGTCAGATCAGTATACCTGAGAATCCTGACCTCCGGAACTTTCAACTGGATATGGGTCCCGGTCATCTCGTTCAGGAGTCCTGCAGCCCTGCCGACACCAATGTTGATCAGTTCCCGTATGGCATCGACAGAATCATTGTCAATGTCCATGATCAGCGCTTCCCCCCAAACACGCCCTTTACCCGCGGGATAAGCATCTCTCGTGTGACAGGCTTGTTGAGAACATCGATGGCACCGAGCGAGAGGCACTCCTGCCTCGTGGTCTTCTGGATATCTGAAGTGAGTATCATGACAGGGGTTGCAAGATTCTTCTCACGAACCAGTTTTAAAAATCCGAATCCATCCATTTCGGGCATTAAAAGATCGCATATGATAAGGTCAGGAGACTCCCTTAATGCCAGATCGAATCCTGTCTTTCCATTTTCTGCAGAGATGACCGTATACCCTTCTTTTTCAAGGATTGAGGTGATGATCTTTCTCTGAAAGCCGGAATCATCAATGGTCAGTATTGTAGGCATGTCCGGAAGCTCCACCCTTTCAGAGATGTAGCATGTTCTCCTATTTATCTCTCTATGAATATTCCGGGATCTGAGGTAACCGCGGGCATTTTACAGCGATACCTGATCAGTGATAAGAAAGGGAGAATATGGAGGATTATCCGCGGATGTCGACCCCAAGGATGAGAATCGATTCATTCAGACCGGTCTCGACCGGGGCGTATCCTGAATAGAAAGTACCCCACTTGTCGGTATACGGGCCCACGCCTATTGGTGCAGTCACGGGAGCAGACAGTTCGGTCGGGGCATCTTCATATTCATCCATATAATTTGAACCATCCGGCAGACCGTAGTTCGCATCAACGATGAAAAATACCTTGCCGTTCCGCTGTTCGAGCGTGTAGACGTACTTGATACGGGGGTCAGCTTCCTTGAAGGCCTTGAGATCGTCGAGCACTGTTGCAAATGCTGTGGAATTCGGCCCTTCCGTAAGAGCGGTCGCAAGTGCGTTTCTATCGACACCTTCAGCAAAAGCGCCCGCGTACAGGGCGAGTTCTGTCTTCAGGGTCTGGTTATCAGCAACAACAGTGGGGACCACGGTGCTGGATACCGGTGTGGTTGGGGTGGGTTGCGGGGTCGGATTGGTCGTAGTTGCTGGCTGGGTACATCCCGCGAAGATCAGAATCGCGGTGAGGGCGAGGAGCAGGGCTCCCAGTTTCATCCCTGAATGAGACTTCATGCGGAACCATTGGGTGGTCAAAAAATATAGCGATTCTGTTTTTGAATGAGAGAATACTCCCCTAGATATCCGGGTGAAACAAGGTTTCTCATCAGAATCCTGCGGGGTCAACTGAATCCCAGCGCTTCATCGCGGATCTCACGCAGAACCATCCGGGGATGAGGAGAACGAGGGATGACAGGGCATACCATGGATGTGCAAATGCGAGTGCGGAAAACAATGCAAACACCACGCCATCGATGACAAGGTATGTGAACAGTACCTTCACATCATAGACGAGCACGCTTGGGGAAAGACCGCAGAGGAATGCCATCACACCCGCAGCGAACATCGAGAAGGAAAGGCAGAGGACAACTGCCGGAAGAATAAACGCAGTTTCATTGGCGAGGTATGCAACAAGGCCGATAAAGACAGCCGGGATGACCTGCAGGATCGAGAACGTGGTCATCTTGCTCCCTATAAGGGTGCTGACAGCCACCGGGAGGCATGCATAGTGGCCAAAGGAATCAAACTCCGTAACCCAGGTGTAGATTGTCGACGCGATCACTCCTGAGATCATGGCGAACAGAAAGAGAAGGCCGTGTGGCGGGAGGTAGGACCCAACAAGGGAAAGGAAGAACCATATCACGACCAGGGGAACCGCGAACGAGAAGAGGGTCTGACCGATACCAATCCCGCTCCGGTACAGATCGAGAAAATCCTTTGCGACAAGGGGAGAATTCGGGATTGAGGCAAGTCTCCGGTGAAGGGGTGCAAATATCTCCCTGTAGGTCTTTGTCCCTCCCGATTGCTCGGGTGAAAAAAGGGCGACGGCGAGGATGAAAAGGAACGCAAGTACTGCACACGATGCAAGGAGTCCGTTCAGGGAGAATCCCGTATAGAGCAGGTAGGGTGGAAACCAGAATGCAGGGTTTATTCCGGTCGTGAGGAGCACGGCAAGAAATCCTGCTCCGATCGCACCCACAAGGAGCACACATGCCCGCTTTGACCGGACATAGAGTGAAGAGAGGAGAAATAGTGCACAGAGTCCCGCCATGAAGGAGAGCGACAGCGTGAGGAGGAGGAGGAGTGCCCTGGAGAGGGGGATTCCCGTCCATGGTGAGGCCGCGATATATCCCGCTCCGAACGGGAGGACCCAGAGGAAGAAATAGTAGACCGTGTCCTTGAAGACAAAATTAGCAAAGATAAACCGCTCTGAGAGGGGAAGGCTCCGTGCCGAGTACGCGAGGAAGCTCGCCTGGCCGAACCTGCGATTCATCATCTCGTTCCCGAGAAGGCCAAAACCCCCCACCATGATGCCAAGGACAAGGAACATTGCATGGGTTATAATCGCAAGGTTCCAGAGGGGGATGGCCGATTGCATCAGGGGGAGGAGGAAGGATCCCATGAAGACAATGCCGAATATCATGACCGGAAAGAGGGCAAAGGAGATATTGCCGAACATCGTTGAATGGAGCCGCCACTCTTCTTTCATCATCCGCATGAAGAGTTCAGGCATGGCGATCCTTCCTGACAAGAGAGAGGAAGAACTCCGGGAGGTGCATGCCATTTTCGGTCAGGTCTGCAACAGGTCCTGTATGGAGCAGTCTCCCGTTGTGCAGGATCGCAACATGTGTGCAGATCTCCTCGGCGACCTCAAGAATATGGGTGGAGAGAAAGATGGTCTTTCCGGACCTGACATACTCTGCAAGGTATTCTTTGACAACATCCTGCATGATGGGATCAAAATTTATCAGGGGCTCATCAATAAGTGCGAGGACCGGCTCATGGATGAATGCCTGGGCAAACATCAGTTTCTGGCGGGTACCCCGGGAGAGATCCTTGCAGAGCACCTGTTTCTTGTCTCTGAATTCGAGGAGGTCAAACCACTTATCTGCCTTCCCTGAAACATCATGGATCTTCCGCACGGCACCAACAAACTCCAGATATTCCATTGCGGTCAGGAAACTCGGGGGTGATTCCTGCTCCGGTATGATTCCCACCCTCTCGCGAACCTTCACGCCATCCTGTTCAACGTCGAGCCCGAGCACCTTCGCCGACCCGCCGGTTGGCCGGATCTGTCCTGTGAGGACCTTGATCATGGTGGTCTTCCCGGAGCCATTCGGACCAAGGAGGCCAAAAAGAGCCCCCTGATCTACCGTGAGGGAGATATGATCGACTGCGGAGACCTCCCCATAGTGCTTTGATAGATCGGTTATCTCGATGATAGGTGCCATTCTCATCCCTTCGGGTCCTCCCTCCAAAACGGGGAAGGAACCCTCAATGGTGTATGGTTTTCATTCCTCAACCATAATACCTGATCTTGCTTCCCTGGAATGGGAAACTCACAGATACCCTCCCGATCTTCCAGGCACCGGTACACCCGGGTTCGCATCCATCGGGGTGGTATGGTACAAAGAGAATCTTCATTTTCACGAAATACCCATATGCCGTGCATGAAAAAAGAGAGCACTGCGGTGCTTATCATTCTGGTCGCAATAATCACAATTATCGGGAGTTTCTTCTTCCTCCAGGAAACAATCCCGCCGGGAGAAGAGAATCCTGAACTTTCAGGCGTTCAGGAGACTGCAACTCCGACCCTGACACCCATTCGCACTATGACCACAAGGGCTACGGTCACCACGCAGGAGACCGCACGCGTGACCTCTGCGAAAACAAACCCGCAAACCAGCATTCCCACGACGAGTCCTCCCACTCCGAATCCCACTCCCACGCCAGCAAAGAGACCTGTTGAATTCACGCTTGATTCTGGGACACCCTCACAATGCGGGCTCACCTGCCGTGAGACCACTGCGACCATCACGAACACGGGGGATGGGGTCGCACATTCGGTCTGTGTCCTCCTGGAGGTCTTTAACGAGAACGGAGAGAGGATCTATGTGAATTCGGCTCCCTCGATAGAACGCTGTCTTGGGGATATAGAAGGCGGATCGTCAAAGACTGAGACAATCACCATTGAGGCTGATTGTGGGTTCCTGGCAAGCAAGTGTATTGGGCATACCCTGATACTCAGGACCAGGGCAACATCCCTGGAAAAGACCCAGATGTTTCCCGACAGCCAGATCGTCGTGTGATCGGGACGCTGTGAATCATATCTTTTTTCCGGGAAGTCCCATGCATTTCCTATCAGAGAATCTGAAAGGAGATGAGATAAAAAGTGATTCTCTCCCTCATCAGGGATACTGGATTATACCAGCGGATCCGGCTGCTGATCGCCGGGGGCAGGCAGCCGGGTAGTTTTGATAAGGAGCGGGTCTTTTCCTTGTCGTACTTTCTCAATGATCAGCGTTTTTCCTTTCTCTGTCAGTGCAAATACGGGTATCGCGATTCCTGCCTGGACAAGAGCAACCCTTCCTGCAATCTCACGGATTGGCCGGGATGCGCACGCTGTCACAAGGTCACACGATGAGGCAGCGAGTGAGGCTTCATCAGACGTCAGACCCGTGCTGTGCACCAGGAAGATGAATGCGTCCGGATAATGATCCCTGATTCGCACTGCATCATCCGGTTCTGCAACGGTCACTGCGACGTTGTGGTAACCTTTTTCGTATGCGCAGGTTACTCCTGCAACCTGGTCAATCGAGGCATGGAGTGGGTCGATCACAACCCCTCCACTCTCTTCAATCCGGGCAATCACCTCGGGGTATGGCGTGGTCGAGATGAGCCCGGACATCCTTCCCCCGATACCCTGCACGAGTGCAGGGGTATTCACCACGACCGTACCGGCGCCATCGCAGGCAAGGACGACCGCATCAATCAGCTCCGCATGGAGGCCGAAACTCAAAATCTCCGAGGCACCGAATCCGACAAACTCCCGTGTCTCCCGGACAACCCGCCCCGGTGTGCACATGCCGAAGGAGGCTATCCGGTGCTCGATATTTGCCCTGATCGAATCGCGGTCGATTGAAGGGATTGGGCGGGCAAACCTTTTTGCGAGGGGGCAGTCCCGGATTATTGGCTCACCGACTTCCACAACCTTTCCGTCCCGTATTACAACACGGCATTTCCCGATCGCCTCGATCACATGCTCGTCGTTCATTTCAGCCCCCGATGTCATTCCTGGTATGTCATTTTCTTTTTGTTTCTGAAATCCTGCTACTACCGTATCTTTCCTGCAGCCTTTCTCGCAATATCCTCTATGAGGGCATACTCTGCCGTATCATCCCCACGCATGGTCATGATGATCTCGTACACATCACCCTTGCCGAATATTATCGTATACCCGGTGAGCGTGGTTTCGGGATAGACAAAATGGTACGCGATGCTTGCATCACCGATTCCGGGATCCGGAAGCGACGTGAGCGACCAGTTCGACAGCTCAGGATAATGTGCGAAAAAGACCTCTTCCAGCCGTTCACGGGTCGCCGGCCTTGAATACACGAGGATCATCTGATCGACCATTTCCCCTGCCGAAAGTTCCGGGCTCTCGTTGCTCACCGTTATCGAGTACCCTCCCTGGTAATAGGGGTCAGAGAGCAGCGAACTCTCATCAGGCGGCAGAGTCTCTCCCTCGTATATCAACTCGAACCCGGAAGGGAAATCGGAGAGTTTCAGCGCCATTTCGGGGAGCTGTTCAATGGGTGTGGTTGCAGAGGGGGACGCCTGTCCGGTTGGCGCTGCGGATGGAGTCGGCGAAACCCCTGTCTGAGAGGTGCAGCCCGAGATCATGATCCCCGCGATAAGGGTTGCAACCATGAGAAGAAACCAGATTTTTTTCATACAAGTCTCACCCTTAAGGTTCTGATCTGGAATCCAATAGTGGTTGTGGTTTGCCAGGGAGAGAAGTGATTAAAGGATAGAACCGCTATTCTCTCGTACAGAACAGGCAAGGTTCAGCCCATGAAAGATAGTACCTGCAAAGAAATCGCCCGGAATCTCACATCCGCATTCCATCTCACGAGAAAACCGCTTGCCGTCTTTGGAGCATCGCATATCCCTGACAACGCAGTCCACCTCTCTCTCGTGAACCGATGCCTCGCGGTCTCGATGTACACGATGGCCGCCTCAGGATCGCCTGCAGCATTCTTTATATCCGGCGATGAGCCTGAGGGATGCTGCCCCGGGGGACTCTCGCATACAGGATTCACGGAGAAACCGGAGTATATCCGGTATTTTGTCTCGACCGGAAGGAAGGATATCCGGGGAGGCGCTGCAGAATTTCTCAAGGCGTCGCCAGGGCTCGTGGATCACAGTTTCCGGGCGCTTGGCAAGATCACCCCGCCGGGCAGGTACCTTGTGGTTCAGCTGTGCGAGACACTTCCCGATCCTGAACCTGCGATCCGTTCCATATGCTGCTTCGGGAACGCGGAACAGGTAAGAAACCTTGCTGCGCTGGTTCATTTTGATCGTGAAGACCCCTTCTCTCCGGTCATTGTCCCCTGGGGGCCGTCGTGTTCGACGTTCATCACATATCCCGCCGGGCTCGCGGAGCATGCACCGGGCAATACTGCATTCATGGGTCCCCAGGATCCTACCCAGAACCACAGCCTGCCCCCGGACACGATGGCTCTTGGAATCCCGGCTGGAGTTGCCCGGGCTATGGCCAGGAACCTTGATGACTCGTTTGTGATAAAGAGGCCGAAGGTTGCATTTCCGGGGCATGGAGAAAAAACCAGGAATGACTGAATGGAATCTTCATACATGAACTCAACAGGGGCGCTTTTTGGAGAGATCCCCGAACTTGTTTTACGCATGAGCGAACAAGGAAGGTCAATAGCACAGCATTGTGCAGGTCAAAGCCTGTATAACCGTATGTAGTGGAATTTTGAGGTATCCGGATGGGAACTATCATTATCCTAAAGACTCATGTTCAGAAGTAAAGGACACGTATGATCTCTGTTCTCTATGTCGATGATGAACCGGGACTTCTCGAAGTAGGGAAGCTTTACATCGAGAGAAAAGGCGAGTTTGTCGTTGAGACAGTGACATCGGCAGAGAAAGCCCTTCTCATGATTGAGAAGGGGCACTATGATGCGATCGTCTCGGATTACCAGATGCCGGTCATGAACGGGATCGATTTCTTAAAGCAGGTCCGTGCATCCGGAAATTCCATCCCCTTCATCATCTTCACCGGGAGAGGTCGTGAAGAGGTGGTCATCCAGGCCTTAAACGAGGGGGCCGACTTTTACCTCCAGAAAGGGGGTGAACCGGGATCTCAGTTTGCTGAACTCACGCACAAGGTCAGGCAGGCCGTCCAGCAGAGAAGGGCCGAGGTGAGCATCCGCGACCATGAACGGCGGGAAGCTGACATCCTGAACTTCCTCCCGGACGCGACATTTGCTATCGACACGAACGGGGTAGTGATTGCCTGGAACCGGGCTATCGAGCGAATGACAGGGGTCAGGGCCGAAGATATCGTAGGAAAGGGAGATTACGAATATGCCCTCCCGTTTTATCATCAGCGAAGACCGATCCTGATTGACCTTGTTCTCACAGATGATCCTGTAACCGTTGCGAAGTATCCAATGATACAGCGCGAAGGAAATAAGCTCTTTTC
>CAYNXS010000020.1:0-18859 GCA_964401215.1 uncultured Methanolinea sp. | reverse complement strand
CCAGTCCACCGTGTTCCTGAGCAGCCTGGATATTCTTGGAGAATCGTTAAAGATCACCAATAGCGGGAATGAAAAGGTGGTCATGACCGGCTGGAAGATCAGCAACCAGGAGGGAAGGAGTTTCACCTTCATCGAATATCCGCTGGATAACGGTTCGTTTTTTACCTACACGCTCAAGCCACATAGCACGGTGACCATTCACACCGGGATGGAAGGGAATCCCTCAAGCCTCCACCTCTACTGGCCCGAAGAGATGTGGAACAACGCCGGTGACACGGCATATCTCTATAATCCCGAGGGGGTGCTTGTAAGCACACTCACCCGGTAATTCACTTCTTCTCATATCATCCCCGATACCATTCTCTATTCCGGAGTATCATGCCACTCCTGATGAATCTCACCTCTGAAGAATCCAGGCTTATCCAGAAAAAATAGGATGAACCGGCCTTCGTCAGGTATCTTCATGAACGCACGGAAGGCCTGGAAAGACGCAATATCCGCAAACATGTGGCGGATGCGATGACGGGGTTTTTCCCAACACCCATGCAGATAACCCTTGTCCACCACACCCCATCTTTCATAATATCAGGGGTTCTACACCCAGTATGAACACCCGGCAGGATTACTCATCTCTCCTCAAATCCCTCGTGGTAATCGCTTTGATATCGTTCCCCTTCATCGGAACTGCCGCAGCAGACACCGTCACCGCAACCATCGGCGACACAATACCCCTGAATGGTACCGTGCAGCTTGCAGATACCGTCTATCTCTTTGTTACAGGCCCGGGTATTCCTGCACAGGGAGCCAGGATGGAGAACAGCAATGCCCCAGTGGTGACAGGCGATCCGGATACCTTCACCCAGGTCATGGTAAAAAACGATCGCTGGACCTATTCCTGGAATACCGCGAGGGTTTCAGGAGGACTTGCTCCCGGCAGCCATACGGTGTATGTCTCGACGGAGCCCGTAGCGAAAAACTCTCTTTCCGGTGTGAAGTATGCCGAGGTCGATATCATCCTGAAAAAGGCGGTCACGACCGGGAGACTCGACGTTAGGACGGATCCCGCGGATGCCGAGATATACCTTAATGGAAAATATTCGGGAAATACACCCCGTGTGTTCGAGAGCCTCTTACCTGGGGAGTATGCTATCCAGCTTGAAAAGCAGGGATATGCGACAGCGCAGGGATCGGTGATCCTGGCCGCCGGCGACGATATTCCATTCAGCCGATCGCTCACTCCACTCAATACCCCTGCGACAACCCCTGCCAACCAGGAGACCTTCGGACAGGTGACAGTCCAGGAGACATCTCTTCCCACCCCGACTGCTGCACCGTCTCTCATGATATGGGTAATTGCAGGATTGGGCATTGCAGGTCTTCTTACCAGGATAAGGTCATGAACACCGCAAACACCCAGTCTCCAGGGAACGCTTTATTTCAGGACGGGGAAGCAGCATAGTTAACCTTTTATCCTGTGCTCCCCATCCCTCATACTGAGGTGAACATTTCGTATGTGCACAGTTGGAGGCCCGGTAGACATGGAGATCCCACCGGATCGTGTGAAGGGGAAGAATTACAAATGCAAGGAGTGCGGGGAAAAATTCAAGGCTGTGGGAAAGCACCCCATGTGCCCTTCCTGCCAGTCGGAGGAAGTTGAAGAGACTGAATAAGAACACTACACCTGATATTCTATTTTTTTTCCTGCACACGGCAAGGGCTTTTTTTCTAACTGCCCGATGTGACGACTGGTTGCTGTTCCCTGAAATCATTCAGGGCAGGGTCATCCGATTCATTGTTGAGATAGGCATCGTTATTTACCCTGATCACGGGGCGATCACTCTGCCAGTATTGACTCTGATTGGCCGTACACTATTCTCTTCATGACCTGGAAATCCGGAATGAACCTGCAGGCACCCCGATCTCGAACCTCGCTCCCTTCCCGGAGACGCCGGTCTCCTTGATCGAGAACCCTGCCACTGCGAGGATCTCCCGGACAAGAAAGAGACCATACCCTGTATTCTGCCCTGCATCGAGCGTAAAAATTGACTCCTTCTCGCCAGAAGGTATCCCAGCCCCGTCATCCTCGCATATCAGGAGCAACTCCCCATCATTATCTTCCTTATATGAGAAGGAGATCCGTGAGAGAGAACCGCCGTACCGGGTTGCGTTCTCGATAAGTGAAAAAAAGACCTTCTCGAGCATCGGATCTGCATGGAGTTCAAGACCTTCGCATTCCATGTAAATTGTCACATTGTTGAGATCCTGCAGCTCCGCACTCCTCCGGATTGCACTGCTCACATCCTGCCATGCCGGCGAGGCCATACCCACGTTCTGGTAGCTCTCTGTGAATGTGAGGAGATCCCGCATTGCATTGATCCCCCGCTCCTCCTTGTGGATATAGGTGAGAAGGAGAGGATCATCCGTCTGTGCTTTCATGAGTTTGAGGTATTCCTTCAGAGATGTGATCGTATTGAGTGCATCGTGGCGGGTGATGCGGGAGAGGAGTGAGAGCTTCTTATTGAGGAGAGACAAGACCTCCTGTGACCTTTTATGGTCGGTGATATCAAACGAGAATACCGCGATCCGGGTGACATTTCCCCCCGAGTCCCGGATGGGATATACATCAAAGAGCAACACCCTGTCGTCAAGGGTTTTCTCGAACCGGATCTCTTTTTTGGTCGACTTCACCTCCTCAACACTGTCCGATATCGTGTTTCCAAGTGCTCTATCGATAAGGGTGTATACGTTCAGCCCCTCAGCTCCTTTCTCATTGATGGAATTACGGGAGCAGAATGCTGCATTCGCAGAGATAATCGTTCCATCCGGATCCATGAGGTGTGCAGGTTCAGGGATGGCATCGATGAAGGAGCGGAGGAGAAGTTCGCTCTCCACCAATCCTTCCTCGATTCGTTTTTTATCGGTGATATCCGTTACTGTGAAGATTACCGGTGAATGCATATCATCAGGATTCAGCGGCGAGGAACTGATCAGGACTTCGATCACGCTGCCATCCGCCCTGACCCAGCGGCTCTCAACGGATCCCACTCCCTTCTCCCACATTTTGGGATACTTCTCTTTTCCGACCCGGAAGAATTCTTCGTCGCTCTGGTAGAGCATTCGTGCGCTCTTTCCGACAAGGTGTTCCCGGGAATATCCGGTCATGGCAGTAATCCCGTTGTTGACCCACGAGACGACGCGATCCTGCACCATCCCTATCCCGATGGGAGCAGCCCTGAATATACCCTGGAGAAGTGCTTCGCGATCCCGGATATCCTCCATCGCTCTCCGCTGATCATGGATATCAGTGAGGGTCCCGGTGCATCCGGTATTGCGGTCTTTATCGCCCGGCACACGGAGTGCAACCCTCACCCAGCGAATATCACCAGTCCGGGTTTTCACCCGCCAGTCTACCGCAAGTGGCGCTTGACCCTCTGCATCCAAGAAATGTTCGAATCCCTCAAGGACTCCCGGAACATCATCAGGAAGCACAAATTCGGTGATCCTATGGTCTTTCACTTCAGCAGTCTCGTATCCAAGGAATCTCGTCACCGCAGGGCTCACATAGGTGATGATCCCCTGCTCATCAAGGGAGAATACTACCTCATCGATATTTTCCACCAGTTCACGGTACTTCTCCTCGCTCTCTCTCAACGCTTCCTCAGCACTTTTTCTGGATGAGATGTCCATTGTCTGGATCAGGTATCCGAGAATCTGCCCCTGGGGATCGCGAAGTGGCTCAATGGAACTCGATGCATGCCATACCTCTCCGTTCTTCCTGACCGATCTGAACTCGATGTTCCCCACACCCTTCTGATCCCGGAACACCTTCCCGACAATCTCCTTGATGCGATCTCTGTCATCCTGATGGACAAGAGAGAGCCCCTCTGCAGGGAATTTATCGGCAGAATACCCAGTGAATGCCAGGATGTTGGGGCTCGTATAGGTGATACCGCCACGGGTGTCCGTGATAACAAGCATCCCGGGAGCTGACTCCACCATGATCCTGAACTTCTCCTCACTCTGGCGCAATGCAAGCTCTTCCCTCTCAAGGCGGTGGCAGTACTCGTTCATCGAGTCCTGTGTTGCCCGGAGTTCCTCAAGAGTGGCGGCCATCTGCTGGTTCGATACCTCGAGCTCCTCTTTCGCATGCTTAAGGCTGGAGATATCCTGGATGAGCGCCACAAAATAGTCGGGGTTGCCATCATTCCCCCTCACGGGGATGGTCGAGATCTCGACATTGATGATCTTGCCATCTTTTCTCACGTACCGTTTCTCGAGGGTATGTGATTCCTTTGCCCCTGAGAGTAACTTCTGGTACTCGAGAAGCTCCTTTTCAACATCCTCCACTGGTGTTATATCAGTCCATTTCAGGACTTCGAGCTCTTCCATGCTGTATCCGAGCATCTGGCAGAGCTTCTGGTTCGCCATGATCCAGTGGTGATCCGGAGACAGGATCGCGATCCCCACCAGGGGGAGCTCAAAGTAGGACCGAAACCTCTTCTCACTCTCAACGAGCTCCGTCTCTATCCGCTTCCGCTTGAGGATCTGCCATAATCCACCCATGAGGTGGGTGACCTGCCTGATGTCATCATCGGTATACTCAGTTGCTTTGTTCCCGAGACCGGAGAGCATGACGATTCTTGTTCCATCCATCACGGGGACTCCCATGTGCCGGATGACCTTGACATGTCCCTCAGGGTATCCCCGCTTTGCGAGATTGGGTGCGGGGTAATTATTGGTGATGACCGGCCTGCGCTGCCTGACAGGTTCCCCCCAGAGCCCGGTCTTCTCTACAGGGTATTCAAGGGGTTTATCCTTGACACGGCATGCCTCGAGTGCTGACCTTGACCAGGCATACATCGAAAGCACGGTCTCCTCTTCATTGAGAAATGCGATGTATCCCATGGTGCTGCCCGTGAGGTCGATTGCTTTCTCCATCGCGTATACACAGAGGTCGTGGATATCTCCTCCCGACTTCTGGTAAAGGTCAATCATTGCCTGGAGCCTGGCCTGGTTCAGGAGCACCTCCGCTTCCGCCTTCTTCCGCTGGACCGCCTGCATGATCATGTTGCGGAGCTCCGCAAACTGCGACTTCGGATCCCCGCCCTTCTGGAGATAGAACGATGCTCCCAGGTTCAGTGCCTCTATGGCGACATGCTCCCTGCCCCTTCCGGTGAAGATAATGAAGGGAATCTCAAGACCCTGCGATTTCAACGCTTTCAAGAACTCAATCCCGTTCATCTGGGGCATCTCGTAGTCGGAGATGATGATGTCAAACGACCTCTCCCCCAGCCGGGAAAGTGCATCCTTTGCCGATTCAGAAAGAGTGACCGCCATCTTCCCCTCTTTTTCAAGGAATATCTGGGTGATATCAAGGAGGGCGGGTTCATCATCAACAAGGAGGACAGAGATCATGGCATATCACAGTGAATTTCGGGGAAATCCTGATAAAATAGATGCATTTTCAAATTAAAAAGGATATGGGAGCAGACTGGGGGGCATGTGTTCGGCTCTTACCCGGGCTTCTTACACACGGACCATCAGGGTCCCTTTTCCCCTGTTCGCCACATCGCCCTTGAAGAGGTTCATACGGTAATGCTTTCCTGCATACACTATATCCTCAACGCCGTTCTTTCTGAATGTCGGGAGAAACTGATGTGCCTGACCAAATATCATGCAGGTCCCTCCCGTCATATTTCCGCAGGGGCGCGAGCAGTCCCCACCAATGACAAGGGTCCCTCCCCTCATTTCCACCCCGGGCAGATCACCGCAGTTACCGTGGATTATCACCTCACCTCCCGAGAGGTATTCTGCCGTAAAGTCACCGGCATTCCCTTTCACTTCGACAGTCCCTCCCCTCATGCCCCGTTTTTCGCCCCGGTATCCTGCAGCACAGTAATGGCCTGCATTCCCCTCGCAAAGAATTCGGCCACCCCTCATCTCACGCCCGAGCCAGGCATCGGCGTTTCCCCGGATAAGGATCTCGCCGGCGCTCATGAAATTCCCGCAATGCATCCCGATATCCCCCTCGACGATGATGCGGCCTGCATTCATATACTCCCCCACTCTCTTGAGAACGCCGGTATCCCCGGTGAGTATCACCTCGACCTGATCGGGGGAGACTGCAGGCCCTTCAGTGCTGATGAAGAAGAGATCCTCGAGCGCCCTCTCCTTGTTTCCTTCATAGACCCTGATATCATTCCTCCGAATGAAATTCTGGGGAATGATCTCCTCCGCTTCGATGGGGATTCTGGGTTTTGCCCGTGGCCTGGTATTCAGGATCACCCTCATAGCGAAGCCTCAGTCTCGATCCGTATTCCCCGTGGCAGGTAGACATCCTGGACCGGGTAATTGTTCATCCTGACAGTATAGTATTGCTCGAATTTTTTGGTGAATTCAGGATCCTTCCCCATATCATATTCCGGGGGTACACGTGCTCTGGACCAGATGGTGCTGTTTGCACCCTCGACCACAACCTCCCCGTCCCTCGCGACTACGCGACCACGCTTGATGGTATAGAGGGTGCGCGAGAATCCTGCAACAACCTGCTGGTAGTCCACTGAAGGATCGATCTCGCCGGGCTTTAAGGGGTATATAGCAACATCAGCCTCAGCACCGGGGCTTAAATGTCCCTTTCCGATGCGGGTCAGTCCCAGTGCCTTTGCCTGTCCGGCACGGGTCATCACCGCGATCTCGTACCAGTCAAGTTCCCTGTCGATGGCAAAGAGAGGGACAGAATGCTCGGTCCTCTGATCGATCATCTTCCTCTCGTTTTCACGGAACCTCCGGCTCATCAGAAGGGCAATAATCTCGGGATATTTCACGAACGGGGCGCCATTCGGGCTGTCGGTGGAGAGCAGGCACTGCCATGGATTCTTCGTGAGCAGCGCAAGCTCGAGACCAATCGACCACATCACGCAGTTCACGAGACTTTTCCTGCTGTAATAGACCGGGATGATCCCTGATCCGGTCTCAAGCTCAACGTCATGGTTGCTCCACTTGTTGTGGTGCAGCATATAGAGCTTGAACTCCATGGGACCATCAGCGGTCATGGTAGTTGTCCTCCCGAACATAATCTGACCCATATCCATGACGACATGGGGTTTGTTGTTGATTGCCCGGGTAATCTCCTCTGATTTCGAACAGATATCCCTCCATGTTGTCCCCCCATACGAGTGGAACTGGAGATGGGTGAGGTACAGGCTCTGGCGATTCCTGTTCAGATCCGGCGCAAGGTCGATGGTATCGAGTGTCGTCCTGTAGTTCCCGGGGACTCCAAGGTTATTGCAATGGAGGTGAACTGAGTGGGGAAGGTTCAGCACTTCGTTTGCCCTGATCATGGTGCTGATGATCTCAGCCGGTGTAACCCCGAAATTCGGGACCGTGTCGTGTACACTGCTCATATCCTCTCCCCAGCCCCAGGCCTCTGTACCGCCAGGATTGGTCAGCTTGATGGCAAAGCCCTTCACTGCGGAGAGCGTCCATGCCACGACCGCTGCCGCCCTTTTTACATCCTTCTCTCTGACAGCATCCATGATTGACCAGTTCCCGTCAAAGAGGGTGTTCGCGAGCATGTCCTGATGGGGAGTTGCAGTGAACTCCTCGTGGGTGTGGCGTGCTTCCAGGGGAGCCATGGCCCCCTCAAGGATCGTGGTGTATCCCATGGTGCTGTACCGGTAGGAGTTCCCAAACGTCGTGGGGACACTGTATCCCGATGTGACGTGCATGACACCCTTGCGGGCGGTCCTGCCCGCCCTCATATCTTCAGGGCTCATGTAACGTCCAAAATTCACCTTGGTGCCGCACACATGCGAATGGGAATCCACACCTCCGGGAAGGGTCAGGCATCCTCGTGCATCGATAATCTCTGCACCAGATGGGACATCCTCGACAATCTTTCCGTCCCGGATGGCGATATCCATGACCTCTCCCTTCACCCCGGAAAGTGGATCGATCACGAACGCGTTTTTTATCAGGATGCCGGGCATTATCCTTTCGCCTCCTTCACGATGGCATATAGTTTCTCGAGAACCTCCAGATCGTCCGGGTAGCTTCCCTGGAAGAGCTTCCGGGTCCTTATAGGAACACCATCCATGCGATATGCGGTTCCTTCCGCATCTATCCCGGCAACTGCCACGGGTATCTGGATGTGGGCAAGATGAGTGGTGACATTCACATGGGGATCGATCTGGATTGTCGGGATACTTGCCAGGTGTTCTGCGCATGCTTTCGGGAAGTGAGCCCCGGGATCACTCGCCACGACGAGGCATGCATCACATTCTCCGCGTTTTAGGATATCCACGCTGGTCGTCTCCCCCGGATTGTAGAATGCGATTCCCCGGGCAAAATCAACCGCATAGGGATACCCGCTGATCCAGGTGAATACCTCGTTTGATCCGTAGACGTTCCAGTGTCCCCGCATGGGGGAGATAGTGAACTTGGTGTGCCTGCTCAGTTCCTGCGTCAGCTCGATAGCATTCCTGATGTTCTTGTTCTTGCCCGGGGCCATGGTAAGCCCAACGCCAAAAAAGAATGCACCAAACTTCGCAGACAAGCACATGTCTGCCACCCTGAAGAGCTGCTCGCGTGATACCCCTTCCACACTTGCAGGAATGATATCACCCTTCCCCCTGACGATCGCTCTCAATGCCGACAGGACTGCATAATCCCCTCCAGGGTTGACTTTTACGAACTCATCAGCCAGGTTCGAGGACTCGGTCTCGCGAACGTCGACAACGATAACTTTCCTCTCCTTGAATGCATCCTTACGGAAAAATCCATCGCAATATGTGGTATACCTGCTCATGTGACGGGGATGGGCATCGACTGGATTTGCTGCCCAGTAGACCACGACGTCCGCCCGGTTCTTGACCTGCCCGAGAGTGCAGCCGGGGTGGCCGACTTCCTGGATGGCCAGGATCGATGGTCCGTGGCAGACTGTCGAAGTGTTGTCGATGACTGCTCCCAGGATTTCTGCCAGGTGGACGCCAACGCTCTGGGCTTCGCCAAATGTCCCGCTCCATCCGTAGAGAAGGGGGCGGTCTGCGTCAAGCAGGATTGCTGCCGTCTCTGTAATCGCTTCTTCATAGGAGATCTTTGTCCATGATTTCCCGGATCTCCGGATAGGGGTTTTCAGCCGGTGGTCTCCCAGGAACTTCTCATTGGCAAGTGTGCAGCCGTTTTCGACGCTCACTACTTTTGTCCCTTCAACATCGACCGTGAGGTCATCGCAGAGGCACCCGCAGAATGAGCAGACGACATCCTCAATCTTCATAGGGTAACCCCCCGCAGAGTTTCATCAATGAACCGACCGAAAGCACCGGGTCATCGGTATGCTCGATGCTCACAGGAGTGACCTTAAAATCAGGCATTCCGGTCCCGTGAGTCTCCGGACTGATGATGTGATTTGCGTACGGACCGAGACTTACGAATACCCGCCCCCTCGGGAGGCCGTTGTCCGGGCTGACCTGCATCACCACCTCGCCGGCCCCGCTCCTCACCCTGACACGGTCCCCCTCTTCGACGAAGATTTCCAGCATATCAACAGGATTCATGAATATGGTTGCTGCCGCCACCTGGTACGAAGGACTGTTCTTCCGTTCGACAAAAGAGCCCTGCTTTATCGTCCGGCCGGTATTGAGCAGAAACTTCATACCTCCTCCTCCGGGGCATGGATCGCTTCAAGCAGCCGGGCTACCCTGATCGCTTCGTTCGGGCAATGGTTCTCGCAGGTCTTGCATCCCGTGCACTTCTCGACATGAAGGACATGGCATTTTCCTTCGCTCACCTTGAGGAGGAGATCATCGGTCGATGCCCGGCCTCCGTGGGACATCTGGGCATCGATCAGTTTGTTGACGGGACATGCCACCGCACAGTTCCCGCACCCCATGCACTTGTCAAAATCCACGTCGATCCGGAAGGAAAAGGAGAGTTTGGTGTTGTCATAGAACATCGATTCAAGAATTCTCCCGCTCGTGAGGACTCCGTTCGGGCAGGCTTCGACGCAGAGTCCGCACCTGATGCAATGGCCGATATGGATGCGGGGCTTCCATCCGTCAGGAGTCATGACCACATCGATTGCCCCGGGTGCCGGGCAGGCCATCATGCAGAAGAGCTGGTGGGTGCAGGTCTTCCCCGTCAGCTCCGGGTAGTTCCTGAAATGGGGGGGAATGATAAGGGGTGCGGTCTTTGCAGCGAGAAACTTTTTCGCCCATTCGCCACGGAGGAACTCCTGTGCATAATACAGAAGGGACAGGGGCATATCAGCGCTCCGTGCAGGCGATGCAGGGATCGGATGAGACAAATGTCGACGTCACATCGGCAAGGGATGCGACACCCTTGAGCATGTAATGGCAGCAGGCCTCGATATTCATGATTGACGGTGTCTGGATCGAGATCTCAAGCACCCTCCCGGCCTCATCTGTTTTGATGAAATAGGAGAGTTCCCCTCTCGGTGCCTCGCCCGAATACGCGATCTCCCCCGCCCCGGGGATACCTCCCCCGCGGATCGGACCATCGGGCAGCTGGTCGAGACACTTCCTGATAAGCCCAATACTCTGGAGAACTTCCTGGAACCTCACCATAATCCGGGCATAATTATCACCTTCATCGCGGGAAACAGGAATAAACCCAAGTTTCTGGTAGGTTGGGTGATGGAGCCTGCGGTCATTATCCGCGATGCCGCTCGCCTTTGCCGTGGGGCCGACTGCACATGATTCCCTTGCCGCATCTCTCGTGAGAATACCTATTCCCCTGCTTCGAAGGGCGATCATGGGGCCATGCTCGAACATCCCCATGTAGCGGGTGATATCCCGCTCCAGTATATCGAGGCTTGCCCGCAGGTGGAGGGCATCTTCGGCGCGGAGATCGAACCGGACACCTCCGGGCACGATGAACGCGCAGGTGACCCGAGCACCGGTGATTCGCTCAAGTTCGTCCATGACTTTCTCACGGGTATCGAGGAGATACATCCCAAGCGTCTCATGCTCGATGGTGTAACAATAGGAAAAATTGGCGAGGATATGGCTCTGCATGCGGTCGAGCTCATTCACGATCACCCTGAGATATGCAGCCCTATCCGGGACTGCTATCGCACTGATATGCTCGAGCGCCTCGATGAAGACCATGTTGTGGATGACCGAGCAGATCCCGCAGACCCTCTCGGCCAGGAACATCACCTCCTGCCAGGGTCTCCCCTTCATGATACGCTCGATACCTTTCTTCATGTACCCGAGTTCGACTTCGGCGGAGATCACACGCTCTCCCCTTGTCTCGCACTTGACCCGTGCGGGTTCTTTCCAGCAGGGGTGGACAGGGCCAATAGGGATGGAGACGTCAACCGTCCGTTTCATGACTTCCGCACCTCGTAGTCCTTGAATACCGTGGGGGCAACAGAGAGGATGGCAGAGAGGATCTCGGTCGGCCTGGGCGGGCATCCCGGAACCTGTGCAGCAATTGGAATGTGCTTTGAGACAGGCGGATCGACCAGGGTGTGGGGACGGTTAAAGAGACACCCGGAGATCGGGCAGTTCCCTATCGCAATTGCTGCCTTGGGATCAGGGATCTTCTGCCAGAGGCCGTGAAGTTTCTCCTCCCATCCCGGCGTATATGCCCCGATTACAAGGAGTACATCAGCTTCCCGCGGATTGTTATGCACATAGATGCCATACTGCTCGATATCATAGCGGGGGGCGAGGCAGGCAAGGACCTCGATGTCACAGCCATTGCAGGAGCCCACATCCACATATGCGACGTGAATGGATTTTGAACGGACAAGATTCTTCAATGACTGGAGCAGGGTCATGATGCAATCGCCTCGGCGAGCCACTTCTTTCCCGAGGATACCGCCTGGTCAATGGAAGTCCCATGGCGGAGCAGATCCTTCACCTTCCCTACAATCTCATCCATCAGTTGTTCGCTTATGAGGGGAACAGCACACGTGTAGAGGTGGGCACCCAGCGACCGTTCCGGGTCCGGAGAATCCTCCCGATCCTTCTTCCCGCGTTCATACCTGGCAGGGAGATTCTCCATGAGGAGCATATCACAATGGTCCATGATGTAGCGCCTCACTTTAAGCTGGGGGAGTCCCAGATCGGAGGCGATCTCGTGCACCATGCGGTCATGCCTCCTGCTCGTCAGGATGGCGTATTTCATTGACGTGAGGTCCTTTTCATAGAGCGGCTCTGTCATAGTAGGCCCCCAAATTTTGCCAGGCTGTATACCACGAACAGCAGCACTGCCGCCCAGAGTGCAACACTCTCCCACCGCTGGAGGCGGAGTTCATCCCGGAACCAGTACAACGCTGTGGCAAGTGCCAGGGCTCCGCAGATGAGGAGGCTTTCAAGCCACAGTGAGGGGCGAACCATATACTGCACTGCGATAACCAGGATATACATCAGGGTTCCAAGCACCAATACCTCTCTGATCATGACATCACCCCGAGAACTGCCACGTACGCTACCATCAGTCCTGCCAGTATCGTCTGGACCGTCACGCTGTCATACGGTGAGAGCATGGGAGACAGGGCGCAGACAAACGACAGTGTGATAAGTATCAGCAGCATCGCAAGAAGGGTCAGCCAGAATGGGAGACTCCCGAAAAAGACTAGAATGAATGTCAGGAGAAGGACGTAGGTCTTCAGGCTATTGCAGATCTCGAGCCCTGCCCTCCAGACTCCGAAGTGCTCGGTCTTGTACCCGCTTACCAGTTCCTTGCTCTCCACTATCGAGAACGGGCCGAATGGCATCTTGGAGATGAGAACAACATACATCGCCACCGCTGCAAGCGGAAGGGCAAGGAGAAGCGGTCCGTGGAGTGCCTGATAGGCTATGATATCAGAAATGAGGAGCGATTTGGTGAGTATGGCAATCGCTGCCACGCTCACGAGGAGTGGGATCTCTGATGCCGCGGAGATGACCGAGCGGACACCGCCAAATTTTCCATACGGGGAACCTGAAGAGAGCCCGAACCCGTGCTCGACTATTTTGTGAAGCATGTAAATGGCAAAAATCACAAGGAGGCTTCCGCCGGAAATGACGACGAAAAGCGCAGCAGTCCAGATCCCGATCGCCACGAGGACCACCCCTGCAAAGAGGGCGGTGCTCGCGGTCTTCGGCACCCATGTCGTCTTGAAGGAGAATTTGAGCATGTGCAGGATCTCCTGCCAGACAGGGGGACCTGGCCTCTTCTGGATTCGCGCAATCACCTTCCGGTGTATCCCCAGGAGGAGGAGCCCGAAGAATGTGGCAAAGAGCAGGTCGGCAATCATTGCTAGTACCCCAGGAAGGGAATATCCTCCTCGCCTTCTCTTGCCATCCAGTACAAGCCCAGGCCCAGCACAAAGAGCGGGAATGCGATAACAAGGACTGCAGCATACGCCCACCCGGGGAGTAATTCCATCATATTCAGGATCACGGCCGCACCTGCAAATCCCGCCGCAACCAGTGTCAGTACAAGGGCATCTCTCTTTTTCATTCTCCACCTCACACCAGCAGGATCACCTCAGCCACCCTCAGGAAAATGAGGAGCGAGGAGAGCGAGCACATGATCACATACGGAGCACCCGGCGCCCGGAACATCTCGGCCTTGGCCGCATAGAAGGGGGCCATGCCCTCTCCCATAACTCCGAGAACGAGGAGTGCCCTGGCAGCGAGCGGGACAGTAAACGTGTCCTTTGCCAGCTCGATCATGGAGAGAGTTCCGGTTGTTGCCGCTATCATAGCTGCTGCTGAAAAGAGAGGCACGGTTCCCGCGAGTGCCACAAGACCATACTGGTACGCGGCATCCTGGACATGCCTGCTCTTTACCGCAGCAACTATCCCGACATTGCAGATGCCAACGAGTGACACGAAGAGCGTGAAATCAAAGACATCGCCCGTCACCATCGCCCCCATACAGGCCAATCCGCAGGCAATCGACATGAAGCGGCGGAACCGGAGTTCCGGCAGGGAGATCACTTTTGCATAAAATGCATCTGCGCCAAACGCGATGTCGATCTGTCGTTCAGGCCGGCTTATCAATACAAAAATTGTGAAAACCAGCGCCAGCAGGAACAGGGTAAGGGTGAAGGGCGTGAAGTACACTACAATATCCCCGAACTCAAGGAAGAAGAGCGGAGTGCCGCCTATCTCATTCATTCAGGTTCACCCCACATGGCCCCGACAAGGGACATCTTGGTGATCACTTTCAGGAGGATTCCGACCGCAGCGCCCATGAGCGCAAGATACCACCATTCCGGCAGGAACATGAACACGAAGAAAGACGCTACCCAGAGCGCCCATGAGATGCCGCTCGCCATCTCCAGGACATGGAAACTGCCGGTGAAACTCCGGCTCATCAGGTAAAAGACTATTCCAAGCCCTGCTATCCCCCCGCCTGTAAATCCGGAGAGGATGATGCCATATACCACGAGGATCGTTGAGATGATGACTGGCGCTGGCGACTGCATCATGACCTCGATATTCAGCCTCTTCACCGCGTGGTGCTGCAACCCTTCCTTCGTGAGATAGATCTGGGAGAGTGCGAGCAGCTCGGCGATCCCAACCACTAATCCGGGGAGGATCAGCGCCTCCGCGAGATCGGTCCCAAGAAGTGCGATCACCGCAAGTGATGCAGTTTCGACGAGATCAATCAGTAAGAGTTTATGGAGGTCATCACGCTCTATTGTAAGAGCGGCAAATCCGACAAGTGCGCACGTAAACGCGATCACGAGCCCGACGGAGTACTCGTTCCAGAGTGCCGCGGTCCACATCACTTGTGCTCCTCCCTCCTGAAAATATACGCGGCAATTGCGAATGCAATGAAGAGGATGGTCGGTTCGACAACGGTATCAAGTCCACGCGTGTTATACAGGATCTCGTCAAGAATTCCCCCCGGGTGGGCGACAATAGTTGTTCCCATGTAAAGGGTCTGCTCGGAGAGGAAGAGAGAGAATGGGGTGAGATACGCAGTCACATATCCCGCTGTAGGTGAGTTCTCGGGATACTGCGACTGTATCTCCGCCTGTGTGAAGGGAGGGCCTCCCCTGTCATAAGGGTTGAGAGAACTTCCCGGGAGGATCTGCTTGGGGTACAGCTGATCCTCGCTGTACGGCAACGGGAGTGAGAGGAGGGTTATTATTGACATTATCGCACATGCTGCGGCAAATACCGGCAGGATGTTGTCGAAGTTCGACAGGATACGGGATATCTTCTGGATGATCATCCCGCTGCCTCCTTTTTTTGCAATACTCTTACGAATATATACACAGTCAGTGCCGATACCCCGCCAAATGTCAGCAATGCAAGGGCTTCGTTATATGAGAGCATCAGAAGAAGGAGTCCCCATGAGGAGATCTCCAGGTTTATCAGCCGGTTGAGGTATGTTCTTGGCCTTGGAAATGCCGCTGCGACGGTGCCGGCAAGCAGGAGAAAGGCACCCAGAATAAATTCCGGGTTCACGACTCACCCCTCCCGCAGATCATCAGTGTGAAGATAGTGGAGAGAGGGGCAATGAGAGCGACGGCAATAGCGACATCGAGGAGACCCCTGTCGACGATAAAAGGCATCACTCCACCGATCATGATGCCGAGTGAGATGAGCTTCCGGAACGGATCGCTCTCCTTTATTGTCAGTATCGTCCCGATGACGATCAGGGTACCGCACGAGACTATCACCATCTCATTCACGGCGATCGAGCCCTCCTGCATAGGTGCTTGCTATGGCATTCGATTCGAGCGTTGAACCGACAAAATATGCAGCAGCGGCGACGATCCCAAGCGGATGAGGGAGGACGAGGGCAATGACTCCTGTGATTGCGAATGAGAGGACATTGAAGAAGGGCAGCTTCCTGAGGGTGTCGGGTTCCAGGGCGACCCTGATCGCTGCGTAGACTGCGATCGCTGCACACACCATAACTGCTGCCTCCTGGGGTGTCATCCTTCCCTCACCTTCCATAACCACGAGAGGAGCCGGCTGGAATGCCGGTGTGAGATGCCCTGGATGGTAAGGATTGCAATGACCATCCCGGCGATGAACTCTGCAGGAGAGAACCCGACCAGGGTGAATCCGGAGACAATGAACGTTGCGGTGATGCAGCCCGTGGTGCCTGCATACCCTGGATCATGGCAGATGCGGTTGCCGATATACACGAGAAGCGCTGCGAAGAGTCCCCCAGGAATTCCGGCGATGAACACACCGCACGAGGCAAGGAGTGTCCCGGCAGATGCATCCGGGGAGGAGACGATGTTTCCCATCATATACCCGCCGTTGAGGGAGCCGCCACCATCCTTGATATGCTGACCGATGGCAGTCGCCCCCACGACCCCACCCCCTGCAGGGAGCCGGAAGATGAGATCTATCACTATAAAATTGAGCCAGCAGACGGCTGCTGCAACCAGGATATGGGCAAATGCCAGGAGAGAAATATCCATCGGGCCGCCAACCTACACGAGGTTGGGTTTAAAGGAGAAGAATGTTTTCTTTTTGGTAATTCGGACAATCCGGGCGAGGCAACACCGTGTTTTCGATCAGAGGGCAGGGAAGTATACCGGATTTATGTACATTATGGATGTGAAGAGATGGATCCTTCTCATTTACCCCTTACTCGGGCTTCGAACCCTGCCAGGAATCCCATGACAAGGATCAGGACAGGGATTATCTCGAGCCTCCCAATCCACATCAGGAATATGAATATCCATTTTATCGTCAGAGGACTGTCAGAGGTCATGTAGCCCATGCTCATCCCGTTGTTCCCCATCGCTGAGACCTCTTCGAACACCACTTCGTGTGTCTCAAAATCCGTGGGTGCGAGATGAAGGGCAAGGATGGTTGCGACAAAGATGGTCAGGACCCACAGCACGATGATCAGCATGTTCTTGGAGAGTTCCACCTCAGTAATCTTCCTCGGGATCACTTTTCCCTCGTGCCTGAACGGGATCATCGTCCTTCCCCTCGAAAAAAAGCGCTTGAACCACCATACAAGGCCTTCGTAGCCCAGTATAACCCTGTTTGCCTTGACACCCCCCGCGGTACTTCCCGATGCCCCGCCGATCATCATGAGGATCATGATAATGATAAGGGGCCCCGCGAACCAGTGAAGATCAGAGTTCTGCAGGCCTGTACTGGTAATTGCTGATACCGTGCAGAAGAATCCCTGGCGCACCGCCTCCTCCAGGGGAATACTATTGAAGATATGGAGGTCCAGGGTTACGATAAGTGAACCCAGGACGGCGAGTGCAAGGATGAGCTGCACAACCCTGTCCTTGAAAAACGGTTTGATCTTCCCCATGTACATCAGAAAATAGAGCTTGAAAGGCAATGCTCCCACAATCATGACCGGGATGAGCAGGGCCTCGAGTAGCGGATTGTCATAGAATGAGATCCCCGCATCATGAGGCGTGAATCCCCCAGTAGAGATGCTGACCATGGTCAGGTTGAACGCATCCCAGAGAGGGATACCTGAGAGCATCACTATTCCGGTGAACACGAGGGTGAGAAACACATAGATGACCCACATCCTCCTGCCGGTTGAGACCACGCTCGGCATGAGTTCCTCCGAACGTCCCTCGGAACGGTAGAGCTGGTGCTGCATCAGACCGGAACGGGAAAGCATCGCTATACCAAACGCGATCACCCCCATCCCTCCCATCCATTGCATGAACGAACGCCAGAATAGGAGAGTTTTTGGGGTTGTATCAAGCGATGTTATCATTGTGATTCCCGTATCGGTCCAGCCTGACATGGCCTCAAAGATACTATCAGTCCAGCTCATGTGAAGGCCGAGGACAAACGGGACACTTCCCACGAGAGCAATGGCAACCCAGATTAATGCAGCGGCGGCAAGGGCAACCGAGAGTTGCGGGATATATTCCTTTGTAGGGATGCGGGATATCAGGAGACCCAGGATTACAAATATAAGGGGCACTGACACCATGGGCACCAGCATGTCCCACTCCCCGAATATGAGGAGCACAATGAGAGGAAGGAGGGTGATCACCCCCAGGTACTCAAAAATGATCCCCAAATCATGGGCAATAATGGCCAGGGTCTCCAGCCGTTTCATGATCAGGTCATTGGATGGGAAAGAATATCTTCGTTCTCAATAGCCCTATGGTGTTTCTTGCTTCCTGATTCCAGCCGGAATTTCCCGGATCTGAAGAGGAAACGAAGAACATTGAGGTGGAACGTGCATTGAAATCTGAGTGGTATTCTGACAAAAGGAAGGTTTTGAGGGTCATATGAATGCGACACGGGCTTCCTGGCTGCGTTATTGCCCGTCCCGCTCTTTTCTGCTATAAAAAGCAGAAAAGATACCATATATGAAGTTACAAAGGCCTGGCGTTCAAGCCTGCGAGTGCATCCCGTACATCCTCATCATCCAGTTTGGCAAGAATCTTCGCTCGTAGGAGGGAATAATCGCCATCAAGCGTGCGCTGGCCGAAAGGTGGCGAACGGCCAGAATCTTCATCACGCCCTTTCTTCTCCATGGTGACTTCTCTTGCCATGTTACTCACGCGGTGGTCGGAATGCCATGACCTTGCTGGTGCTGAGATGACAAGGTCTTCGGCCCGGTATATTTACCAGACCTTCATATATGGCACATTTCTATTAAATCTCCTCGTATATAATAATTGCGCAAAATAATATTTTTGCGATAAATAAATAGGATCAATCACGCATTATTCCCTGTTCACGAATCCAGGGTATCTCTGATGAGAATGAAACGCGCAAAACCTGGATGCACTTTATTCTTCCTGGAAGTAGCATATTTTTCCCTCGGTAATCCCATTATAATGAGAGCGAGGGTTGCCGAGTGGTCAAAGGCGATGGATTTAGGGTCCATTCTCGCAGGAGTTCAGGGGTTCGAATCCCTTCCCTCGCAT
>CAYNXS010000019.1:9362-20489 GCA_964401215.1 uncultured Methanolinea sp. | reverse complement strand
TGTTCCAGATTCATAGAGAGATGGCCGTCGAGAAGGCGTTGGAGAAGATACGACAAAATATCGGGCAGGACTGGAAGATCTATTCAGCCAAAGATATCGATCTCCTCACCTATCTCCTTGGAGAGAGCTGGATATCGATAAGTCGTCGAACGTGGGATAGTTTTGCATTTACCCGCCTTTCAAGGGAGAACCTCGATGAGATTATAAGAATCGGAAAGGAAGTGAAAGGAAAGAAACGGCTGGAGAATGACGCTATTTCGGATGTAGTAAAAATACTGGAGAATGTCTCATAACGCACGGGATACAATCAGGACCATTCAGGAAGTAATTGCCCCTTTTTTCTTCCGTTCAATGATCTTTTTCACTTTTTTCAGGCGATAGAGGTCTTCGCGATCCCTTTCATCGATGGTAATCTCAATGTATTTTGCCTGTCTTTTCAGTTCGGGGATGAGGACCTGTTCGAGAGCATTCACCCTCCGCCGGGTCATCTGGATCTCGCTCCCGAGCCTTCGTAAGGAAGTCTCAGTCTCTGCGAGGGAGATTATGAGATCAAGTTCCGCTTCGTATTTCTCTGCTGCTTCATCGATCCTTCCGCTTACTCCCAGGATACTGTAACCGCGGTCGAGAAGGCTTTTCACAAAACGCTTCTTCTCGATGACCGGAACAGGGACACCCATGACATTTTTTCCCTTGATATCAAGGGTTACACCACGTCTGGTCGCAAACGAGGCAGATTTCAGGGTGACAGGATCGTCGATTGCCTGGGCAATGAGGAGAGCGTGCAGGGCGACATCCGAGAGTTTTTCAAGTTCGCTTCGTGATTGTGACACTGACTCCATGACGTTAAAAAATTCCTGGATGAGGGCATCCATCTTCTCCCTGAGAAGATCACGACCCTGCTCTGCCAGCTTGATCTGAGCATTCTTTTTGATGAGCTCCATCCGGGTAGGGTTTATCTGCTCCATCACAATCCCTTGCTGGTTGCTGGATGGTATTTCTGGATGAATTCGCGTTTAATTCGCTTCAATTCCTCTACCGGAAGCAGGGTGAATAATTCCCAGCCGATTTCGAGGGTTCTCTCGATGCTCCGGTTCTCGTCACCCTGGGTAATGAACCGGCGTTCGAATTCGTCAGCGAATTTCAAGTACCTCTTGTCAAGTTCAGTGAGCGCTTCTTCCCCGACAATAGCGACAAGCCTTCTGAGGTCTCTCCCATACGCATATGATGCATACAGCTGGTCGGCTACGTTCCTGTGGTCTTCCCTGGTTTTTCCATCCCCAATCCCGAGATTCATAAGGCGTGAAAGGCACGGGAGGGTGTCAACCGGGGGATCGGCTCCACGACGGAAAAGGTCACGGGAGAGCACGATCTGTCCTTCTGTGATATAGCCGGTCAGGTCAGGGACGGGATGCGTGATATCATCATCCGGCATGGTGAGAATCGGGATCTGGGTGATAGATCCTTTCTTTCCTTTTACTCTGCCTGCACGCTCGTAAATCGAGGCGAGATCAGTATACATGTAGCCGGGATACCCTCTCCGCCCAGGAACTTCCTCCCGTGCGGTGGAGATCTCCCTCAATGCCTCGCAATAATTGATCATGTCGGTAAGGATAACAAGGACGTGAAGATCGTGCTCAAAGGCAAGGAATTCAGCGGCAGTAAGTGCACACCTGGGTGTCGCAATCCTCTCAATCGTGGGATCATCTGCAAGGTTCATGAAGAATACCACCCGCTCGAGTGCCCCCGTCTTCTCGAAATCCCTCATGAAGAAGGAGGCTTCTTTATAGGTGATTCCCATCGCGACAAATATCACCGCAAATTTCTCTTCTTCACCAAGCACCCTGGCCTGCCTTGCAATCTGTGCTGCGAGTTTGTTCGCAGGAAGGCCTGCACCAGAGAAAATAGGCAGTTTCTGTCCCCTGACGAGCGTGTTCAGGCCATCAATCGTTGACATCCCGGTCTGGATAAAATCGGCGGGTTTGTCGCGGGCAGAGGGGTTGATGGGCATTCCGTTGATGTCAAGGTTTGCTTCTTCAATAATGTCGGGTCCTCCATCACGGGGTTTTCCCACGCCATTAAAAATTCGTCCCAGCATCTCGATTGAGACTTTGATTTTCGGGGGTTCCCCGGTAAACCGGACCCTTGTATCCTTGTTGTCGATACCACTCGTCCCCTCATACACCTGGGTGACTGCAATATCCTTCGAGATATCAAGTACCTGGCCTGTGCGTTCCTCGCCCGAAGGAAGAATAATCCGGACAATTTCCCCGAACGAAACGCCTTTTACATTCTGGATGAAAATCAGGGGGCCGGAGACATAGTTGATCGATCTTGCCTCCTTGATATAGAGCGGGGGTCTGTTCATCGCTCTGCCTCCAGTGCACCAAGCGTTCCATCGATCTGAGTGAAAAGATCTTTTATTTTTTCGATGTCGGTATACTCTTTCATACGCCCTATCTCATTTTTTACAGGGGATTTCAGGATCTTTGCGAGTGATACCCCTTTTCCCATGGCCTGGTTGACCCGGTCATAGAATGAGAGTATCACCTTGAGCATCAGGTATTGCTTCTCAAGCGAGCAGAAGGAATCGATGTCGTGATATGCACTCTGCTGGAGGAAATCCTCCCGGATCATGCGGGTAATCTCAAGAATTGCTTTCTCGCTCTCGGGTAATGCATCGGGACCGACAAGTTGCACAATCTCCTGGAGTTCGACTTCTTTCTGCAGGAGATACATCGTACGAGCCCGGAGATCCTTCCAGTCAGGAAAACCGCTCGTCGTATACCAGTCTTTGATCTGGTCAAGGTAGAGGGAGTAACTCTTGATCCAGTTCACCGAGGGAAAATGCCGCCGGTAGGCAAGACTCGTGTCCAGGGCCCAGAAAGTCCCTGCAATGCGCAGGGTATTCTGTGTTATCGGCTCTGAGAAATCACCGCCTGGGGGTGACACAGCCCCGACCACCGTTACCGATCCTTTTCTCTCGTCAGAACCGAGGCACACGACCCGGCCAGCCCGTTCATAGAATGCAGCGAGTCTTGTGGCAAGGTATGCAGGGTAGCCTTCTTCACCCGGCATCTCTTCGAGTCTGCCTGAAACCTCGCGCAGTGCCTCGCCCCATCGCGACGTGGAGTCAGCCATGAGTGCAACATCGTATCCCATGTCGCGGTAATATTCCGCGAGCGTGATTCCCGTATAGATCGAGGCTTCCCGTGCAGCAACGGGCATATTGGATGTATTGGCGATCAGGATAGTCCGCTGGATCAGGGGGCGCTTTGTCCTCGGGTCGAGCAGTTCCGGGAATTCAGTGAGTACATCGGTCATCTCGTTCCCACGCTCTCCACACCCGATATAGACAACAATCTGGGTGTCAGACCACTTGGCGAGTGTCTGCTCTGCCACGGTTTTTCCTGTACCGAACCCTCCGGGAATCATCGCAGTCCCTCCCTTCGATACGGGGAAAAGAGTGTCAAATACGCGCTGCCCGGTCACGAGCAGTGTATCGGGGTCCATCTTGCGCTGATAGGGTCTCCCTTTCCGGACCGGCCAGGTCTGCATCATCGTGATCTCTGTTCCATCTTCCAGGGCACAGACAGGATCATCGACAGTAAACTCACCGCCGCGGATGTCTTTTACCGTGCCCGAGACAAACGGCGGGATCATGACGCGGTGTTCGAGGTGGTACTCGGTCACTGTTCCGATCACATCACCGCCAGTGACATGGTCGCCTTTCTTTGCGCGGGGATTGAATCCCCATTTTTTGTCGTGTAAGAGCCCGGGGAGCGAAATACCTTTCGAGATAAAACTCCCACTCTTTTCTGCAAGGAGGGGGAGCGGTCGCTGAATACCATCATAGATTGAGGAGAGAAGGCCTGGCCCAAGCTCGACAGAAAGCGGCAGCCCGGTATTTGAGACTTCTTCACCAACCTGCAGGCCGGTTGTGTCTTCGTAGACCTGGATGACGGCCTGATTCCCATCGAGCCGTATGATCTCGCCGTTCAGTTTCTGCTCGCCGACCTTCACCACATCATACATCCGGGATCCCCGCATTCCTTCTGACAGGACAACTGGACCCGAAATTCTTGAAATTGCACCGACAATCATACAGTTACTTCCTCAGCACGATGTTGTATCCGATTGCTCTTCTCAGCAGCCCCTCGATGTAGCTCGTCCGATCCAGTTTCTTTGAATGGGAAGGAATTGGGATGATGATAGGCCGGTAGGATTTCTCAATTTTTTCCATCATCTTATCGTCAAGTGACATCATGTAGTCCTCATTGATTGCGATAATGCCGGTATCATCTTTCAGGAGCAGGGAAGGAATCATTGCGCGAACCTCTTCGGAGTTCTCTATTTCCATGACATCAACACCAGCCAGCCGGAAACCCGGGGCGGTATCAGGATCCGTGACGACAATAAACTTATACACTGATGAGCGCCTCCCTGAGTTCTTTTTCCGGGACTTCGATGACCTTGCATCGGGCTATGACCCGGATATTCGTGACCTCGGTATATTTTGCCCATATGTAGGCGATGGGAATGGCGATCGAGAGGGGATCTCCCATGAACAGCGCTACCGCTTTTTTAACAAGGTATCGTTCGAGTTCCTTTTCAAATGCTGAAATTTTTTCTGCCGCGATGTATTCCGGTGGAATCCTTGAGATGAATTCATAGGGGGTCCGTTCGAGTTGTTTCAATGCCCCCTCAATTGTCCCAGCCTTCATGATTGAGGAAAGTGTATTCGCATCGAATTGGGGGCTTCCCTGAACGAAATAGCGTTTTGCCTCTTCAGAATCGATCCGGTCCCGGATCGCCCGCAGCACGGTTTTTATGTTGTTGATGTCAATTTCAGTGACAAGGATATTCTTGAGAACACGTGCATCATCTGATTCACCGCCTTTTAACTTCGACATGGCATCCTGGTAATAGAACGTGTCAAGGGCATATTCAAGCACCAGCAAGTCCCCTGAATCAGCAAATTCCTTGAAATTGGCAGTAAGGGGGCGTGCGTATACCATGCCCCATGTGGCGAGGAGATCGATCACTGCTTTCACATCGGGCTGTTTTACAAGTTCTGTAAGTGCTGCCTCGTCCAGTTCACCCGCAGGGATCAGACATTCGAGGATTTCTGATGGATTTTCCTGGATCTTCTTGCCCCGGAGAATGGTCTTGATGTTCTGGACATCCCACCGGTTGAGGATTATCGTGAGATACCTCTCACTCTCTCCACCCCTGATAAGATTGAGAATCGTTCTGAAGGTTTTGACAAGGTCTTTACGGATCGCGACTTCAATGCGGTTTATCCCTGAAAAGAGGATCCCTGCTTTTTCCAGTTCCTCCCGGTAGGGAGTCTTTTCAAGTTCTGTGATGAGGGAATCGATATCAGGCTTGTTGATAAGTTGTTCAAGGAGCGACCGATCAAGCAGGCGGCTTTTCATAGCCTTTATCCGTGCATTGACGTACGCATACTCCATGTCATTCACCAAACAGCACCGAGAATATTTCGGGTCTGTAAATCTCCTTTGCTTTTTTAAGACGGGATTCGAGCGTGTTGAAGACAACAAACCGCTCATCATGGCTGTACGCGTTCAGGCCGCCGGCACAGGAAAGATCGGGAATAATTTCGCACGAGATGTTCAGTTCTTTCAGGATATCCCTGGTAATCGCTTCATCCCTCTTATCGATATGAATTTTCACATCATCACTGTCGAGTTCCCCAAGTGCCTCGGTCACCAGTACTTTTAGGAGTTTCCTGTATCCCGACCCATTACGCACCGATGCGAGGTTTTGGGACGCTTCTTCAAAAGCTCTTTCAAAAACCTCGTTTTTTGATTTAATAATCTCCATGCGGCTTTTTTCCCGAGCTTCGGAGAGGATCTTGTTTCGCTTAATCGCAACCGATTCCGTTGCCTCCTCCATGAAACGTTTCTTGATCGGCAGGTCCCTTTCCTGTGCTTCCCTGAGTATCTCGTCTGCCTCGGCCTTGGAGCGTTCGTGTATCTCGGAGATCCGTTCCTCACCGCTCAATTCGACAGCCTTGATCAGATCTTCAATTGCCATGGTTCACCCATTTCTTCCTGTCGTTTCAGTGAAATACCTCTGCCCTTTGATAATTCCAGGGTTTCCCCAGGTTTACACCAGCATGATCATGATCATGGATGCAACCACGAAACCAAGAATCACGAGAGTCTCGGGAATTGCCACCAGAATAATCATCAATCCAAACATCTCTGGTTTTTCTGCAATCGTTCCCGCTCCCGCTGCGCCAATTCTTGACTGTGCAATCCCGGTACCGAGCGCTCCAAGCCCGAATGCGATGCCTGCCCCAATGGGGATTCCGAAATCAACCATTCACATCAGCCTCCTTCCGAAGCGCCGCCCTTTGCACAGGCGGCACATCGATTTCATTCATGATTCTATCCTGATTTTTACTTCCTTCTCTTCGCATCACGGTAAAAGGTGATGAAACAATGTGCCTGTGTGTCTGTTCTTGTTACATGGACAACTCCTCTCCTTCAATCAATGGGTAGGATCTGATCTTTGCAGGTCTTCCCTCTCGATTCAAGCCGATTTACCCCCGTTTTCCTTCTTGAAAGGTTTGTACATCTTCCCGCCTCCCTCATAAAATTTCGAGTCAAACTCAACCAGGTGCAGACGGAGGGAGTGAAGGAACGGGCTGAACATGGCAAGGACGAGGTTGAGCGTGTGAAGAAGGACTGCAATGATTAACCCCACCAGGGCCACCTCCATCATCCCTCCCAGTTTGTTCGCAACCACTGCGAGGATTACCGATGCCATGCCAATTGCCATGATACGGGAATAGGAGAGAATATTTGTGACCGTGCTCATGATCTCAAACGTGCCGAACGCACCACCGCCGTAGAGAATGAGTGGAATAGCCACGATTATCAGGACTGCCCCGGCCGATACGATAAGAGTGGGGAGTGCCATTGCAACTCCTGCGATGACTATGAGGAGACCGGTGATCACGACGATCATCCCTGTTTTTTCACAGATGTGTTTCTTGGCCTTGTCCACATGTCGCTTGCAGCTCATCTCGGTCCAGGCGTTCACAATTCCCAGGATGAGGCCCAGGAACACATGGAATACGCCGATTGCAATAGACAGGATCAGGAATGGAACGATCGCTTCCATCCGGTTCCAGGTGATTCCCAGGAACGTCTTTGGCTCTATCCATCCCATGTGCTCGCCCAAATCGCCAAAAAATTCGCCGTACAGCCATCCAAAGAGGATCGACCATAGTGCGCCCATGATCAGGACATTCATCAGGTGCTGAAGCCAATCACGATCAGAAAATTTCCACTTCATGATGAGGGCAAATGCGATTATGATCAGCCCGTATCCAATATCTCCCACCATGATCCCGAAGAAAAGGGGGAGAAATATTGCCATGACAGGACTCGGGTCGAACTCGGTGGATTTTGCAGGGCTCACTACGCGCATGAGAAACTCGAATGGCTTGACAAAACGCGGGTTATCGTAAAATGTAGGTGCCTCTGCCATCTCCTCTGGTGTCAGGATCAACTCATTAACAATAACCCTTCCTTCGAATGTCGCCTTGAGTGTATCCCTGGTCTCTTTGAGTGATTTTTTCGGAATCCATCCTGCCAGCACGAAGGTGTATTCCGTCTGTCCGATTTTCGAAAAAATACTCAGTTCTTCAGTTCTCTCTCCAAGAATCCGGTGTAATGCGCTCAGCTCTGTGTACCAGACTGCAGAGATTTTTTCGAGCTCGGTATTCAGCCGGGAAATTTCCAGGGTTGATGCGGCTTTTTTCTCCTCAATAAGGCTGAAAATCTCGTTGAAAGGTTTTCCCAGGTACTCCGGAGGCAGGCGGACTTCATTCACATTCTGGTCGAAAAAGTAGGAATGTACCTGCTCCGAATATCGCTTGTTGAATATTGTGACCGCCGCGATGGTTGTTTCATCAAGGTCGGCAGAAAGAAGCTCGAACTGGTGCTTGGTAATTTCTGAAAGGGCATTTCGTATGATATCGATAACATCCCTGAACTCTTTCTGGATCAAAAGGACCGTGACTTCAAATCCTTCCAGCTTGGGCATACTGGTTTCAAGCGGCCGGATCTTATCGATAATCTTTTCATACCGCCCCAGGTTGATCAGGGAGAGTTCGAGATCACTCTTCTCTTTTGCAAAGGTTTTTGTGGCCACTTCGAGCTCGCCGATCACCGTGTTTGCGTGGGAAAGAAGGTTCTCGTGGCTCATTGACTTTAAATTTGAATAGAACTGCGCGATCGCCTTCTCGTCGGATTTGATCTTCGGCAGCGTAAGGAGAATACCCCCGATCTTTGAATGGGCAACCGTGATGTCCCCGACCTGTTCAGCGGTCATTCTCTTGAGGGAAATCTCACCTGGTGCTATGGGTGCAGAGGCATCTTCGATATGCACAGTTCCCTTGGCAAAGAGTACATCCAGTACATTATGCAGATCTTTTTTTGGACCCAGTACCTGTATTTTCACCATTTTCTGGAGCATGGCTCTCTATCCTGACAGCATTATGCCGATAATCTTTTCAACAGCTTTGGGGATGTTCTTCTCCCCTTTTTTCAGAAGCGAATCGACCTCTCCCTTCGCTTCAAACCTGGTACGTTCTGCGTCTGCCTGGATCTGTTTCATCTCCCTCTGAACATAGTCATCTGCGGCCTTCTTCCCCTCCGTTTCCGATGAGGTGAAAATTGCCTGGGCATCTTTCCTCGCACGCTCGATCATTTGATCAGCTTCAACACGGACGTCGTCGATCTTGACGCTGACTTCCAGTTCCTTTTCCCGGATTTTCGTTAAGAATGACTTTTCAGTAGCCATGTCACATCCCTCGCCAGGCCCGGATATAACCACGGTATCATGCGTTCCCGGGATATCTCCGCACGTTCCGGCAATGTTTCTGCATCGCGGGGTTTTTGCCGCACCATTGCCAGTTGATTGCTACACCTGTATCCTTCAGGCTTTCCAAGTTTCCATATCAGTCCGGACTGATACACGCATTTCATGGTATGTCACTGCCTCCCTGCTCAACCCATAGTGCGGCTCATTATGGGCGTGTTCTTCGATGGATTCCTTCACCTTTAAATTCCGTGGCGATGGCGAAGCATGGCGGAGACGCCGTGGCACTGTGTATAGGTAGATCGCTCGGGGAGTGTTGAATGCGAACTCCCTGAAGCGTTCTGGATACGCTCTTCGCACCGCTTCAGGGCAAGAAACTTTAATTTCCCGATCATCTCCATCGTCTGTTCATTGACCATTTCGCACTCCCTCCCTCTGATGAAGGGCTAATAGAATATCTATCCTGGATAATATAATTTACTATAGTGTCATTCTCAACTTCCAAAATTTATTTATATTTTAATTTTTTTTCCATGTAATAGTGAGATATGCGCGCATATGCAGATAAGTATCGGACAAGGTAAAAAAAATGGATGAACATTCAGAGGAGGTAAATACTTGATGAATGCGTATACTTCGTTTCATTGCACCTGTCTGGTCACCATTGAGCAGGGTCTTTCGAGGTGTTCCGCTCTCATAATTCCGGGAGTTTCGCTCCTCGAAGATGGTATAACCATGGCGCCACTCCGGGGAACGAACCTGCCGGGCATTGTTGCTATTGTCAGGTTCATCTGATTTCCTCTCGATGCAAGGTCTTGGATGATGGGTGATATTTCGTACCTGAAAGGCGAAGTCTTTTCAGTGATAAATCACATGATCTCCCCTTCAGGAATACACCTGGAGAACGAACATGGCGAATGTATCCTCCTATGGTATCGTATGGAGTTGCTGGTACGGGCAGAAAGGTATTGGGTATGAGATTGACACACGGGTTCATTCTTATAAGAATCGGACCCTGACAGGGTGATCGAGGGGAGTGCGATGTTCTCAAAAATTCTTTTCCCCACTGACTTTTCTGACTATGCGGTGCGGATACTCGATTGCATCGCAGGATTTCCCGGTATAAAGGAGGTGCACCTGCTCCATGTCATCCAGGAGACACGATCTCCGAGGGGGGGTGGAGAGATAGGATCTTCCCTCTCTCAGCAGGAAAAGAACACTCTCCGGAAAGAAAAACAATACCTTGAATCCCTCGGAGAACAACTCCGGGTCACGTCGGTTGTGAAAACATCATCCGATATCGCAGAAGCCATCCTGGAGGCTGCGGAGGAGAACGGTGCTCCCCTTATTGTGATCGGTGCACGGGGCAGGAGCCTTGTTGAGGGCATATTCCTTGGCAGCGTTTCGATGGCGGTTCTCCGGCGGAGCAGGACCAGTGTCCTGATTATGCGCCACAGGATTGTCGAGGATCTTGACGGGAAGAAAAAACACCAGCAGTTCTGCCCCATGCTCCTCTCCCGTGTTCTCTGCCCGGTGGATTTCTCCAGATATTCGGAGCATGCGATCTCTCTTCTCATCTCTACAGGAGGTGTAGGGGAGGTCATCCTCGTCTACGTCGTATCGCGTGGTGAGACCCGGGAGGAGATTGCCCAGTGCCTGAAGCGGGCCCGGGAGCGGGTTATGGGTATCCGGAACAGGTTCGTGGAACAGGGTATCAAGGCACGGGTGATTGTCAGAGTCGGCAATCCTGCATTGGAGATTGTTCAGGTTGCCGAAGAAGAGGATGTATCGGTCATATGGATGAGTAATGTAGGCCGGGGCTGGTTCCGGGAACTCCTTATAGGGAGTACTGCGGATCAGGTTGCGGTGAATTCAATGCGTCCTGTGATGATCATCCGTTCGAGAACCCCTGTGACTGACTCCAGCAATAGCCCAAGAGCGGATATGCCCTGAAAAACCCTCACGGGGTTCGTGCGGATTGGGTGTATGGTCACGATGGCGGGCATGATCCCTGACATCAGGAAGAATCAATGAAAAATTGGGGAATAAAAGAGGTTTTTCGTTCTATTTCCGCCTCTTATATCAATCAGGTGCCAAATCTTCCCAGTATGCCAAGGGTGAAAGCCATGACCAGGAGTGCCACAGTCTCTGCCATGCCAAGCACTATCATATAGTTGCCAAACCCTTTTCCTGTCTCACCCATTGCGTCACAGGCACAGGCACCGCACTTTCCCTGGAAATACGCAGAGAGACCCATTGCTGCTCCGCAGA
>CAYNXS010000019.1:6552-9262 GCA_964401215.1 uncultured Methanolinea sp. | reverse complement strand
CAGGCACCGCACTTTCCCTGGAAATACGCAGAGAGACCCATTGCTGCTCCGCAGAATGCACCAAAGCCCCAGAGGTAGATGCCCTGTGCAGCCAGTTCATACATCTGGTTCATGACGATCATGCCGTAGATTGTCTGGGTTAACGGAGCCCCGACAAAGGCGATGAGCATGAACGCTGCCGGCTTGTTCTGTGTGTAATTCTTTTTCCATGCCCCTATTGCAGCCATACCGGCCGTTCCGGCACCGGCAGCAGAGCCACAGGCGGCGAGAGCGAGCACCATGCTCAATCCAAAGTCCTGAAATTGCGTCAGCAGATTTGCATCCATGATATCCTCATCTTGTTATTCCTCTTTGAACGGTTCGTATGCCGTCCCGCTCCATATTACATTCGCATGCCCGGAAAATTCGAGCACATTCAGTCTCACCCCGTGCACGAGCACAGACATCGGCCCTAAAATGATGTTTAAGCCATGGCCGGTTATAAGAATTACTACTCCCGCAATAAGCCCGACGATCCCGTCCCCGAATCCGAATGCCAGGGTGTTCGTGGTCTCGGCGATTGCGAGGGTTGCCAACCCGACCGCAAAAAGGCGGATGTACGAGATCACATCGGTAAAGTTGTTCACAAGGCTCAGTGCCAGGGTTCCCAGTCCCGTTCCGATCCCTTTCAGCACGTTCCGCTGGGGATGTGTAAAGAAAATCACGAGGAGAACCCCCGATACAATCAGCCAGATCCCGTATCCCGGGAACGGCACGCCGAGGATGAGGGTCCTGGCAAGGAAGAATGCCGTCCAGAGGACGCATATCCAGCCGATATCCGCGAACAGGGTGAGCGAGGGGTATTTGATCGCTGCATTCCAGGAATGGGCGATGGAGAGATGTAAAGCCCCGAGGAAGAAGCAGAACGACTGCATGAATCCTGGATCGTTCAGCTGGGGAACTGGTGGCACATACCCAAGGGATATGAACCAGGACTGGCCGAAAAAGGTCCCTGTCAGGAAGCCCCACACAAGTGCGCATCCACCGAGTATGTAAAAAAGAGTGATTGTCGTCTTCATTTCCGGGGTCTTCTCAATCATACCCCGAAGCACAAATTTCTGCAACACAACCGTAATCACAATATAGGCAAGTCCATACCCCGCATCGCCTATGAGAATGCCAAAAAAGATGCTGAAAAACACGAGGAAGATGGCACTGGTATCAAGTTCGCGGTACCCTGGAGTGAGGCCGAGGAGGCTGAGCACGGGGCTGATCAGGCTGACCCAGCGGGGATTGCGGATAAGGGTTGGTACCACATCCACGTCTGACGGGTCGGCAATCTGGATCCCCCATTTCCTTGACCTGGCCTCGGACAGGAGCGGTTCTTCGCTATCAGCCGGGATATAGCCCGTGACATACATGAACTCCCCCTCCCTGCCCATCCCGCGAAGGACTTCCTGGAATTCTATCTCATTCTCGATTTTTTTCTTTATCCCGCTGAGATCTTGATGAAAACGGGCATTATCGAGGATCTCCTTCCGAATCGCATCCAGTGAATCGTGGGTTTCCGACAGTTCGGTTTTCAACGCTGTGATACCCTTCCTGGGAGGCAGCACTTCGGGATACGGATAATCATACTCGCTCCGCGATATCGCGACACAATGGGCAATGTCCCCCGTGGTAAAGAGGGTTTTTACGACCACGTCTTGTGTGAAGTTCCCGGTCTCTTTCACAGGAACCTCCAACAGACAGAGGAAGACACCGTGTTTTTTCAGGTTCTCCACCTGTTCCTGGTCGATATCTCCCCAGTTCTCCCATTCGCGTATCTGGCCAAGGATAGTTCTTGAGAGGGCTTCCCGCTGATCCTGCTGCTTGGCAAGATCAATGAGCCGGCCGGAGACCTCTGTCCAGTCCCCGGCAATTCTCTCCTGCGCATGTGCCTCAACCCCCGATACCATCACGGAATCAAGGACATCAATCGATGAGCTGATGAGGGCCACTCTCTCCTTGAGATCGGTAATGTCGCTCCCGGCAGGAACGTTCTGGTGCTCTACGTGGAGGACACCGAGAGTTCGCAGGTATTTCACCGTGGATTCGGCATCACCGGTTTCGCAGATGATGGTGGCTTTCTTCATCGGGACAATCATTGCGCTGCTCCCTGTGCGTTTGACTCCTCGATCTTTTTCTTCGCAATCTTGCTCCTGCCCACCGCGTTTGTCATCTGGTCGCCGAGATGGATCTTGATGAGGCGGATGGCTTCTTTCGCTTCAGGGATCTTCACCTTTTCGAACAGGTTCACCCGCTGCGTGGTGATACGCAACTCCTGGCTGAGGATCACGATTCCCTCACCGATCACCCGCTCTTCATGCAGGAGGGAGACAATCTCTCTCAATTCCACGAGAGCCCTGTCAACCCATGGCGGGGTGAGGAAAAGGTCATATTCTGCCGGTCCGAACTCGGTATGTTCGAACAACGGGAGATCCACCCCCGCAACATTTTTCCTCGATGTGACAACCTGAACAGGCGTGAGCCATTCCGCGATCTTGGGATATTCGGTCAGGAGCCCGGCCCATTCCCTTGCGGATCCCTTTTTTTCTGAGAGTACCTTTGTGACATCCTTCATTGCATTCTGCAGGTGGACGATCTCGAGCTGCAGCTGCTGTTTTTTCAGTTGCAGCGTGGGAAGATAACGCTCGTACTGCCGCAGAGCATCCCGTATCCTCTTGAGTTC
>CAYNXS010000019.1:0-6452 GCA_964401215.1 uncultured Methanolinea sp. | reverse complement strand
TCTTCGGCCAGTGTGTGTCGATCATCGATCTCTTGATCCCGGTCTCTTCAGGTGAAAAGCAGTCCGCAAGAATTTCCCACCCCAGGTCCAGTGCTCTCTCAAGTGGGATATTGACACCAAGGGACATCATTTTCTCCTCAAAAAGTTTCCCGTATTTCAGGAGTTTCTGGTCCCATGCACTCATCTGGAAACCCATGGCCTGCTTCTCCAGGGTTTCCCGGTACTCGGCGAAGAGCTGGATCATGGTGTCCATGATTGTCCGGTGATCATCGCGGGTCTTCCCGTTCACCTGCTGCTTCAGTCTGCTTAAGGATCCGAACGGTTCAATCACGCCGTTTTTCAGGTAAAACTGCCCCTCCGTGATGTAGCCCGTGTTGTCAGGGATGGGGTGTGTCACGTCATCGCCAGGCATCGTGGTTGCAGCGAGGATGGTGATCGAGCCTGCGGTGTCAAAGTCGACCGCCTTCTCGTACCTCACTGCAAGCTGACTGTAGAGATCACCCGGGTATCCCCTGTTCGACGGGATCTGTTCCATGGTGATCGAGATGACCTTGAGTGCGTCGCAGAAATTGCTCATGTCTGTCAGCAGTACGAGCACCCGCTTTCCGGAAAGTGCAAAATGTTCTGCTACTGCAAGGCTGATGTCCGGCACAAGGAGGCATTCCACGATCGGATCTGCAGCGGTATGCATGAATACGATCGACCGGGAGAGCGCTCCGTGCTCCTCAAGCGTGTCCCTGAAAAAGAGGTAATCATCATACTTCAGCCCCATGCCGCCGAGGATGATGATATCGACCTCCGCCTGGATCGCGATCCTCGCGAGAAGTTCGTTGTAGGGTTCCCCTGCGATAGAAAACACGGGCAGTTTCTGGGACTCCACGAGGGAGTTGAAGACGTCGATCATAGGGATACCCGTCCGTATCATCTTATTGGGGACGATCCTCTTCACCGGATTGACCGGGGGCCCCCCGATATCAACACGGTCATCGGTGAGTTCCGGGCCACGGTCAAGGGGCATCCCGCTCCCGTTGAAGATTCGGCCGAGGAGTGCATCTCCTGTAGAGACCTGCATCGGGTGCCCGAGGAACCTGACCCTGTCCCCGGTGGAAATGCCACGGCTCCCGGCAAAGACCTGGAGGAACACCTTCTTCCCGTCAAGCCGGATCACCTGCGCAAGCGAAGTCCCGCGGCCGGTCATCACCTGTGCGAGTTCCATGTTCCCCACGTCCTCGGCCTCGACGGTAATGACATCGCCGGCAATCTGCGTGATCTTCGAGTAATATTTATGCATGGGTCCCTTTCACCACCTTCTCCTGCAAGAAACCCCTGATCTCCTGTTCTGTCCTCCCGAATTCCTCACTCTTCCAGGCAGCGGAATTCCATCCACGGCAGATCTGCCGGAGCTGCTGGAAAAAGTGAAGCGCCTCATCCTTGGTGCTGAATGAAAACTCCGAATCCAGGATGTGATACATGAAATCGAACACGTAGATCTGCCGGTCCTGCGGAGTCGCTTCATCAACCGGATCGAAGGCGTTCTGCTGGAGATAGACCGAGTCAAAGAATTCAGATTTGAGGTACTCGATGTAATCAGAGAGCGAGGTGCCCTCTTCCCCGACCACTTTCATCATCTGGGACACATCGTTTCCCTTGCGGAGGATCTCCCGGCCCCTCATTCTCTGTGTCTCATCGATGATACTCCTGTATTTGCTCCAGCTGATGAGTGGGTCGATGGCTGGATATCGTCGTGCATCGGAACGGCTCCGTGAAAGGCCGTGGAATGCACCGACGACTTTTAAGGTCGCCTGGGTCACCGGCTCCTCAAAGTTCCCTCCGGCAGGGCTGACCGCACCGCCGATGGTGACTGAACCTGTTGTGCCATTATGGAGCCGGACGACACCTGCCCTCTCGTAGAACGAGGCGATATGAGACTCGAGGTATGCGGGAAATGCCTCCTCTCCGGGTATCTCCTCGAGCCTTCCCGACATCTCCCTCATGGCCTGTGCCCAGCGGGACGTCGAGTCGGCAAGGAGGAGCACGTTGAGCCCCATCTGCCGGTAATATTCGGCGATGGTGACCGCGGTATAGACACTCGATTCCCTCGCGGCGACAGGCATGGAGCTCGTGTTACAGATAATAACAGTCCGGTCGCTTAACGGCCGGTCCGTCCGGGGATCGACCAGCGTCGGGAATGTCTTGATCGTCTCGACCACCTCTCCTGCACGCTCGCCGCAGGCCGCAATCACGACGACGTCCGCATCCGCATGCCTGCTGATCAGCTGCTGCAGCACCGTTTTTCCTGCGCCGAAGGGGCCGGGAATACAATATGTTCCGCCCCGGGCGACGGGAAAGAGGGAGTCGATCAGCCGCATTTTGGTGACAAGGGGTTCGGTGGGTTTGAGTTTCTCTCGATATGCCCTGATCGGTATCTTCACGGGCCAGCTCTGGCTGAGAAAAACCGGGTGGGAGGATCCCTTATCATCCAGGAGCTGGGCAACCGGCTGACGCTTGGTGTATCCGCCGGGTTCTGCTACCAATTCGACCCTGAATATTCCCTCCCAGGAGAAGGGAACCATGCAGGAGTGACGGAAGAGTTTCTCCTCAACAAAGCCGACTGCATCCCCGGCACGAACACTATCTCCCGGTTTGACGAGGGGCGAAAAATTCCACACCTGTGATTCGGGCAGCGGGTCGATGTAAATACCTCGTTTTAAGAAAAAGCCGCACCGGTCAGCCAGCTCGGGCAATGGATTCTGGAGTCCATCAAAAATCTGGCCGAGCATCCCAGGCCCTAGTTCGACCGAGAGGAGTTCACCGGTGAACTCGACCTCCTCCCCTACTTTCAGGCTCCCGGTATCCTCATATACCTGCATCTCGGCGAGATTGCCACGGATGCGAATGATCTCTGACTTCAGGCGATCTTCCCCGTGCAGGATATATGCAACCTCGTTCTGCATGATCGATGAGTCGAACTGTGCGGTCACCATGTTCCCGCTGATCTTTGTAATCCTGCCGGTCCGCTGTGCAGTCATGTATCACCGGGGTGCTTCGAGGATTTGTTCAAGCATGCGGGCAGCATCTGCATTCCGGATAGTCTCCCATCGGATGAGTATCAGCAGCTTATATGCATAGGTTATCAGCAGGTCAACATCAAAATAATGCCCTGCTGCGAAATGCTCAAGTGCGTTCCATCGTTCTTTGTCGAGTTCCAGCTCTGCCTCAAGAAGGGAAGGATTTCCCATGGCAGCGGTGGCCGAGGCTGTAAGAGAGGGCTCTCCAAAAATGCCACCCTGCAGGGAGACGACCGGATCTCTGTGGTTCCTCTGGGCACGAATCTTCACGAGTTCGTTTCTCAGTGCAGTGTCAAAATGAATCCATTTCCTGATGGTCTTCTGTCCAGTCCCGTTCGCTGAATAGTCTGGTGCCTGCGGTAAAGATGAGAGCAGGGCAAAGTCCGTTTCCGGGATACGGTGGTGGCACATGGAAAGAAATTGCTCATAGGAGAACGGGGGTTTCATTCCGAACTGAAGCATCGGGAGGCTGGGGATAAGATAGGGATAAAAATCAGACATCGTCTCTCATCCTTTTCGCGAATCTTCGAGGATGCCTTTGAGTTTCGGTTTTAAGTGTTCACCGATATAGTCTGCCAGGCTTTCATCTGAAAAATCGAACCAGGATCTGCCGCTGTCGTAACTGATGATGAACCCGCCAGAAATTTCATCGGAGGCCTTGAGGACGATTTCCTTCTTTGTCGCCTCCGAGAGTGTGTGAAGATAATGGTGCTCGAAGAATTCGAGATCCTCTTTTCTCATTGATATCTCGATACCACCGGTTTCACTTCTGCCGGATCGGAGTATCATCTCTGACAGGAGCCTTGATAATGCTTCGGAGTTGAGGGCTTTCTGGGTATCGGATTTGATGAGAGATTGGAGCATGCTGTTTATTTCGTTCCTGATCGAGAGGAGCAGATCCCTCCCTGCCTGGGCCAGCAGTGCCCTCTGGCTCTCCTCATCGCGGCGAATCCTCTCGTGTGCGTCGGAGAGCATCCTGTCTGCCTGCATTTTTGCGGATGAGATGATCTCGTCCGCCCTCTGCTGCGCAAGGCCTTCTATCTGCCGGGCGTTCTCCTCCGCGGCCTGTATCCCTTCACTCTGAATCTTGTCAATCAGGTCCCTGATATCTTCCGCCATGGCGTGCCCTCACCACGTTTCGCTCCTAAATACCATAAGATCCTCCATTCATATCAACCCACTTACGCAACCATCAGGACAACCGGGCCTTCCGTGTTGTGAAAAAAATCAAAAAAAGTGATATGTAAACAGTTATGAAAAAGCCCAGGTTTTCCGCTCTTATCCCGTGGCATGTCATAATGCGCGCCGAGGGATTTAAATCGTGCGGGATATGGGAAGGCCAGGCAATCAAAGAAAATATATTTATAGTATTGAAGCTACATGGGGTATGCCTCAGTGAGGAACCGACTGGGGATACGTGCCAGGGTGATATGAGTCCCTGTATCAAAACGGCTTGACGATACGGGGGCGATCGAGACATATCGCCAGGGGGCCGAACAAATGTTCAGGTAACATCCTGCCATGATGGTGTGGATCCATGGCTCAGGACGGCAACATAGGCCATGGGTGAAAGCAACATCCCATCAATGGGGCCGAAGAGGTATGTTCAAGGAACATGATGCCGGGATGCCAGGAACATCCATCTCAAAACGGCGGACGAGGTGCATGTGAAAAAAACGTGGTATCTTGGGGCCGAGCATGTGTGTCCGTCATACTCCTCACGGGGCACATTGTGAGGAGCACTTTTTTTTCTGAATAATTTTCTTATGCAATCCACATGGGAGAGTATACCCAGATGCCTGTCACCCACTGTTGATGATATGGTTCGTAAAAGGAGTTTGGTGTGGCATCAACAGGAGGCTTCAACCCTGCCCCGGAGGACAGGGTATCCACCATGGATTGGAACGTTCAGTCGGTGATTTAGTTGGACACTAATACACCTGCAATAAGATGGAAAGCAATCATAATTAAATCTTTTGGAATCATCAGAGCCTTTCAAAATCGTTTTTTATGAAAAAGGAGGGCATTTATCAGTTAAAGACGGTGGTACTGGTCAAGTCTGAATATGCAATGGAATAAGGGTATAGTACAAAGCCCTGTCAGGTGTCCGGATGAACGAGGAACACAAGGGAGTGATGGCCCTTTACCCGGGGTTCATCATTTCCCATTCACCCGGGGTCTTTCAGGGACCGAAGTCCTTCCCTGAATTCATCCATGTACTCATGCATGGAGAGGGACCCTTCAGGAAACGGGCAGTCGGGATCCCTCATCCGTTCAATGGTGGGATTAGTGGGGAGCAGGAGGTCAAGGGATATCCCGCTCCTCACACATGCCCGGATCATTGCCTCCCTGAATATCCCGATACAGTATGCAGTCCTCTTCATGTACAGGTCCCTTGTCCTCCGGAGATACCCTTCCAGGCGGTAGGTCTCTATCTCCAGGAAATCAGCAAGGACCACAGGGTCGGTGCATTTTCCAAGCATGTAGTGGTAATGAGCGAAGGGATACATGAGCTCCAGCTCTGCAGGAACCGTGCCGCACGTCCCGAAGATGACAAGGTGGTATTCCCTTTCCGTGAACACATCGCCGATCAGCTTCCGGAAGAGCCGATGACTGGGACTGCTGCTGTAGGGTTTTCGAAGTGCGCACGGGATGAAGATTGCAAGGTCCCGTGCAGGGAGCGGATACGAATCGATGATGAACCGGTACGCCTCCTCAAACGCCGGGTGGTAAAACGGGGGCTCTGTCAGGGAAAGAGCGGTATTCGATTCCTGTCCATGGGATGCTGGTGGCATGGTCATGGTACCTGGAAAGGATAGGTGCGGATCAGCAGGATCGCTTTTTTTGGGAATGAAAGGGCAGGGTATTCTCGCCAGGCAGTCGAGGCTCTCGAATCCCGAAGAGGTCTCTTTTTCTCGCTACTGGTTCCTGATGAATCCTTTCTGGATGAGATCCGACAGCCAGTTGTCAAGGAAGTGTGCAAGCTCGTTCCTGGCTTTCAGGTCCACTTTCCCGGGTGCGGGATAGACGACCCTCTTCTCTTCAAGGACCTGGAAGGTGAGTGGTTCTGCGGTCTTTTTCTCGTGATCCACTCGAATTTCCATGTCCGGATCCGCATACATCACGCCGTCCTCTTCGGGATTCTGGGAGAGTGCGAAGACATTATCCGAGAGCTTGTCGATACAGAGCGGCACATGGGGCGGACTCTCAATCACTGCGTACTGGCGGACCTCGAAGACGCCGATTCTTGCCATTTTCTGGTATATTGATTGGAATACATCCTGCATGGTCTTCCTATATCCTCTTCCAATAGTTGAGAGGATTAGGGTGATAAACATTCTCCAGGATCCACGTCTTTTCAGGAGGGGCAATCCTTCCTGGCAG
>CAYNXS010000018.1:0-21422 GCA_964401215.1 uncultured Methanolinea sp. | reverse complement strand
TCCCTTCCCTCGCATGGTGCACAGGTTGGACGAACTATGCCTGAGTGCCAGCAAAATTATTCCCTCCTGTGTATTCCGAAGCCCCAAATGTCAAGAATCTTTTTCTGTGATGCAGATCTCTCTTCATTGATGGACATTTACATCCTCAGGCATGGCAAGGCGAGTACCCCGGATCGCGGGGATACTGAAGATGGCATGAGGCACCTTACCGCCCGCGGGGCTGAGGAGATCGAAGCGATTGCGGGATGGATGCGGGAGAGAGAGATGGTGTTTTCCGCCATTGCCTCAAGCCCACTCGCCCGGGCGAAGGAGACCGCATCACTGGTATCCAGAATACTCTGCGGTTCTGAAATGGAGAAGGTGTGGGATGAACTTTCACCCGGTGTCCAACCGGATGCGGTGGCACGGAGACTGGCGGATCTCCCTCCAAAAAGTTGTATCCTGCTTGTTGGTCATGAGCCCCAGCTCTCGTCCCTTGTCTCCCTGCTAATCTCAAACAGCCCTGATTGTGATATCACTCTGAAAAAAGGGGGACTTGCACGCATCCGCCTTGAAGAAGGAGCAGCGTCGGGAACACTGCTCTGGCTCCTCCCTCCCGGCCTCATCCGGGACCTTTCCTTGTAAGGGTGGGCTCACATCCGGTTCAACGGGCGTTCCATATCTCAAAGCGGCAGAGATTGCTCCCCATAGCATAGCACCGTGTCTCCACCGCTTCTTTCTTCTCTCCGTAATATGCAGTGAAGAGTGCAGAGAGTACTCCTGCATCGAATGCACATTCAGGCTTTCCGGTAATCGGAAGGTCCATGCATTCAAAGCAATCCCGGATCACCAGAGTAATGGTATCTTCCCGCTCCAGATCTATCCTCCCCAGGCCTGAACGGGACCAGAAATCAGCGATATTCTCAATAAAAGAGTGAAGGTCTGCATCCTGCACCAGGGGGAAGATGGCTGAACCGGCTTTTCGCCCCGCCCTCCCCAGTATGGGATAAATGCTGATACCTTCAGAAAGAAGACTCACGCGAAGCGAGGTGAGGATGAAAGAGAAGACATCTCTCTGAGAAGCGTTCTTTGGGAGTGAATCAGGGAAGAACCTATCCGCCCAGAGCATCTCTGCATCTCCTGCGTCTGCACGGACAATGATCCGGCCGTTCAGTGAAACAATCCGTCTCCTGGCATCTTCAGGGTCAGGTCTGGAGTTGATGATTCCTGCCTCAGCAAGAGTTTTGATATGCACTGAAACCGTGGACTTTGCCCGCTTGGATCTCGATACAATCTCCTCGAAATCCATGTCCCGCTCCTGCAGCATCTCTATTATCTTCCCCTTGAGCGGACTGTCAATGGCTTTTAAACCCTGTTCGGAGGCAATAATCTGGATAAACGATTCATCGCCCTCGTGTAACCTGGCAGGGTTGCTCATGACTCTTCCTATCCATTACAGAATGCGGGCAAAAAGTATTTATAACTATAGTTCGTATATACATGATTGTTCGTATATGTTCGAACAAAATGGCGGCCCGCGGTATGCATCCCACAGAGGATCGGTCGGGACGTCTTCCGGGACTCCCGCTCTCGCGGGTTGGAACATACTCCCGGGCGAGCAGCCCAACGAACATACAGATGGAGAAATATCATGACACTGGCATCGACCCCCGCCCAGGTAAGCGGGCTTGAGATCAGGGGGCCAGTCACAAGAACCGACTGCCTCCCGTCCTCTGCACAAGCAGTGTTCTCACTGCTCGGCGATGGAAAAGAGCGGACGTTGAACGAGATAATAGGTCAGGTTGCGTTCTCACCGAGGACTATCCGGAATGCGCTGAACAAGCTTCGAAAAAGCGGGCTTATCATTGCAAAGTTCAACTTCAAAGACGCACGAAAACCCCTCTACAAAGTAAAAACTGCCTGAATCAGGCAGCAGCAGATCAGATAATGCCCGCGTCGCGTGGGATTCTGGTACTGCCCTTATTTGTTTTTTTACCGGGAACAGAGATTCTTTCTCTACCGGTTCATGGAGTGTGTTTTTTCATACTGCCCTCATCATTCTGCGAGAAGGTCATCTGCCCGGGGTTTGTTCGTGATGCTGACGTTCAGGGTTGCAGAAACACTTCACTCATACGACCCCAGGCATCCTCTCACCAACCCTGTTACAGATTTTTCATCACACTTCCACCTGGAATACAACCCGTATCAGCAGCCCGATGATGAAGGATATTCCGGCAATACCAAGTGAGAGTGAGGCCATCTCGAGAAACCGCGTTCCGAACGGGAGGCCTTCCGCTACCGATGTGTAATATGTGAAACATATGATAATCAGGATTGCACAGAGGAGTGTCCCCGCCAGGGCGATGAAAGGGTTGGAGAGCAGGAGAAACGGCAACACGAGGACAAGGACCGTCAGGATATATGCCAGACCCGTATAAAGGGCCGCTTTTATTGGTTCCCTGCCGGAAGGATCTGATTTCTGGGAGAGGTATTCAGATGAGGCCATGGAGAGTGCTGCAGCAATTCCCATGATACTTCCCACCGCAGCGATGATCCTCGTATCCTGGAGCGCGAAGGTGAATCCGGCAAGACTTCCTGTAAATTCGACAAGGGCATCGTTCAATCCCAGGACGATAGATCCCACGTAATGAAGCTTCTCCTCGTCAAGAAGTCCGATTATCTCCATCTCATGGCGTTCTTCATCCGCAATGATCCCTTCAATATCAGGGATCTTCCCGGAAAATTCCTGATACATCCTGATGGCATCATGTTCTCCCCCCTCCATCAGCTTGATGGTGAAAGTCAGTCCCAGAATCCTGGCAAACAGGTAGTAACCCCACACTTTAAGCATCGAGGGATCGACATCCCTCCCGGTATACGACTTCCAGATCCTGTAATGTCCGAGCTCCTGGTCGGCCATCTTCGAGAGGACGTGTGCATTGGGATTGTCGCCATAGGCGGCGGCAAGCATGCGGTAGATCCGGTATTCAGAAATCTCATCCCGCTGGAAGTCAAGGATCCGCTGCATGAATTCCGGTAAAAGGGGCTTGAGAAATGCAGAACCTGTCAGATACCCAACTCCTTCTTGGTCTAATGTCCGAAAGCAGGAGAAATAATGGTTCCCTTTTCATCAAAATACCCGCGAATACTACACCAATTGTATATCCTTTAGGTGATGTCATGTGGGAATCGGGGACCGGTTTAGAAATACTGTTACTCTGGCGATGTAGTGGGAAAAGACTCATATCTCACCATGGCAATCACGTTACCTCTGATTCAGCCGTGCGGGACTTTCTTCCCAACGGTCTCCATGGGTGAGACGGGAACAGCGGCTTCTGCCCTGAGCAGGATCTCGTGAGGAAGCCCGGAGAGCGCAATTGCCGCAAGTGCCCCGATAACACCGTGTCCACCGGACACTTCGATACCATGCTCCGCAGCAATTGCGTCTGCTTCAGCCCTTGCAATCACCTCATGTCTCGCCCGCTCACCATAGGATCGAAGCGAGGGTGGTATCATGAAACCCTGCTTGAATGCCATTCCCCATTCGGGAGAGAGCGACTCGTCTTCGACAAAGTCGAGTGATCGCTGCTTCACTCTTGTATACGCTCCCGGTGGAACTGCAACCTCGATATAACTGCAGGAATTCCCGGCCGTCTTCCGGGTCACTGCCGGGTTGAGCATTGCTACGTGGTGGCTTATGGGAAGCACGCCTTTCATGGTCTCGAGGTGCTGGAGGAGGGCAAGAGCAAGGGCAAAGGTCGCACCCCTCTGCCGGTTGTCGGTATCATCGATCCCTGCGATCACATGGGTAAGCGCCCTTGTCCGCACGCTTCCCTCCACGATATCGCCGGATCTCTGTACACACACGTCGCACACCCCTTCTGCATGGGACATCATGTCAGTGAGCGAGTATGCCGGACCCCCGATACACCTGATATGCTGGATGAGATCTTCCCCGTCCCTCTCTATCCCCGCGACCCCGACTGCTGCCGAGGGATGGAGCCCGATATCGACGTCATTATGCCCGAGGCGGGCCCATTCCCGTATCAGCGTCCCGTCGCGGCGGACATTGTCTATAATACCACCTGCCTGAGTATGATGGTAGGCACAGAACGCTGCGTTCGCACTGCTCATGCAGTCATGGTGAATCTCGACACGATCACCATCGATGGTGGTAAAGATCCTCCTGCAGGCGCTTGAAGGAAGTGCACTGATTGCGGCATATCTTGCAGGATTCCGGCCCATCTTCCTCTCACGGATCACCACGCATCCTTCGTCAAGTAGCCGGTTTATCCAGTCCTGAGCAGTACTCCTCGGAACAGAAGCGCCTTTCTGGATATCGGTCACTGTGAAGTGCCCGTGTTCAAGCGTACATGCCCGCATCAGGTGCAGGTATTCACGCCGCTTCTGGATGACTCCCCTCATAAATATCGCGAATATACAGGAGATCGCCAACGATAGCGCTTGCTGTCTCCACGGATCCCGCCCCTTTTCCAATCAGCGTGATCTCTCCTGCCATATCTGTCTCTATGGTGATTGCATTGAGGGTCCCTTCCACAACCAGAGGATGTGAGAGGGGAAGCAGTCGCGGTGCGACCCTGAGAATCCCGCGGTCCGGGATTGCTTCTGCGATCAGCCTGATTGTGCAGTGCTGCTCTTCGGCAAGCCGGAGTGCATTGTTGGTGAGCTTGTCGATGCCGGTGATGTCGACGTCCTCCAGTCTGACAGTCTCCTTCCAGAATTTATTTGCCAAAATTACGAGCTTGATTGCCGGGTCTATTCCCTTCACATCATAGGTGGGATCCGCTTCCGCATAGCCCATCTCCCTCGCCTCGAGGAGTGCCTGCTCGTACGTAAGCCCCTCGTCCGCCATCCTGGTGAGGATGAAATTACAGGTCCCGTTCAGGATACCGAATATTGCGAGGATCCTGTTACCGGCAAGCCCCTGGTCGAGGGTGTGCATGATCGGGATGGCTCCACCGACCGTTGCTTCATACCTTACCTGGACGCCCTTCTCCGTGGCTCTGGACATGAGCAGGGAGAACTCCCTTGATATCGGGCCCTTGTTTGAGGTAACCACATGATGCCCGCTGTCGATCGCAGCCAGCATGTGTGAAAGTGCAGGTTCTCCGGTGATGGCGTTCGTCGGGGTCACCTCGACAAGGACATCATAGTCAGCCCCTGAGACAACGTCCATGGCACCAAGGGTCCTGTCCCCGCAGGATCCATTGACCTGTTTTGCCTTCAGTATCTCCGGGATGCTGATGCCTTTTTCATCAATGATGGCACTCTTCGAGTCAGCGACGGCGGTGACATCGATACCAAGGTCTTTTTCCCCGAGCATCCGGAGCACGCCTCTTCCCACGGAACCCATGCCCAGTATGGCGACCTTCATTCGATCTCCTCCAGCGGTTCTACCAGCAGGAAATCCTTCTCCCTGGCGACCCTTCGCAGTATGTCCATGGCCTGTTCCATATCCTCCTTGTTCACCGATTTTATCAGGAGGCGGGCTGAAGAGACCTCGGTGATTGCCGGCATGCTGATATTGAGTTCGGTCACCTCTGCGAAACCTGTGCTGTCTATGCGGTCAACGGTGTCCCCTAGATCAGTATGGATAAGGTGCCCAATCATCATTACCGCTTTCTGGTAGAGAAGGCGTTCGTGCCCGATCCTCTGGATGTTGACTCCCTGTTCGCGAAGGAGCCTCGTCAGGTCCTTCAGGCGGTGATCAGGGAGTTCCAGCACGATCTGTACTGAGAGCATCTTGCCCCTCTGCTTGTCATCGCGCTGATGGATCACTGCGATGATATTGCCTCCCACCTCAGAGATGGGCTTGAGGGCGGCCACCAGCTGCCCGGGGGCATCCTTGATCTCGAGTTTCATGGATACCTGCACAGGTTCACCTGTATTGTTAGATAAGCACGCCGGGGAAGATAAGCCTTTTACCCATCTTTTTTCCCGGCTCCGAAGGCATTTCGTCTATCGGAGAGGGGAGAGGGCATGGATGGTATTCCTGAAACTACCTGGAGAAACGCAGTCTTTCCCGGCGTTTCGGGATCACTTCCCGATCCCGTAATATTTCCGGATAAACTCACGTATCTTCTCTGATTCGATCCAGCCCCGGTCGAGCTGGGAAATCGTCCTGTCTATCTCGTCCGTCTGCTGGTGGATCTTTCCTGCAAGTGGTTCTCCCTCGAGATCTGCAAGGCCGACGATGACCTGGACAGGGTTCCGGAGGTGATCCCCAAGAATGGCAAACTGTTCGATGTTCTTCTCGATCTGCTCGTATGACAGCCTCTTCTCCTCTTCCATCTTCCTTGCTCTTGTGATGTCACGCACAATCGTGAGTACCTGGATTACGCTTCCTTCTTCATTCACCGGAATATGCCGGGTCTCGAAGATACGTTCTTTTTCTCCTGCGGAAAACCCGGTGGTCGTCACGACGCTCTCTCCGGTAGCAAAGACCTTCCGTATACCGTCGAGACATGAACCGGCAAAGCCTGGAAGGGCAGATCCAAGATCCATTCCGACCACGTTTTCGGTCTTTCCAATGTGTGCCAGCCACCGTTCAAGGATGGAATTAACGAGGATTATCTGATAATTCTGATCCACAAGGAAGATGCCATCAATCATGGCATTCAGGGTGTTCACGTACTGGTCCTTTGATGCTGCCAGCTTATCCTCGGCCACTTTCCTCTCAGTGATATCAGTGAGCACTGTCAGTGTGGCAATCTGGTTCTGGTAGACAATCGGAACCGCATTCACGAGCACGGTTCTGGTTGCACCGCCCTTCACCACTAACGAGATCTCATACGGATCGACATGCGAGCCATGAGCCCTTTCGAGGCTGTTCGTGTTCACCTTCTCCCAGCATCCTTTGTCGACATACTGGTAGATGGATGTCCCGACTATCTCGTCCATGGTCATACCGACCATTCGCGCCGCTGAAGGGTTCACATAGAGGATCTTGTCGTCACCGTAGACAATGACATAATCCGGGAGGTTGTCAACAAGCTTCCGGTATCTCTCCTCACTCTCATCGAGTGCCCTGTGCGATTGCTTCTCTTCGGTGACATCGGTGAAGACCTCCTCGATAAAACCCTTGTCGGGAACGATCCTCGCAAAGAACCTGGCCCAGAAGATCGTCCCGTCTTTCCGGGTGAAACGGGCATCGAAATTGGAGACCACCCCGTTATCGTCGAGCATTGATATCAGCTGTTCCCTGACACCGTCGTCGACATAATGTTCGGTGAATCGGAAATCACGTTTAAAGTCTTCCACAGAAGAATACCCGAACATGCTGGCCATCTGCTGGTTCGCGTCGATGATACTGCCGTCACCGATTCCTGCCCGGGCAAGACCGACCTGGGCGTTGTTGTAGAGACCCTGGTACCGCTCCTTGCTCTCGCGGAGTGCCTCTTCCGCCTTCTTTCTCCCCGTGATATCGACAATAGTAAACACTAACCTCCTTCCGGGCAGGGGGCCCGCTGATACCAGGGCGTTGAGAATATACCCGTCGTTTCTTTTGAGGTGGCATTCAAAATCTTCGACAGCGCCTCCGGGAGATATCCGGGACATTATCTCGGATTTTTCGTTCTCTTCGGTGAAAAAGTCGAGGAGGTTTCTCCCTGAGAGTTCCTTTGCCCGCAACCCGAGGAGAGCCGCTCCACGCTCGTTCACCTCGTCAATCACGAATCCCGAGCGGAGGTTCATGACGAGAAAGCTCCCGGCCTCGGAGTAATCGAAAATCCCATGGTAACGGTCTTCCTGCTCCTTCAGGTTATTGGAGAGAGAGGCAACAATCACCCCGATAGAGACAAAGACATAAAAACTCGCAGTCGACTGGGTGATAATATCGAGGTTTGGGTAACCGACCAGGTAGACCATCGCGAGGTATCCCATCGATATGGCAACAGTATAAAGAACACCGCTCCTGGGGAACCAGTATGCTGCAATAACGATGGGAATGTAGAAGAGATGCGGGGTGATGAGGTTGAAACCCCGGTCAAGACTGTAGAGGTTTAAGAGAAACGCGAAGAAGGTGCTGAAAAGGAGTATCACCATCCAGAAGTCTTTCTCTTCAAGGATTTCCGGGATGCTGTACTTCAGTATTCCCACGGTTCTCTTAAGCCCCCTTCTATCTCTCAACCGGTTGATGCCTATGCTCATAAATGATCCCATAAGGGACCATGTTACTCACCGGGATCCTTCTGGACTTCGATGACCCGCATATCCCCGGGTGAATCCTCACCAGTCCCTTTCCCGGGTCCTCCTTCTCCCCGATCCCGGGATTCCGGCACTGCAGAATCAGGAATCACTCCGCAATCGAGGTAATACCGGTCCATGAAGTGGTGAAAGGACCGGTTCTTCCTGCAGGCGGAAGGAATGGAAAACCTGGAAAGAATCTCCAGCATATAGGCTATCCGGGAGGTATACTGGGGTGGTATAGTCGTATTGAAAATCTCCTTTGTGACCTGGTCGGTGGAGGGTATGGGATGGACCCCAAGCCTGTGTGCATCCTGCGTTTCAAGCCCGGCGAGATACCAGCTCTCGATCTCCTGGATGATGACCATGATCTCCCCTGGCTGCACAACACCAAACCTTTCCATAAGTATACGTTTCTTGGTTGTCACACCCGGAGCCTTGTCGATATCCGCGACAAGAAGGAGTTCATCCCCCGCACGGTGGATGCTGCGGATGAACCGGCAGACCCTGTTGCTCCTCATGCAGGCATACTTGATGAGCCGGACAGCCCTGTATCGGGGAGAGAGGAGGGGGATAATGATACTTGTGAAGAACCTCTCGTCGTCATTTCCCTCAACAAGGATAAAAAGCCGCCGTTCGCTCATTCAATCCCTAAAAAGTTCTGGATGAAGAGTTCCTCTATGCCTATCTCGTCCTCAAGGAAGTCCTTTATCTCCTTCTCATTTGAGGGGCATCTCAACCGCGAGAAGCCGTCTTTATCCCTTGTAATAAGGATAATGTCACTCAGATCCACGTGCTTGACCATCTCTGGATTGTGGGTTGTGACAATGACCTGTTTCGACCGTGATGCGTCCTTGAGCATCTCCACGAGACGGGAAATTAAAAACGGGTGGATGTTCCGTTCAGGTTCCTCGATAATGGTCACCGGCCTTTCTTCGAAGTAGAGCGCAATGACAAGGGCGCAGATATTGATGGTTCCGTCGGAGATCATCGAAGCGGGGAGGTATTTCTCCTTGCTGTATACCTCTTTTAATTTTAGGAACATCGAGAGATCCATGAATTTTTCGACCGCAACATCATCAATGAACGGGAGGACATCCTTGAGCAGCCTTATAAAATTCTCTTTCCTTACAGGATCCTCGATGATGTTCTTGATCACGATGGCCAGGTTACTTCCGTCCTTCTCGAGGTCCGACTTTCCCATGATCGGAACTGCCCTTTTGAGAAGTCGCGGGTCGAAATCATAGACTTTCATTCCCCGGAATATCCATTCCATTGAGGGAATCCCGGGGACAAAGACGGGGAGCGTCATGATCAGAGTCCCTGCAGGGATATTCGTTTTCTGAAAATAATAGGGGAAGACATCATCTTCACCCAATTCGAGACCTTCAGGAGGACAGATGCAGTACTGGATAGGGCCACCGGTTCTGACAAGAGCAATGGTTCCCGCCCCCTTGTTCTTCTGCTCGATCCCTTCCTGGCGGAGGAACTGTCCCTTCACCTCAAGGGTGTCGGACGCGATATCATACGTCTCCCCCTTCTCCGTGAATGCAAGGGAGAACGAATAACAGACTTCTTCAGGATGAAAATAGACCGCAGCGCCCTCTTTCATCCCGACAATATCAGTCTTCTCCTCTTCGAGCACGTATTCGATCCTGATCGAGAAAGGCTCTTTCGGGCCGATGATGGTATTCCTCAAATATTCGACCCCCCCCTGGAGGGAGATAGCATTCGAGAGACCGTACTTTGCGATATCACGGAGGAACTTGATGACCTGGATGAAATTTGATTTCCCGGACGCGTTCGATCCGATAATGATATTGAAGTTGTCCGGCTGGAACTCAAGGTGTCGGAAACTTTTGAAGTTCGAGACAGCAATCTCCCGGATGGGCATATGTTAGGATATATCTCCTGCCCTTATGGTATTTTTCCATGGCAACATAAGAGCGGGCAGATGCCTGCAGACTGTTCTGTCCCTTACAGCCAGGATGGCCAGGGAATTCCAAGGTGCGTTGCGAGCTCACAAATCTCATCGTGAATGGTCCGATCGAGCCTGAAGAGGACCAGGAAAAAGACCAGTGCCCCTGCTGCGATCATCAGGATGAGCACTGCCACGTGAAAGATCGGAAGAAGTACCCCAAAACCGGTGATGACTGCCGCCATCACCACTGTTGCGACGAGAATATTCCCAATCACCCTTTTCTCAAGATCGATGTGCATATGCCGGGAGAGGAACCATCTGGCGCCTGCAGCCCTTGCAATGCATGTGATGAGGAGCGCAGCGGCTGCCCCAGTGATCCCATATGCAGGTATCATGAACAGTTCGAGCAGTACAAGGAGAATGGCTGAGACCGCATTCAGAATAAAAATCGCCCGCGGCTGGCCGAGGGCTCCCAAAACCATCGTGTCGAGCGAGAATGTAACGACGCCGATCTGGGCAACAAGGATTATTGAGAATGCCGCAGTTGCAACGACAAACGGGGACCCATAGAGAAAATACAGAAGCCTCTCAGCGAGGATCAGACCCCCTGCGACGAGGGGTACTGCGAGCACAAGTGAGTACGAAAGCGCCCGTGCTGCCGCATGGCTAATCGATTCAACCTCGTGCTCCTCGAACCAGCGGCTTATCCTGGGAAACAATGATGTTGAGAGGGACGTCGATACGAACAGGGCAAGGGTTGCAAGCTGCATGGGCGCCCTGTAATACCCAACTTCGGTGCTGTCGAGAAAATACCCGACCAGCACCGTATCCGCATACGCCGCCAGAATCCCGGCGAGCGCGGTGAGAAAGCCCCATCCGGCATAGGGTAACATATCCCTCACCTGCTCCCATCTGAATGCAGCCAGCCGGAAATGAAGGAAGCGGGCGTTGATCACCATTGCAGCACACAACCCGGCCACAAATCCCCCGGCCATCCCGGCGATGGAGAATCCTGCATACACTGCAGCCATCTGCACCAATACCCGCACCACATTGCTTGCAAGTTCTGATACCTGGAGAGCGCCGATTTTTCCCCCTCCATAGACCCCGGTAGAGATGATCCCTGAGAGAGAGCCGGCTGCCAGCGCCAGGATAAGCCATGGAATGAGCCCCGCCCCTGCAAAGTCCCTCATGAAGGGCGAGAGAAGGACAACAATGACGGCAATGCAGATGACGAGGAGGACCAGCCTTATCAGTGCCTGGGCAGTGAAATAGGCATCCTGATCCTTCCCCTCGCTGATCTTCTTGACCGCAGCGCCCCCCATCCCCCCATCGGCCCCGAGTGTCGCCAGGCTGTAATATGCGAGAAAGAGATAGTACGCCCCAAGAACCTCTGCACCTGCTGCATGGGCGATGTATACTGTTGCGATGTAGCCAACAATGGTTATTCCAACATTCGCCCCAACGGAAATGAGCGCCTGTCGTCTGACAGCATCGATCCCGAGAATCTGCCGGGCGATGTGGCGGGGATCCATCACTCCTGTATTGAATGCCTACAATATATGCACCTTCATGATTGGCCGGTGAAAGGTGGCACAGATATGTACCGAAAGAGTGTTGTGGCCAGTGGTTGACCATACTCAAGAGTGTGCTGAAGCATTGCAGCCCATAATCGAGGCGCACGATCTCCGGAAGGATTTTGGTGCGCTCAAGGCCGTTGACGGCATCAGTTTCTCCGTCATGCCAGGAGAGGTCTTCGGATTCCTTGGACCGAACGGGGCGGGAAAGACCACCACCATGAAGATGATAGAATGCGTTTCTCCAAGAACCGGCGGAAACCTCTCTGTTTTTAGCCTCGATGTGAAGAGCCATCCCAAGGAGATCAAGCGCTGGCTCGGAGTCGTGCCACAGGACACCAACCTTGATTCCGATTTCTCGTGTATCGAGAACCTCATCATGTATGCGAGGTATTTTGGTATAACGGGAGAGGAAGCTAAACGAAGGGCCACCGATCTCCTTTCCTTCGTGCAACTCATTGAGAAACGCGATGTGCCAATCGAGAAGCTCTCGGGAGGTATGAAACGAAGGCTCATTCTCGCAAGGGCTCTTGTGAACAGCCCCAGACTTCTCATCCTTGACGAACCAACGATTGGCCTCGACCCCCAGGCACGGCACCTTATGTGGGAGAAACTGAAAGCACTCCAGTCAGCAGGAAATACCATAGTGCTGACAACACACTATCTTGAAGAGGCCGAGCGACTCTGCAACCGTCTTGTTATCATGGATCAGGGGAAGATCCTTGTTGAGGGCACACCGGCCGATCTGGTCCGCCAGCATGCAGGTACAGATATCGTTGAGGTGAACCACACGCCCCAGGTAATAGCATGCCTCAAGGAGATGGGAGCCCGGTTCGAGGTTTTCGGGGACATGGTCCAGGTCTTTTCAGATCACCCGAAAGAGGTGGCCACCCGGCTTTTATCAACCTGCAATCCCGGGAAGGTCTTTGTACGTCGTGGATCACTTGAGGATGTATTCCTCTCTCTCACCGGCAGGGCACTCAGGGACTGATATGATACCTCTTCCGACCTCATCCTCATGGAAAGTATGGCGGAGAAATGTTGCTGTCTTTTTCAAGACATACACGGTTAATTTTCTCCCCCCGTTCATCGAACCGGTTCTCTACCTCCTCGCGATGGGGTATGGCCTCGGGATGTTCATAGGCGAGATCGAAGGTATCCCTTATGTCCGCTATATTGCCCCTGCACTTCTTGCAGTATCAATGATGAACTCCTCCTTCTTTGAATGTACATACTCTTCCTTTGTGCGAATGTATTACCAGAAGACCTTCGATGCCATGATCTCAACGCCTCTCTCAATCGAGGATGTTATAGCCGGGGAACTCCTCTGGGGTGCGACACGGAGCCTCATCTATACATCAGCGATGCTCGTTGTCCTGATCGCATTCGGGGTTGTATCCCTCCCCTCATCCCTCCTTGTCATACCATTCTCGTTCCTTGCCGGACTCCTTTTTTCTGGTATCGCAATGTGCTTTACTGCAATAAGCCCCGGTATTGATACCCTCAACTACCCATCCTTCCTCTTCATAACTCCCATGCTCCTCTTCTCGGGGACGTTCTTCCCCCTCTCTGTGCTTCCTCCAGCACTGCAGACTGTTGCAATCGCAATCCTTCCCCTTGCCCAGGTGGTTATTATAGCACGATCGGTGACGCTTGCCACATTGTCTCCACTGTTCATCTACAGCATGGCATGGATCGCTGTCTGTACGGCAATATTCTTCTTCCTTTCAATTCACCTGATGAAGAAAAGACTGGTAGTATAAGACCACCATTATGTGGTATCCCCGCATTGTGTAGAGGAGAAGAGATCGATTATGAGCATCTATACTGTATGCCAGACCTCCGTGGTGAGCGTCACCCCCGACACCACCCTCAAATTCGTTGCCACGCTGATGAAGGACAAGAATCTTGGATGTGTGGTGATTGCAAAGGACCAGAAACCCGTCGGAATCGTCACGGACCGTGATCTTGCACTCAGGGGGGGAAGCTTCTGCAGCGAGGACTGGGATGTCGCTCCCGTATCCAGCATAATGACCCGGGAGGTCTGCACTATCAGGAAGGATACCGGGATTTTTGATGCAATCCAGGAGATGAAATCATCAGGAGTAAGAAGGCTCCCTGTCGTCGATGCAGGAGGCCGCCTTGTGGGCCTTATCACACTTGATGACATCATCAGGCTGCTTGCACGCGAACTTGGGGAGATAGCGAGGATCATCGGGAAAGAGAGCCCGAAGATCTGACCTCTGAACACCCATCTCGTTTTCCACACTGGACGGGGAAAACCCCCCGAATAGGTTGATGACAAAACCCTCCAATAGTACCCTTGGGCATATCAGAAACACGGGATTTTTTGGACAATCCAGGTTAAGTGAGGCGAATGACAGATCAGGCGCAGAGTATTGAATCCGGGACCCGGACCGTCATTCTCGCGGTGGTAACCATCGCAACCTTCCTCAATCCGTTCACCGGATCCAGCATCAATCTTGCACTTCCCCTGATCGGGGAGGAGTTCGGGATCGATGCGGTCATTCTTTCCTGGGTTCCGGCGTCATACCTGCTCTCTATGGCGATCTTTCTGCTTCCTGCCGGCAGGTTTGGCGACATTATGGGCAGGGGACGCGTCTTTACCCTGGGCACCCTCCTCTATACTGCCGCATCGGTGCTGACCTTCTTTGCTCCCGGGATCGAGATCTTTCTCGGGTGTCGATTCTTACAGGGGCTGGGGAGCGCCATGGTCTTTTCAAATTCCGTGGCCATCATTGCGGAGATCTACCCTCCCGGAGAACGTGGTATGGCGCTCGGATTGAACACGATGGCCGTATACGGAGGTCTCACACTCGGTCCCTTCCTGGGAGGGCTGCTCACCCAGTATCTCGGATGGAGGAGCATATTCGGGATCACTATCGTGCTCGGAGCGGTGGTGCTCGCGTCCGTCCGGCTGCTTCCCGCGTCCCTCTCGGAGACCAGGAGCGAACCGTTTGATACACGTGGTGCTGCTTTTTCTGCAATGATCATCGTCCTTTTCTTTCTGGGCATCTCCACGATCCCTGAAATATCCGGGGTTGCGGCAATCGTATGTTCCCTTGGACTCTTCGTGGTTTTTTTACGCGTAGAGGCAGCGACTATCTCCCCTCTCTTCCCGATAAGGCTCTTCCGAGAGAACAGGTCATTCTCCTACTCCAATGCAGCAGCCCTGATCAACTACTGCGCCACTTTTGCGGTCACTTTTTTAATGAGCCTGTATCTCCAGGTAGTCCAGGGATACAGTCCTGCATTTGCAGGCCTTATACTCCTTGTCCAGCCTCTGGTCCAGATGATATGCTCACCGTTCGCAGGCAGGTTCTCTGACAGGGTTCCTCCTGAGAACCTGGCTTCGCTTGGTCTGATAGCCTCGGCGGTGAGCCTCTTTGGATTCTCGTTCCTTTGTGCAGACACCGCACTTATCATCATAATTTTGCTGCTAATCATCCTGGGAATTGGCCTTGCACTCTTCTCCGCACCAAATACCAACGCTATCATGAGCTCAGTCTCCCGGCACCACTACGGGGTCGCCTCCGCGATGCTCGCTACCATGCGATCACTCGGTATGATGATGAGCATGGGGCTCGTGATGATTGCATTTGCCCTCGTTCTCGGCAACATCCCGGTCTCCCCGGCTATCGCGGAGCCATTCCTCCACAGCATGAGGGCGGTATTCCTGGTCCTCTTCGTCTTTTGTATCTTCGGAGCTCTCGTCTCCAGGAGCAGGAGTACTCGCAAACCACATGTCAGCTGAATTCACGGGAGGAGGGATTATCGTCCGCTCCTGTCCGGCAGAAAAGGGACAGGACCAATGCGAGTATATTTCTTCTCTTTTCTCCTTCACTCTAGAAATGCGGAGGATGTTATGGATACCTGGCTGCTGATAGGGGGAATCGCTGCTCTCCTCACTACGTTCGGCTTTCTGCCCCAGATCCTGAAGATGCATCGGACCCGATCCGTGAAAGATGTGAGCCCCGTCACCTTCATCCAGTTCATGGCCGGTGTAGGTCTCTGGGCATTCTACGGGATGCATATTGGCGACGCTATCGTCACCGTGGCAAATATCGTAACCTTTGGAACTCTCGTAATTGCCATTTCTCTCTATGCCCACTTCGGCGGTTTTTTCAGGAGGAACTCCGGGTGTTCATGATTCGCCAGGTCCGGTAACACTCGCGAGGAATGATGCCTGTGCAGAATTCATTTCCAACCGGTCATGCAGCCACCTCAAATCCCGGAGGCATCCGGGAACGCGTCCTCAGGTATGCTATCCTTGCGCCGAGCACCCACAATACCCAGCCCTGGAAGATACAGTTCAAGGGAACTGATAGGATCCTTGTCTCCATCGACCACGAAAGGCTTCTTTCAGAGTGCGATCCGCAGGGGAGGCAGGCGTTCATCTCAACAGGGGCATTTCTTGAAAACCTGGATCTTGCCGCGAGGTCATTCGGATACAGGGCGGATATTGATCTTTTCCCGGAGGGTTGGCCTGGTGCCACCGCTGTCCCGGACACCAGCATTGCCAGGGTTGATCTCATTGCGGATGGGAGTTGTGCTCCGGATCCCCTCTTCTTTCAAATCCCGGTTCGGCATACGAACAGGCGGCCTTTCAGGAAGAAGGAGGTCTCTCTCGGTATCGCAGGGCAGATCTCCGAATCATTCGATTATACGCGGGTCTCCTTTGGATTCTCCAATAACCGGGATCTCATAGCGTCTCTCACTGATTTTTCGAAGGATGCCATGAACATCGAACTTTCTGATATGAAGAGGAGGAACGAGACCCTGAAGTACTTCAGGTTCACCGATCAAGAAGTGAGGGAGTCACCCGATGGTATAGGCTTTGCCCAGTCTGGATACGGCAGGGTATTGAGATTTATTATTGGGAACTTTTTCCTCTCCCGGGATAGGGCGACATCTTCACAATCACTGTTTTTGGAAAATGCAGTGAAAAAGGTCCGGGGACAGACAGCAGGAGCAGGAGGGATAGGCTGGCTCTCCACCAAGAGTGATCACCGGATCGAACAGATAAGGGCCGGACGGGCATTCCAGCGGATCCACCTCAAAGCCACATCGCTCGGAATCGCCCTCCACCCCATTACCCAGCCCCTTGCAGACTACCCTGATATGAGGGATCTCCGCTCCCGGCTCTATGAGTTCCTGGGAACTCCGGATACGCACACCATCCAGATGATCTTCAGGTTAGGATTTGCATCGCCGGTTCCTTCGTCACCCCGGAGGGAACTGGATGCATTCCTTGCCGTTTGAACTATATGTCAGGCGGGAGGACCAAGTGCAACCTGGAGTGCAAGCGCTCCTGATAGCGCCGCGAGTCCGCAGATAAAAAGGGGGAGCGAATATCGCTTCACCACACCGGATACGCTATCCCCGGTTGTCCGCTGCAACAGCCAGAAATACGGATCTGAGAGGTAGGATACCACGCAGGTGCCGGCTGCAACGGAGAGTATCAGGGGTATGGGGTGCATGGAGGCAGCAATCGCGGTCCCTGAAAGCACCTCTGATGAGATCACCGCACTCACCACACGGGAACCCTGTGCAGCCTGGACGAGTGCAGTGAATGCGAACGGTATCAGCACAAGGGGGAGTGCCCCCATGATGAGCGGAAAGACCTCCCCGGAAAAACCACTCACCGCGATCACATTCCCGAGAGCCCCAGCCCCGCAGATATCAAACATGATCATCCCGGCGTGTATTGTTCCCTTGTGCACTCCTTCTGCCCGGGACGAAGAAGTGGCCAGTATGAGCGCAACTGCGAGACCCACGACCATGATGCACTGGATGAGGCTTTCATGAGAGAGAGGTATGACAAAGGAGAACACCGGTATGGCCAGCATAATTGCAAGGAAAGGAGCCCAGGCCTTCCAGTGAATCCCGGGAGAAGCCCCCGGAGGGTCGTCGGGACTCTCTGGGAGGACTGCATTCTTCCTGCTGCTCTTGATAAAACGGGCCCGGAACACGAAAATCACCGCGGTGAGAAGGAGGAGCGACAGGGGAATGGCAACCAGATCATAGATGAGAGGGGAGGCGCTTTTTCCAAACGAGGAAAAGAGCGGGATGACCACGGGGGTTGGGTAGATCAGGGTATAGGATAGAACGCTCCCCACTGCGGCAAGGTACAGGTAGCTCCTGCTTTCATCATTCTCCCTGCCAAGCCGTTCGAGAACCGGCGTGAGCATCACAAAGGCAGTGATGCAGCATGTCGTGGGTATAGCAAAGAGATAGCCCCCGATTCCGGCGAGGGTATGACCGTTTCGTGTCCTCTTCTGCAGGTCGGCCACCAGGTCCCCGATCATCCCCTGGGCCTGGAGGGTTTTTGCAATAATTGCACCGCAGAGGATGATGATGGCGAACATGGAAAAGACTCTCCCGAGACCTCCGAGCATTGCCTTTATCGCCTGATCAAGGTTCATCCCGGATGCCAGTCCGAAAAAGAGCGCCCCTGCGAGAAGGGTGAAGAAGGGTGGTACCTTCAGCTTGAGAGAGAAGACGGTAATGAGGACGAGGGTCAGGAAAAATACACCCAGCAGGATTCCCATGGAATTCACGCAAATCTGTAGTTATTACACGTATCTCCGTATCTCAAATCCCTTTCCATGACTGGCTGCGTCATGCCATTCGGCATCCAATGCAGTCACGCGTATGACAGGATCACCCTCTGACCTGATCGCTGACAGGAAATCCTTCAGGATTGCCTCATCACCCACCGCAGAGACCCGCACAGTTCCGTCCGGTTCATTCCGTACCCACCCGGTCACGCCGTGGCTCATAGCCACGTCCCTCACGAAATAACGATAGCCGACACCCTGGACGCGCCCCGATACGCGAACATGCACTTCTTTCATCCCACCACCGCGATTATGTTGTGATATCTTCCCTGACACCGGTTTACCCGAAACTTCAGTGGATTCATTCTGGAAACCGCGCCCACGGGGATCTCCCCTCCCTCTCCTTCAGTGCCCTGCAGCGGTTGAAATACGTCTCCCCCCATATCAAGGGCTGGTAATTCCTGCACATCTCGGGTTTCACGGCATGTATCCCGCACAGGTAGCGGTTTTTCGACACCCGGCGCAGGAAAGGGCAGACGGAAAGGTAACCTCCGGTCTCCGGGTCTCGCATCTCCACCGCGTGGATCTCACCCAGGTCTGACGGGGCAAGTGAAGTGCATGAAACCCAGTGTCCATCCCCACGGCATGCCATGAAGTACCTGAGTATGTCATGCCTCCCGCATTCGAGCCATGAATAGAGGTTTTCAGCGGTAGGGTAGATCCTGTCACCGAAAATTTTGCAGCACAACCCGCACTGGAGGCATTCATCCTGATCTTCCGCTACCTGGCTGATACTACCATCTCCTGGCGATACGGGAGCATGATGGCTCACACAGGATCAGTGTCTCGCTCCCTCTTTATTTCAGCTCTGCTTTTTCCGATCACTAAAGGAAACACTTCCCCGCTATATACGAAACCCGATTTTCATGGGGTCAGGTTTGTACCCGGGCTAATATCAATGCAAGAGGAGATACATTCCTGGTATGCCATTTGAGTGCAGGCAATGCGGGAGGTGCTGTATGTACATGGGGGATTTTATCGTCATTGAAAAAAAGATCGGGCCGTACGAGTACGAGGGATGTTCAGTGTCAACCGGAACACCGTTCATTGCCAGGATCGATGAAGACAAGCGGCACCTGTTCTCTGATGATACCTGGATTAAAAAACATCCCTCTGCCTGCCGATTCCTCCGCCCATCGGGTGAGAAGATCGTGTGCACCATCCATGAGACAAGCCCTGTCCAGTGCAAGGCATACCGGTGCGTGATCATCCGGATATGCTCACAAGACGGGATAGCGCGTGGGTATGTGACCGGGACGCTTGCACTCCATAGCGACAATCCTGCCCTCAAAGAAGACTGGAGATCTATCGAGGGCTTCATCACCGCATTCCCGGAGAAGGCAGAGGATCTCATCACAGAAATTCTCATGGAAAAAGGGTACGTATGCACCTGATATTTTTGGAGACCCGCGACACCATTGACTCTTTTAGGCTGAAAAATTCCAATAGAAGGTATGATAACGCTTGAACCTGTCGGGGTTGTCCATTCCCCCTACACCATGCCTGGGCAGGCACCCCGCCAGGGCAGGGATTCAGAGGTCGTATCCACACTCGAGATATTTCCTCCATTTATCCCCGCGCTGGGCAGTATGAAAGGGATCAGCCATATATGGGTGCTCTACTGGATGGACAGGGCCGAGCGCGATCTTCTCCTTGCCAGGCGGTCCGACTGGAAGGAAGCCCGGCCAGTGTTTTCCATACGGTCTCCTGCCCGCCCCAACCCAATTGCTCTTTCCATCGGCGAGATATTGTCTGTTTCGGGCGGGATACTCACCGTCAGAGGACTCGAGGCTCTCGATGGTTCACCGATCCTGGATATCAAGCCGTATATCCGGTCACTTGACTGTGTTCCCTTCCCCACGGATGAACAACACCCATACTTGGGTGAATCCTCCTTCTGAACCGGTCAACCCCCCTGCTTTCCCTGTGCAGGGAGTGTTCCGGGACCGGTCACTGGGGCATCTGAGATCCGCCCATTTACGTCAGTGAATGGATATTTTTTTAAAAGGGAATACCAGACTTGTTCTCTATGGAAGACGAGAAGGACTTTTTTTCGAAGGATGCTTTTGCACGTGGTGCCGGGATCGAACTCCTGGAGATTTCACCGGGGCGGGCCAGGGTTAAGATGGATATCAAAGAGATGCACAGGAACAGCCACGGGACGGTGCATGGAGGTGCCATTTTTACACTCGCTGACGCAGCATTTGCCCTTGCATCAAATTCACACGGAATTCCTGCCGCTGCAATCAATGCAAGTATTTCCTACATGAAGGCTGCACGCTCGGGGTCACTCTATGCAGATGCCATTGAATATGCAAGGAATCCAAAGCTTGCCACGTATACCGTGGATGTGACAGATGAGAACGGGGAGAAGATAGCGATCTTTCAGGGTATGGTCTACAGGAAAACACCCCGTTGATGCCCTGTCACAATGTCTGTGCCCCGGGAGACACCGACAGCAGTTCTCACACAGGCCGGTATTTCCGAGGGTTGATGCCGCTCCGGTCTTGGATGACTGAATTCCCTTCAGGGACCTAGCCATGAGTGCCCACGCTCAGGGGCGTTGAAAAAACTGGCGCAAAGTGCCTTGCAGAGACGGGATGATTCCTGGATCTGATGTGCCGTCTCCTCCATTATCATGGATTGCCTCTCTTCCGGGAGATGGGATGTCCATTCCCCGATCATCTCGGCGGTCACCTCGACATGGAACTGCAGTCCCAAGGCACTCCCAACGGCAAGGGCCTGGTTTTCGACCTCTAGTCCGGTGCAGACCCTGACTCCTCCCGGGGGGATTGTAAATGTCTCGCCGTGAAGCTGGAACGCAGTGAACGAGGGAGGAATTCCGGGAACATGCACCGGACCGCTCATATCCACCCGGTGCCACCCAATCTCCTCAGTGCATGGGAACACCCTGGCCCCGCACGCGCTTGCGATGAGCTGGGCACCCAGGCAGACGCCAAGGACAGGGCGCCCCTCATCGATCCATGACCTGATCAGTCTCTTCTCTTCCACAAGATACGGGAAGAGATCTTCCTGGTTCACGCTCATCGGACCGCCCAGGAACAGGAGATGAGAAGAGGCAATCGGCGGGACCGCCAT
>CAYNXS010000017.1:0-23067 GCA_964401215.1 uncultured Methanolinea sp. | reverse complement strand
AAAAACATGATATTCTCCTTTTTCCCCAATGCCGTGCATTAGTGCACAGCAGATAAATATAGGGAGTTCGCAACATTTGTCCTGAACGTACTCTGTACGGTCAAACATCTCTCACCAAGAGAGGTGCGTGTGGAATATTACCGGTATCGCAAAGAGAACAACGAGAATACCATGAGGCGATAATATTGTCGAAAATTGTAGAGATCTCCCCAACTACGAGGCATGAGGGACACTCAAAGCTCGTCCTTAAAGTTGACGATGCAGGTATCATCGAGCGTGGTGACTGGCTCTCCATTACCCCCGTACGAGGAGTGGAGAAGCTGGCAATCGGGAAGACGATGGACCAGGTCCCGAAGATCGCGTCCCGCGTGTGCGGCATCTGTCCGATCGCTCACACCCTTGCTGGCATAGAGTCCATGGAGGCCTCCATTCGCTGCGAGATCCCCAAGGATGCCAAGCTGCTGAGGATTATCCTCCAGAGCGCAAACCGGCTTCACAGCCATGCACTTCATAACATCCTGACGCTCCCGGACATGTATCTCCCGGGGACCGACACCAAGATCAACCCGTTCTCCCCCCAGGAGCCGGTCAGATCAGTGGCCAAGAGGATCCAGAGGATTCGCGAGATCGGCCAGACGATTGGGCAAATCGCGGGCGGCGAAGCCGTTCACCCAAGCAACCCGAGGGTCGGCGGCATGTACAAAGCCTGCACAGCACAGGCAAAGAACAAGATGTACGACCTTGCCAAGGAGGGCCTGGTCCTTGCCCATGAGCAGATGGACTTCATGATAGCCATCCTTCGCAATTTCCAGAAGCGTGACTGGGCAGAGGTTGGCGGGAAGCAGATACCCATACCGAAGAATCTCGGATACCACAACCAGGGATACATGGCTTCGCACCCGCTCTATGGCAGCTCCAGCCTTGATGCAAACCCCGGATGGGACCCTGACCGCTGGACTGATGTCAGACCCTGGGACTGGTATATGGGTGAGGGCGAAGTAAGCCTTGCAGACCCGAGTTACCCGATTGGTGGAACATCCCCCATGGGAACGAAGGTAAACCCCCAGATGGAGGCTTGCACAGGCGTACCGCTCTATGACGGTTCTCCGGTTGAGGTCGGCCCCCGCGCCAGGCTTGTCAAGTTCAAGAACTTTGATGAGAAGGGCACCATCGGGCAGCAGGTTGCACGACAGATGGAGTATACCGATTCTCTCTATTCCATCCTCAATGCACTTGATGAATACAACCCGAAGGGAAAAATCCTGGCCGACCATATCCCCCAGGGTGACGGCTCTCTTGGATGGGCTGCAAACGAAGCTCCCCGCGGAACTGACGTCCACCTGGCGAAAGTCAAGGACGGCAGGGTGCTCTATTACGAGATGCTGGTGCCCACCACCTGGAACTTCCCAACCTGCAGCAAGGCTCTTACAGGGGCTCCATGGCAGCTGGCTGAAGTTGTTGTCCGAGGATACGACCCGTGCGTATCATGTGCCACCCACATGATCGTCATCGACGAGGACAAGAAGATAGTCGCCCAGAAACTCATCCAGTGAGACTCTCCCTATGCTGTATCCAGAGATCGTGATAGCAGGGTGCGGTAACCCGTTGTTCGCGGATGACGGGTTCGGACCAGCCGTGGTTGAGGAGCTGTTGCGCCTCGATCTCCCCGACAATATCAAAGCCGTGGATGCAGGGCTTGGAGCCCCGCATTTTATCTTTACACTGCTTGATCCTGACGTCACACGAAAACTCATCGTGATTGACACGGTAAATTTCGGGGGAAAGCCTGGAGACCTGGTCCGATTGAATGTCGAAGACCTGCCTCCGGGAAGTTACCGGGATGCCCATTCCTGGGATCTCACCGAACCGCTCCACCGGTTGAAAGACAGGATGGAGATCACTATCATCGGATGCCAGCCGAAGAGAGTAAGCGCCCCCGAATTCGAGATGGGGCTCACTGAAGAGGTTCAGAATGCGATTCCAAGAGCCGTACGGGAAGTACTGGCTCTTGCCGGAGTGGATTATGGGACTAATCTCGAAGATTATGGGAAAGGAGAGCGCCAGCCCGGAGCCGGTGGCGAAGCCTGCGGCGAGAGCTGACGTGGAGAAAAAGGCAGAAATCACAAAGAAGGAGGAAAAGCCTGTGGCAGACAAGATTACAGTTGGCCACGTGCACATGAGTGGTTGCACGGGCTGCCTGGTATCCTTAGCAGACAACTACGGTGGATTGTTAACCATTCTTGACAGATACGCCGACCTTGTCTATGGCCTGACCCTTGCAGATGTCCGGCACATCCCGAAGATGGATGTGGCGCTCGTCGAGGGTTCGGTCTGTATCCAGGACAAATTATCAGTACAGGAGATCAAAGAGACCCGCGAGAAGGCGGCAGTTGTGGTGGCAGTAGGAGGCTGTGCCTGTTATGGTAATATCACCAGGTTTGGCCGCGGCGGCCAGCAGAACCAGCCCCAGCACGAATCCTATCTCCCCATAGGAGATCTCATAAAAGTGGATGTGTACATCCCGGGATGTGCTCCGACCCCTCAGCTGATCAGGAATGTGTGCGTGATGGCCTACCTGCTCCTGAAAGGGAACAAGGACCAGCAGGACCTGGCAAAGAAATACTTAACCCCGCTCATGCAGCTTGCCGAGCGCGGAACCGAAGCCTGTGGCTGCGACCTCATGTATGACGTCGTCAACCAGGGCCTGTGCATGGGATGCGGATCCTGTGCTGCAGCATGCCCGGTCAGGGCAATCACCCACGAGTATGGGAAGCCCAATGTGAACCGTGAAATGTGCATCAAGTGCGGAGCGTGCTATGCACAGTGCCCCCGGAGCTTCTTCAACTTTGACGTGATACCTGAATTCGAGAGTATCATGGATGCCATTGCAGGGGCGCTCAAGTGAGGTGACAGAAATGGCAGGAGAACTAGGCAAATACAAACTCTGTGTATCAGCCCGCAGCAGTGACAAAGCCATCCTGAAGAAAGCACAGGACGGCGGTATCGTCACCCAGCTCTTCAAGTTTGCCCTCGAAGAGGGCATCATCGATGGTGCGATCGTTGCAGGACCTGGCGATGAGCCCTGGAGGCCCCGCCCGTTCATTGCGACCACCGTCGAGGAGCTGATGTCCGCAAGCGGCACCAAGTACAACATCAGCCCCCAGGTGTCCTGGATCAAGGAGGCCACCCGCAGTTACGGTCTGGACAAGATCGGTATCGTGGGAACCCCCTGCCAGATGCAGGCGGTAAGGAAGGGTCAGCTCTACCCTGTGGGCCTCCGCGATGTCCCTGACTGCATCAAGCTCGCAGTGGGAATTTTCTGTATGGAGAACTTCCCCTACCAGAGCATTGTCCAGCTGGTGGAAGATCATGCAGGCATGAGGATGGACGCCGTCAAGAAGATGGAGATCGGCAAGGGCAAGTTCTGGGTCTACGGCCAGCGTGGACAGGTTGTCCAGCTTCCGCTCAAGGTCACCCACAAGTATGAGCAGCCCGGGTGCCACGTCTGCCTCGACTATGTTGCAAACCTGGCAGATGTATCGACCGGTTCGGTGGGAAGCCCCGATGGTTGGAGCACGGTCTTTGTCAGGACAAAGAACGGGGACGACATCTGGTCGAAGGCCATCGCCGCCGGATGCTTCGAGACCAAGCCCATCGAGCAGGTGAAGCCCGGTCTCGAGCTCGTCACAAAGCTGGCAACCGAGAAGATCTCGAAGAACCAGAAGACCGTCGAGGAGAGGGCCAAGTTCGGAGTGAGCAAGGGACTCCGGAACCCCTACCTGGGACCAAAATAATCTTTTTTCCTTTTACTCGATTATTTCCGGTCTTTTCCCCGTTGGGAACTCGATATCAATACCCACCTATATTCCTGAATAATCCCTGGAAGAACCCCGGGTGACACAGGGAGTGCACCCAGTCCCATGGAATGAAGTATGCCGTTGGGCTTTCAGGAAGAGGGAATCTTCCTCAAGGTCTACCCTTCCTGCCAGGCTATTGCATACGCCAGGGGTGGCATAGGAGAGGGGTGTAACCGCCTCTCCCATCATGAAAAACCGCACTCCTTACGCGAAGCACAGGTCGTTGGATTCGATCCTGTACACGAATAACTGCAACATTCTTCGCAGTCAGGGGAAAGTGTATATCCGGTCATGACCTCTTTATTCCCATCACGAAGGTGAAACAGATCATGAACCGCTCCACGCTCCTTCTCGCCCCCGTGGCGATACTGTCGGTCTGCCTTGTCCTCGCAGCCGGATGTCTCCAGGAACAGGGAACCGGGGGAGTTCCCACGCCACCGCCGACGTCCCCAATTACCACAGGTCCCGTATTCGGCCCTGAAGACAACGGTAAGAATGTGAGCCTTGCTGAAGGAACAGAGTTCTCCCTGACACTTCCCGAAAATCCAACCACTGGTTATTCATGGCATCTCTCCCCTTCGCCAGGCATCACGCTTCTCAGTGATGAGTTCATTCCCCCTACTTCACCGTTGATGGGTGCTGGCGGCACTCATACCTGGATTTTTATGGGAAAAGAGAGAGGAGAACAGATTGTTTATGCAGAATACCGGAGACCCTGGGTTCCATCAGGAACGGTGACGTACCAGGACCTCGAAGGGGGATTCTATGGCATCGCAGGTGATGACGGGAAAAAATACCTTCCACTGAACCTTGATCCCCAGTACAGGATAGATGGCATGAGGGTATCCTTTGAGTATGAAGAAGCCAGCGACATCGCCACGATCCAGATGTGGGGGACCCCGGTACGCATCACATTCATCGAACCAAGAGAGACCTTCCTCCTCGCCGTGAAGATAACCTGAATACACCCATACCATGTATCTTTTTTAAAAAAAATTTCATGGTTCACTTTACGAAGCCCCGCATACAGAATGAAAAATAGCGAATGCAATTTTCATAGAAACGGGGAATCTCTCGTTTTTACGGCTGGAGCGGCACACTCCTTATATTCTATCTCGCACCAAGCCCGAGAATTCCAGGGAGGGTCCGGGCCCATGAACGCACCATCTCCATATCCCGGAAGTCCCCCACGGTTATTCGTGCCATGGTGAGGATTGCCCTGTCAGAAGGATTGAGTCTATCGGGCTCAACTCTCCCGGGAAAAAATGCAGAATCACGGGGTATAATATAGAGCCTCACATCTGACAGCGCATCCTCGCCGCTCTGGAGAACCTGGTCCGAGGGTTCCCTGAATGAGTACCCCACTGAGAATACCGCAACAGGGATCCGTCCCAGAGCGCCCCTCTCCCTTGAGACAAGTTCCCTGATTTCCGCGAGCCATTTGCCCATATAGAGCGGACTGCCCAGAACCACCGCATCGTAGCCCTCGGGACGGATATCCCTGCCAGCAGGGATGCAGTCAACATGTATCCCTGATGCACGCAGCACCTCTGTAATGCATTCAGCAATTTCCCGTGTCGATCCATACCTGCTGGCATAACACACCAGCACAGATGCCGTCGGACTTCCCGGTTCACCAGTCATTCCACACTCACCACAAGGTTCTCATATGAGATTGTAACGCCCAATGATCAGAGATTGCTCCCCGTTCCTATACATTCATATGTGCCTGGATTGTTATTCATTCTCATAGGTGTAAAAATCAGATGAAACAGAAAGAAGTGTTTCAGGGTGTGCCAGGAATGCTCCGGCCATTCAAAGAGTTTATCGAGAAGAAGGGACTTCATGCAGGTGACCAGGTGGTCTATTATGGGTGTCCGGGGACCTGCACGCCTTTTGTCGAACTCCTGGGTTTTGCGGTCCGCAGCCTCGACCTCCAGCAGGTTTTTGTTCCGTACGTCGATGAATCAAAAGCGCAGAAGATCAGGCTGGTCCCCGATATCGGGATGCAGGCGGGTGGTCCGGCAACGATCCAGACGCCCGCCATGGTTGTAGTGATGGGGGGTCTCTCCATGCCAAATGTGCCTGTCACTGTTGACCAGGTGAAATCAGCGATAGAAAAATATCCTGATGCCACCAGGGTGGGCATCTGTTTCATGAACATGTTCGAGAAGGCCGGCTGGCTCAACGCCATAGATTTCGATCTGTTGATCGATGCATCGATCAACCCTGTCAATGTCTGGAAGTAGGAATGCGGGAATCCTTCATCCATCCTTTCTTATTCACCCTACTCTGGGTATATTCTCCCCCTGCCCAGTCGCTAGAGGTCAGCTGCCAGGGATTCCACAAATGTCGTGAGTGCGGGCATTGTCCTGGCGGGTTCGTGTGCACAAATTTCGAATATTCTGGCATTCCGGAACGCAGCACGTGCCGTAGCCGGGCATGCTCCTGGAAGATCACACTTGTTCAACATCACCGCTACAGGTATTTTCTGCAAAATGAATGTCTCATACAGATGAAGGGTAAACTCGTCAGGCTCTTCACTGCAGTCAACCATCAACACCGCAGCATCCATACCCCGTGAAATGATCTGGCGCACAAATTCGAATCTTTCCTGCCCGGGTGTCCCAAAGAGATGGACCTCAAGGGCATGAATCTGTGCCCTGCCATAGTCAAGGGCAACGGTAGTATCTCCATTTGCGGTATGAGCCTCCACATGCCGTGCATTGGGATCAAGTGACTGGATGAACGTGGATTTTCCCGCGTTATATGCCCCAAAAATGACTATCTTCAGCTTTCCTCCGGCCATTGTCGTAACTATTCAGTTCCAGATTGTTTTATCGTTTCGATATGCGCCTGCCCGGGCACCCGGTAATAATTCATTACTTGGAAAGAATTCCCGGAGCATGAGGTTTCTGATCTGGAACCAGGTGGAGTGAGGCTCCGTTCATCTCCTGAAGCTGGCCGCTTCGAGTCCATAAAAAAAGCCTTGATGTGAGAGAGCCAAGAATACATGGAGAATCATGACTGAAACGAAAGGATCACTTCCAGGCTCGCATGTCACCATGGAGACTTCCCTCGGCACCATAGAGATCGATCTCTTTGAAGATATGCCAATCACGGCAGGGAACTTTGCTACCCTGGTTCAGAAGGGTTTCTACAATGGGGTCATCTTCCACAGAGTGATCAGTGGATTTATGATTCAGGGTGGCGATCCCACCGGAACCGGAAGGGGTGGTCCCGGGTATACGATCCGTGACGAGTTCAAACCCGGAAGAAAGAATGACAAGGGGACTCTCTCCATGGCCAATGCAGGTCCGAATACGGGGGGCAGCCAGTTCTTCATCAACCTGGTAAACAACAACTTCCTCGACGGCAAACACCCGGTCTTTGGGCGCGTGGCAGCCGGTATGGATGTTGTGGAGAAAATCGCGAAAGTGCGGACAGATCAGAGCGACCGTCCGCGTGAACCTGTCACCATTATCAAAGCAACCCTCTCCTGAACGATCCCGGGAATACTCCCGGTATCATTACATCCCGACCCAGGGAATCGATGGAACTGCTTAACGGGTCACGGCACGATGACATAACGTTCAGGATTTTCCGGGTTTATGTATCATCAGGTGTAATACGAACCCGGCATTCGGTAAAAAATGCTGTCAAAACACCGTGATATTGGAAAAATTCGCTGAAATGCGCATACCTTAAAAAAAAAAGAAAAATCAGGCCAGGTAATCTGACGGGGTTGGCATCTGTTCCTTGAGACCCTTCCGCTTGCGGATACCGGTCACTACTTCTTTCATCATGTTGCCTGGCACGAGCTCGAACCCTATAAACTCGGTGCTCCACATAGCCCGACCTTCGGTGGCAGACCTGATATCTCCCGCAAATCCAAACAGTTCTGCAACCGGGGCCTTTCCCACCACGGTCATCGTGTCGCCTTCGCTCTGGATATCGAACACCTGCCCCCTGCGGCCCTGGATCTGAGAGGTCGCATTCCCCATCTGGTCCGTGGGTACCGTGATCTGGATCTTCTGGACCGGTTCGAGGAGTGTATCACCGGCGAGCAGCATCCCTGCCTTTACCGCTGACCTGACCGCAGGGATCACCTGGGCCGGGCCTCTGTGAATGGCATCCTCGTGGAGTTTAACATCAACCAATCTGAGTTTGAGGTTCTGAACCTTCTCATCTGCAAGTGGTCCGCCATCAAGGGCTTCATGGAGACCCTCGAGGATGAGCTCCATGGTCTCGTTCAGATACTGGATACCCTTCGTCATATCGATAAACATCGTGTGGCCATAGATGTCCTTCACACTCTTGGCCTCATCCTTATCCATCCCCGCAGCGATAAGAGCGTCACGCCGCTCCAACTGGGACTGGTTCATGGATACCTGCCCGTTCTTGATCAGGTCCACGATTGCATCCGGGAGTACCTCGAGCTCCAGATAGAAACGGTTGTGACGGTTTGGCGACTTCCCCTCAACAGGGCCGGCCTTCTGAGTGACCGTCTCACGATACACGACAATAGGCTCGGACGTGACGATCTCGACACCCTTGTCTCTCTTGATGCGCCCCGTGATGATCTCAAGGTGAAGCTCTCCCATGCCTGATATGAGGTGCTCGCCGGTCTCCTCGTTGATGGTGATCTGCAGTGTCGGGTCCTCTTTCGCGACCTGGCGGAGTACTTCTACAAGTTTCGGGAGGTCCTTCATGTTCTTGGCCTCCACTGCAACGGTCATCACCGGTTCGCTGTAATGTTTCAGCGATTCGAACGGCGTCATGTTCATGAGCGTGGTCACGGTCGACCCGACAATTGCATCCTTAAGCCCTGTTACAGCCGCAATGTTCCCGGCTTTGATCTCTTCCACCTCGACCCGGGTGGGCCCCATGAAAACCCCTACCTGTTGCAGGCGGTTCACTTTCATAGCAGTGCCCATGACATAGAGTTCAGTGCCACGCTTCATCACGCCTGAAAAGAGCCTCCCTGTGGCCACTTCTCCCGCGTGGGGATCAAATGAAATGTCGGTCACCATCAGGGCTACAGGGCCGTTCGGATCGCATTCGAGCATCCCCTTGCCCTCAGGGGTGGTGGCATCCCCATGCCAGATCACTTTAATACGCCGTTTCTGGGATTCTAGCGGGTTCGGGAGGTGCTTGACCACCATGTCCAGCACCACTTCACTGAGGGGGCTTCTCTTGGCCAGGCTTTTCATGTCCCCTGACTTGCAGCTATCGTAGACCTCCTTGAAGGATACCCCGCTCTTCTTCATGAAGGGGACCGAGACAGCCCAGTTGTAGAGGGCCGATCCAAATGCAACGGTTCCGAGTGATGCATCGAGTTTCCAACCTTCATTGTAGGCTTTCTCGTTCATCCCCTTGATCAGCTTGTTGACCTTGTCGATGACCCTGCCCAGGCGGATCTGCATCTCCATCTCGTCCACCTTGAGCTCGTTGATGAGGCGATCCACCTTGTTGATGAAGAGCACCGGGCGGACCCCCTCTTTCAGGGCCTGCCGCAGCACAGTCTCGGTCTGGGGCATGGTACCCTCCACCGCATCAACAAGCACCACCGCGCCATCCACCGCCCGCATGGCCCTGGTTACGTCTCCTCCGAAGTCCACGTGGCCTGGAGTATCGATCATGTTGATCAGGAATTCATGCCCCTCGTATTCATGGACCATCGAGACGTTGCTCGCATCGATTGTGATGCCACGCGCCTGCTCCTCCTCATCTGAGTCCATGAAGAGTTGCTTTCCGGCCAGTTCCTCTGATATGATCCCTGCCCCGGCGAGGAGATTGTCGGAGAGCGTGGTCTTGCCATGGTCAATGTGGGCAACGATACCGATATTCCGGATGTGTACCGGATCACTCATCAGTTCAGTGACTTTTTCAATTGATTTTTTGCCTCGGGCCATCAAAAACACCACAAAAAAGTGAATAGATTTCCTTATCTAGCGGATTTCGCAATCCGTTCGCGTTCTTCTTTCTTGTTCACCGAATACGCCTTCACATCCCCCTTGGAAGCAGCGATTAGCTCGTCTGCGAGGCATGCGGATGCCGGCTTTTTGCTCTTGCGTGCAGCCTTGTAGACCGCTTCTGAGATGAAAAAGAGGGATGTGTTTACCCTGCGGATAGGTGCGGTGTCCACCGACTTAGGGACGTTGATGCCCCCGTATTTCAGCCTGACTGTCTCCTCTCTCTGGCCCGTGTTGGTGATTGCCTCTACGAGTACCTGGACCGGGTTTTTCTTGGTTTTCTTGTGGATCGTCTCGAACGCATCACGCACGATCCGGGTAGCCAGCTGCTTATTGCCAGTGTTCTTCTCGGTTTGCATCAGCCTGTTGATAAGGCGTTCCACAATGAGCATATTGGCTTTATTGAACTCCTGCCGGGTGAATTTTCCCGTTGAGTTAGGGACAATCACGGGGTTCAGGCTTATATACCGCACGAGACTCGGGTCGGTCACCTGGACTTCCCCGAGATCCCACTTGTTGAAGAGGAGTCTGGACGCATGTTCTTCTTCTGCCATGTCAGATCACCTGCGTGGTTTCTCCTTGCGGCCGATAACCATCTCGTGGAGACAGACGTTGTTCACCTTTGTGACCACGTACCGGACTCCGGGAATATCACCCATTGAACGTCCCATACGCCCCCCAATCCCCTCGATTTCGACCTCATCGTGTTCATCGATAAAGTTGATAGCCCCATCTCCGACAGCAAACGCGGTGACCTGTCGGCCGTTCTTGATCAACTGCACTCTCACGCATTTGCGGATAGCAGAGTTCGGCTGCTTGGCCTCCACCCCGACCTTCTCGAGCACAATCCCCCTTGCCTGCGGAGCGCCCTCAAGAGGGTCCGACTTGAGATTGACTCCGCCCTGGCTGCTCACGAACTTCGGGTCGCTCCAGCGGAACTTTTTTGCGTCTTTGAGCAGTTTTCTTGCTGCAAATTTACCATTAGCCATGAAATGCCCTCATTTAAAGTTGGTTTACGGTGGACTCCTTTTCATCCTGTTGTGGTATATATGAACGCGCGGTGGCGACTTATACATTATGGAACGGTCCACATTTGCTTGTATGGGTTGCTCTTTATTGCTAATAATATTATATCCCGTTCACGCCAACCAATCTGTCATGATCTGTCGGATCTTCAAGGAGGTGCATTTCGACGCCAGCCATAGGCTGCTCCATTATAAGGGGAAATGTGCGTGCCTGCATGGCCATCGCTGGAAGGTGGAGGTATGGATGGAGGGGCAGGTGGATGAGAAGACCGGCATCCTGGTTGACTACAATACCATAAAAACCATCATCGACCGGTTTGATCACCAGATCCTGCTTAACCGCGATGATCCCATGGTCCCCGCCATCCAGACCTTCCACCCTGTCATAACCACCCCTGGTGAGCCCACCAGCGAACTCCTGGCATCCCTCATCGCAGGGTCGCTCAATGATGAATGTTCGCTCCTTGGTCTTCGTGCAAAGGTAACCAGGATCAGGGTCCATGAATCTCCGAGCTGTTATGCAGAAGTCGTATATGAAGGTCAGTGAGATATTCCGAAGTATCCAGGGGGAGGGGCGCGACCAGGGGAGACCCTGCACATTTATCCGCCTCGCAGGATGCAATCTCCGCTGTTCATGGTGCGATACCCCGCATGCCCTCACCGGAGGAGCGGAGATGGGCTGTGAGGAGGTAACCGCAAAGGTCAGTGCACTTGGGGGAACCTATGTATGCATTACCGGGGGAGAACCCCTCATCCAGAAAAAGGAACTCCTCGTTCTTGTTGAGTCCCTCGCCGGGCGTGGGTTCAGGATAGACATCGAGACCAACGGAACTATTGGCTTCTCCGAATTCCAGGGCCATGCCAGCATCTGCATGGATGTGAAATGCCCTTCATCCGGTGAAAGGAGTGATCTCTCGCTCCTTCCTGCCATCACGAGCAGGGACTCAGTCAAGTTTGTGGTAAGAGATCTCCAGGATTGTGAATATGCCTCAGGAGTAATGAATGCACACCCTGTTGACGGAGAGGTTTTTTTCTCACCGGTCGAGGGATCCAATGCCACGTTCATCGCCCGTTACCTCATTGAACGTGATATCCCGGCGAGGATACAACTGCAACTCCATAAAATTCTGGGGATCATGTGACATGAACGCCGTATGTCTCCTTTCAGGTGGCATGGACTCCACCACCCTAGCATACCTTGCAGCGGATATGGGCTACAAGATCCTCGGCCTCCACTTCAACTATGGACAGAGAACCGAGGCAAAGGAGCGTGCGTGCGCAAAAACTATCGCGTCACTCCTCAACGCAGAAGAATTCCTTGAGGTTGATCTCTCATATCTCAGGAAAATCGGTCAGAGCAGCCTGACTGACCATCATCTTCCCGTCGATTCTTTCAGTGAAGACCGCGAGGGCATCCCCAATACGTATGTACCATTCAGGAATGCCAACCTCCTTGCGATTGCTACGAGTTACGCGGAGGCCAGGGGCGCCGATGCCATCTTTATCGGGGTACAATCCCAGGATTACAGCGGGTATCCCGATTGCCGGCCAGATTTCATTGAAGCATTCCAGAGGGCAATCGATGCGGGGACGAGAGATGAAACGTCTATCCGGCTGCTCACGCCGTTCATCAATATGACGAAGAAGGAGATCCTCTACGAGGGATTGCGTCTCGGGGTGCCCTATGAACATACCTGGTCATGCTACAGTAACCAGGAGAACGCATGCGGGATATGCGGAGCATGCCATTATCGACTGGCCGCCTTCTCTGCACTCGGAATCAGGGATCCGATCCCGTATTCGGAGGGACAATGACAGAGATTTTTGCAGGTCGGAGGCTTAAGGTGGATACAAAGAAGTACGACCTTCCCAATGGAACGCAGGTTGAGAAGATTGCGGTGCACCCAGGACACGCCGTCGCAATCCTCCCCTTCCGTGCTGACGGTGCCTGCTACCTCATCCGCCAGTACCGGTTTGTAATCGGTCAATACATCCTGGAGGTCCCCGCCGGGACTCTTAATCCCGGTGAAGACCCCCTTGATGCTGCCCGCAGGGAGCTGATCGAAGAGACAGGCTTCCAGGCAGAAACTTTTGTTCCCCGGGGTTCCATCTTCACGACACCCGGATTTTCTGACGAGATTATCTATCTCTATGAAGCCCATGGCTTAACCCCATCCTGCCTCTACCAAAAAGACGAGGACGAGATCATTGAGCTGGCCAGGGTAGAGACTGAGGATCTGCCGGAGATGATCCGGGATGGCCGGATCTCCGATGCCAAGACTATCAGTCTCATCTGCCGCTGCATCGGAGCGTTCCGGTGAGACCTGTCCTCCTCATCCCCCTTCTTCTCCTGGTCCCCTTTGTACTCATCGCAGGCTGCATGGAGGATCCCGGCCGACAACCCGGGACCTATTCGGTGGACGATGAAGGGATTTTAACGCTTGGCTGTCCCGCCTGCAGTGTACATGAGACGGTCCTCTCTGTGCATGATGGATATACCGTGAACAGGGTAGTATTCAGGAACGGGCAGGGTGATGTCTTTGCAATTGCAGCCATCCCCGATAATCCCGTTGCAGGATTCGTGCTCGCACCCGGTGCAGGGGTGAAAAAGGAGGGACACCTGGGGAGGGCAGAAGAATATGCCTCATATGGGTATGCATACCTGGTGCTTGATGTGAGAGGCAATGGCGGGGAGACAGGAGGGCACCCTATGGACCTGGAGAGAGATTTCCAGAAGTTCCTCGCAGGCGATTGGCCCCAGTACTATCTCTCAATATGCGACATCTCATCTGCACGCATCTATCTTCAGGAGAACGCAAGAATTCCCGTTTATGCAACGGGAGAGAGCAATGGTGGGCGTTATGCTGCCATCGCTGCTGCCCTGGACCGGGAGTTTGCGGGGTATATCGGGATCTCCACCTCCGGGTTTTCCAGGGCGGGAGACGCGTATACTGGTGATGCCAGGAAATTTCTCCTTTCGGTGGATCCGGAGACCTCTGCAGTGAAGATGAAAGGGAGAAGTTCATGGATTTTCCATGCGCCCGGAGATCCCATCATCCCGTTTTCCGCGGGACAGGCGTTGTATGCTGCCCTGCCCGAGCCGAAGGCATTCTTTACGTTCAATGGAACGCACGGCCAGAACGAAGAGACAGATGCCCGGATACTGGGGGAATGTGCGCAAATTTATGGCCCACAGCGTTGAATCATATTGAAGCTTTAGGGATACCCCCAAAGAGACCGAGATGACCGAGACCGCGGAGATGGACGAGGGCCGGAGGCGTTATGAGTTCAAGAAGACCCTGGAGAAACTGGAAGCAAAGCAGGGGAGCGGTACAGAACTCATATCACTGTACGTCCCCCCTGACAAGCAGATCTACGACGTGACCGGGCAGTTGCGGGACGAGTTCGGGCAGTGTGCGAACATCAAGAGCAAGCAGACCCGGACCAACGTGCAGAGTGCGATCTCCTCCATCCTCTCCCGCCTCAAGTATTACAAGAACCCTCCCAAAAATGGCATGGCCATCTTCTGCGGGACCATCCAGCTGCAGGGTGACCGCACAGATCTCGAGTGCACCATCATCGATCCCCCGGAACCCCTGAACCTCTATATGTACCGGTGCAGTTCGAACTTCGAGCTTGAGCCACTCAAGCAGATGCTCGAAGAGAAGGTTGTATACGGCCTCCTGGTGCTTGACAGGAGGGAATCCTACTGGGGATTCCTCAGGGGAAACCGTATCGAGCCTGTCGGCGGGGCTAACTCAACGGTACCGGGAAAGCAGAGGAAAGGGGGGCAATCGAGCGTCCGTTTCGCACGCCTTCGCGAGATTGCCATTAATGAATTCTATACCAAGATCGGTGAACGTGCGAGTGCCATATTTCTTGCCGAGAAGGACTTCTTCGAACGCTTCAAGGGTGTCCTTATAGGGGGTCCCAGCCCGACCAAGGAGGAGTTCGAGGCCGGACAGTACCTCCACCACGAGCTCCAGAAGCGTATCATCGGGCTCTTCGATGTGGCATACACGAACGAGAGCGGCCTTCCCGAGCTTGTCGATGCGGCAAAGGACGCACTGAAAGGGATGGAGGTAATAAAAGAGAAGGAGTTCATGAACCGCTTCCTCAAGGAACTGGTCAAGGAGGATGGCCTGGCCTCGTATGGCGAGGAGAGCGTCCGGAAAAACCTGGACATTGGTTCCGTGGACATCCTCCTCCTCTCCGCGTCGCTCCGCAAGTCCAGGATCAGTATCCGGTGCCAGGTCTGCGGCCATGCTGAGGAACGGACAATCCAGCTTGAGCCCGGAAAAACTGTCCAGGATATCCTGGCAAACCAGACCTGCAGGAAGTGCAATGGACCCCTCATAGTAGACCAGGAAGTGGATATCATCGATGAACTGACCAAGCTCGCTGACCAGACAAGCACAAGGGTTGAGATCATCTCTGATGATTTCGAGGAGGGATCCATTCTGTATACAGCATTCGGAGGGATTGCTGCCATCTTACGTTACAGGACGGGATACTGAAATGTTTTGCATGCTCTTTCAATCGGTTGAACGTGCCCTGCGTGAGGTGGCAGGGCAGGATGAAGTGCTCCTTGGAGAAGGGGGGGAGCACGCTGACCTGTCCAGCACCGTTGCCTTCAGCCTTGCGAAGGTGAAAAGGGCTCCACCTGCGAAGATTGCACAGGAACTGGCAACAACCCTTGCGGCAAGGGAGGACCTGAAGGAGATCAGGGTTGAAGCCCTGGGACCATACCTCAACTTCCATTTCAGCAGGGAGGTAGTGGAAAAAGCGGTCCTGCAGGCTACGAATCCCGGGTACGGGACACAGTCGCCACGGAGCGAGCGGGTGGTCCTCGAGCACACGAGCGCCAATCCAAACGGCCCACTCCATGTAGGTCACATCCGGAACACTATCCTCGGCGATACCCTCGCCAGGTGCTTTCGCAAGGCAGGCTATCCACTGGAAGTCCAGTATTATGTGAACGACATGGGCAGGCAGATAGCCATTGTGGTATGGGGATTCTCCACGCTCGAGAATGCTCCTTTGCCCGGGGAGAAGGGAGATCACCATGTCGCAAGGATCTACATCGCGGCAAACCGGGAGCTGGAAGCAAAACCCGGATGTGTTGCCGACGTGGATCGCCTGATGCAGCGTGTAGAGAGCGGGGACCCTGCCACGGTGCGTCTCTTCCGGGATGCGGTGACGGAATGCCTTGATGGGTTCAAGGTCACCCTCTCAAGACTGGGAGCACGGCATGACCGTTTCGTGTGGGAGAGCGATTTCATCCGCAATGGCGATACCGAACGAATACTCGGAAAAATATCCCACATGCAGGAATGCAGGAATGACGGGAAAGTGTGGCTCGATCTCTCATCAGCCGGTTTCGAGAAGGAATACGTGCTCCGGAGAAGTGATGGCACCTCTGTCTATGCAGCCCGTGACCTTGCCTACCACACCTGGAAGGGCAGGAATTTTGACAGAGTCATCGACGTTCTGGGTGCCGACCACAAGCTGATCGGCGCACAGCTGATCGTGACCATGCGCCTGCTCGGCGAGAGAGCCCCCGAGATCATCCATTTTGAATTCGTGTCGCTTCCTGAAGGATCCATGAGCACCCGCGCGGGAAAATTCGTATCCGCCGATGAGCTTCTCGACGAGGTCGGCGGGAGAGCGCTGGAAGAAGTAACCATCCGCAGGCCTGAACTCCCGGAGCGCGAGCGCAGGGATATTGCTCGGTCAGTCGCGCTTGCAGCGGTCCGGTATGACATTGTCCGTATATCTCCCGAGAAGAGCACCGTCTTCGACTGGAACGTGGCTCTCGATTTCGAGCGGCAGAGCGGGCCGTATATCCAGTACGCCCATGCCCGGGCGTGCAGCATCCTTGACAAGGCGGGGGAGTTCGATGAATACATCGCACTTGAGAATGAGCATGAGATGGCCCTCGCGAGGTGCATCATCCGCTTCCCGATGGTAATCGAGAATGTAGTAACCGAACTCAAGCCTCACCTGCTTGCAGCGTATGCCCGGGAGCTTGCTGACCTCTTCAATGCGTTCTACCATTTCGAACCTGTGCTCAAGACTGAGGGGCTTGTCCGCCGCTCACGCTTAACACTTGTGAAAGCCGCCCGGAATACCCTTGCAGAAGCGCTCCAGACCCTTGGTATCGATGCACTCAGAACCATGTGATGCGCTTCGGCGCCAGGGATACCAGTTTTTTTCGAACGAATCATCTGCTGCCCTGAAGCCCTGCCTGTGGTGCAAGAGGGCGCTCCGCGGCGGCGATATGTGCTACAAACATCAGTTCTACGGGATAGAGAGCCACCGCTGCGTGCAGATGACCCCGACACTCCGCTGCAACCAGCGATGCCTCTTCTGCTGGAGGTCGTTTGAGCACGAATACCCCGGGGAGAGAGATCTCGACCCGGAAGAGATCCTCGCGTCTATCCGGCAGCTCCAGAAGAAGGCGCTTTCCGGGTACAAACCATCCCCTTATGTCACTCTTGAACGATTTGCTGCAGCGCTTGATCCAAAACACGTGGCGATCTCGCTCTCCGGAGAACCCACCCTGTACTCCCGCCTGCCTGCATTGATCGATCTCTTCTCAAAAGAAGGCTTTTCAACATTCCTTGTCAGCAACGGGACCAGGCCTGATGTTCTCGAAAAATGCAGGCCATTCCAGACCTACATCTCCCTAACCGCGCCTGACAGGGATACCTACCGGAAGGTATGCAGGCCTCTTGAAGACACATGGGATGCGATCCAGGAGAGCCTTTCGCTCCTGGGAACCCGCAGGTCTGCTGTCAGGATAACCCTTGTGAAAGGGTATAATGATCATGAACCTGGGGCATATGGCCGTATGATCCAGGAGTCGGGAGCCATGTTTGCGGAGGTGAAGGGATATATGTTTCTTGGATACAGTAGAAAGAGATTGGAAAGAGGGAATATGCCGAGCTTTGCCCATGTGAAGGAGTTTGCTGAGAAGATTGCCGCGGAGGCCGGGTACAGAGTCAGGGATGAGAATCCCATAAGCCGGGTTGTCCTCCTGGAGAAGGTACAATGAGATTCGATGTGGACAGCTACAGGAAGAGATCGAGGGAACACTTCGAGAAGGCCTGGCACGAGGGGCCCAATGTCCTGACGCCGCCCCGGTTCAGCGAACAGTATCCAAGGCTCGCCTACATGGGAGCGACCTCTCACCCGATATTCGCGATGGTGAACCGTCTCAGGGAGACCTACCTCTCGCTCGGTTTTTCTGAAGCCTGCAATCCCATCATTGTCGAGGAACAGGACGTGTACAGGCAGTTTGGTCCTGAAGCAAGCGCAGTGCTCGACAGGGTGTTTTATCTGGGAGGGCTCGACCGGCCCAATCAGGGAATTGGCAGGGAAGAGCTTGAAGGCATCGCCCGGATCACGGGAAAATCTGTCGAACCTGCTGCAGAAGAGAGGCTCCGCGAAATCCTCCAGCAGTATAAAAAATCAGCCATAGATGGCGACGATCTGATCCATGCCACGTCAGAGGCACTCCAGATCGATGACGGACAGACTGTTGAGATTTACGAGAAGGTCTTCTCCGCATTCCGCGATCTCGTCCCCCGTTCCTCCCGGAGCACACTCCGGAGCCACATGACAAGCGGGTGGTTCCTCACCCTTTCTGCGCTCTGGGACAGGTCTCGCCTTCCCATCAGGCTCTTTTCAGTGGACCGCTGTTTCCGCCGCGAGCAGGAAGAAGGACCTACCCGCCTGATGTGCTACCATTCTGCCTCCTGCGTGATTGCAGGAGAGGATGTGACGAATGAAGAGGGCAAGGCAGTTGCACGGGCTCTTCTCTCGGCATTTGGATACCAGGACTTCCAGTTCCGCCCTGATGAGAAGAGATCAAAGTATTACATGCCCGACTCACAGACAGAGGTCTATGCCAGGCATCCTGTGCATGACTGGGTTGAGGTGGCAACATTCGGAATGTATTCCCCATCAGCACTTGCAGAATACGGGATAGGAATTCCAGTGATGAACCTTGGCCTTGGCGTGGAACGCCTGGCAATGATCGCGAATAACTCCCAGGATATCCGGCAGCTCACCTATCCCCAGTTCCATCCCCGGTCCCTGACGGACATGGATATCGCAGGCGCCATTACCGTCAGGGAAGAACCCGCAACCGTTGCAGGAAGGACGCTCGCACGTGCAATCCGCCGCACCGCGGTAGAGCATGCCACGGCGGCAGGCCCATGCTCTTTCATAGCATACGAAGGACCTTTCAATGGGGCGGTTATCAAAGTAACCGTGGAGGAGCAGGAGGACGGTGCGAAACTCTGTGGCCCCGCCTGCGGGAACGAGGTATTCGTCCACCAGGGTTCCGTAATGGGAATCCCCGACACTCCCCAGTGGGCCCCGGTGAGGGCGGAGGGCGTCGCGGCAGGCATCTCCTATCTTGACGCAGTCTGTGCACTCGCCGCAGCACGAATAGAGGAGGGGACGCGGTGTGGTCGTCCTGTCCACATACAGGTAAAAATGGCAAAGTTGCTGAGTGATATCAACCTGCGTATCGCTGATTACGCGATGAGGGTTATCACGGACCAGAAAAAGAAGATAGATGCCCGGGGCCCGGTATTCCTCTCCGTCAGGTCAGAAGTGGTACAAAAAGATACCTGATTCACATCTGAAAAGAGGGAATCCGAAAAGAGCAATGGGGAGTTGCCGGATTCCTCTGATATTCATTTTTGGAGGGCTGCAAAGGGAGGCCGGATTTGACCTCCACGTATCATCATCGGGATGTGCAGCTATTAAGGGACAGCCGTGGGGGGTGAAAGTGATGACATCCGATCCTGCCCGGAATCACCGAACATTCATCCCGCTTTACATCCATACGAGAACTCCATGCAAATCCGGGTAGCAGGTGTGGGAAAGGTGAGGGAGTCCTACCTCCAGGAGGGAATAAGGGATTATTGCACGAGGATTCAGCCATATTTTCCCATATCGCTCCACGATGTCGCCGAAGAGAGACTCCCCCAGAAACTCACACCGGCGGAGAGAGATGCAATCCTGGAACGGGAAGGTGAGAGGTTGCTCTCGTTCACGCGGGGCAGCGGAATACTCGTGGTACTCGAAGTTGGGGGAACAGCATGGAGCAGCGAGGACCTTGCAGCTCATTTCAAATCATGGATCCTTGAAGGCCACACGTCTGTCTCTTTCCTGATAGGTGGCCCGCTTGGCATGGCATCCAGTGTCCGGAAATCGGCCCGCCATGCCCTCTCCCTCTCCCGCATGACCTTCCCTCACCAGGTGGTCCGCCTCATCCTCCTCGAGCAGATCTACCGTGCTGCCAGGATATGCAGCGGTGAACCGTATCATAAGTAAATTGGTCCTCTTATCACGGGATGATCTCGCACCCGTTGTACCGGGTATGCGAGAAGTCCCCTTCACTGATCCGGCCTTCGGCAATGCACCTTCGGACGAGGGGTAGTGCTTCAACCAGCGCGGAATGGAGATTCTTCACCGAGTCGCACACTGCGATGCGCATCTCCTCGGGCCATGGCCTGACAATCTGGGAGAACAGGCAACGGCCACCGCAAAATCCCCTGATCGGGCACTGGGTGCACTCACTTTCCACTTCCACGATCGGGAGGTGACATGGGTGTGCATTTCTAATATCCCCTGTATAAAATTCTTTCATCCCGATCATCACCGGACACGGCCCGATATGCCCATCGGTCATGATGGTGTAATTCGCATATCCCGCACCACAGCGGAGCCGGCTGTCCCTGCATGCAAGGAGATCCTGCATCGGCTGCAGAAACGGAAACCAGCGTGCCACACCTTCTCCCCCTGCCATCATTCCAACCCAATCATGAACCAGACGGCGTATCCCGGGATTATATGATTCATCAAGCCAGCTCCGGAATGTGCGGATCCCTGCATCTCCTGCAAATTCCGCGTCCATCTGCCAGTGGATGGCCCGGAAGGAATGATCCTCGTTTCTGTGAAGATAGTGAACCGCATCATAAATGTCGACATCCTCGCCAACCGTCATCCTCGCAATCAGCTCCCCCTTGAAGCCTGCAGATTCCAGGTATGCCGTGTTTTCCATCACCCGTTGATAGGTACCATCTCCGCGATGCCTGTCTGTAACAGAGAGCGGTCCATCAATGGAAATAAGGATTGTTTCGAAACAACGGATATATCGTGGCTCAAGATCTTTCATGAGGAGACCATTCGTCTGGATCATGAACCTGCACTGCGGGGCATGATCCATAATCTCGGTTATCAGGTCACTCCTCATCAGGGGTTCTCCTCCATAAAACGTAATACAGGCGTCGGGGTCCCTCTGAATAAACGTGTAGAGGTCATCGAGATCGATGCTAAGATCCAGGGGAAGCCCCGTGTCAATCTCGATATCTCTGCCACACCATTCGACTTCACCCGACAGGATCTTCCCACGGCAATAGCTGCAGGACAGGTTGCAGTTGTCAGTAAGGATGAGGTGGAAGAATACCATGCATTATTGCCGCCCGGGAAAAATCAGCCGCGTTTCGCTGAATTTCTGATTCTGTGAATTGTCACAGATGATACGATGCTGAATGCAAGCACCACAGAAAACTGAGAGAGAGGGATCGGCAATTCCTTTGATGCAGTGGGCTCGGGTTGAAGGGGGGTTACGATCGAGTCGGGGGATACTTTTGCACGAAAGAGCGTCTCATTCACATCCTCAACCCCTGAAAGAGCACGCTCGTACTTGGGATTGATCTGAACCGCAGTCTGATATGAGATGAGTGCTTCTTCAAAACGGCCCAGTCTTACCAGTGCTTCCCCCTTGTTAGCCCAGAGCGTTGCATCATATTGTGCCTCGTTTGGATTTCTTCTCAGCTCTCTGTCGGCAAGTCTGACCACCTCGTTGTATGCTTCCATTGCCTGGCCCGATCTCCCCATCTTCTGGAGGTTTATCCCTTTTTGCAGAATTGCATGAAGATCATTGGAATTGATTGCAAGAGCCCGATCATACGCATCGTTTGACGCCTGGAGTTCTCCCTGTGCCTGGAGGGCATCGCCCTTGTTCCTCCATGCCTTTGCATAGAAGGGATCGAGGTCCAGCGCTCTCTGGAATGCAACAACCGCATCAGGATACCTTCCTGCTTTCATCTCTGCGACCCCAAGCCTGTTCCATATGGTGCTGCTGTAGGGATCGAGGGCAACGGCCTCATTGTACAAATCGATGGCCTCGGTATACCGTTCCTGCGCCACAAGATCATCCGCTCTCTTTGAGAGTGTCATGGCCAACTCGGATGGATTATCGGCAATAGCGGGCCCGCCAATACCTAATAGGAGCACCATCGCTACCAGTGAAAGCCCGATCCTCCACCTCTGAATCCCGGTGCCTTTGCACTTCATCTGAATGTAGTATTCATTGGTGTTCGGCGGGATATATAATACCTGATTTCATGGATTGGGTCTCTGAAACCAGGTTCCTTCATGGATACGCCAGCGCATATCCCGGGTGGCTCATACTTCCTGCTGCCGGATGAAATGCACGAAGGGCAAGGCAACAAATTTCGTGGGTTTTCATTCTGGACATGGTTGTTCGCCATGCCACCTCATAGGGATTGTATCATCCTATGACTCTGTTTTCACCCGGTCCAATCCTGATTGGAATTCACGCACAAGTTCGTCAGGCACATCGCGGTTGAAGGCATAATAGTATTCCCAGGTCCCGAGCGTATAGACGATCTCAAACTGTCCCGGATCACTCGCATGTCTCCTGATTATTTCCTCACCCGGCAGTTCTGCGTATGCCCAGGCATCAATTCCCCCCATTTCGAGGAGCGATATTAACTCCGGAGCTTTCGTAGCGACCACCCACTCTTTCGGCTCAACTCCGAGAGACAGGAGATCTGCTCCGGCAACATCGTCGCGTATGATCGCAATCCGGAGCCGGGCGATATCCCAGGGACCGGAAACAGAAACATTCCTGTCTCTCATCGCAAAAAGGACGTTTCTTGAGACGAAGACCGGGCCCGCCCATTTGAACAGGTGTTCACGTTCCGGCGTTCTGGCGGTGGAAAAGAGTGCGGTCATCCGGGTATTGAGCACGGTCTGATACCCCTCGTGCCAGGATCCCACCCTGATGTCCACTTTTGCAGGATCGTTCCCCGAATCCTTCATGACCTCGCGGAGTACGTCGACCGCAATACCTTTAGGAACCCCGTCCTCTCCATAGTTATA
>CAYNXS010000016.1:17494-23104 GCA_964401215.1 uncultured Methanolinea sp. | reverse complement strand
ATCCCGGCAAAGATACACTGGCCGTAGGAGATACAACCATCGCCAAGGGGATACTCAGTGTTCATGCAAAAATCGAGGCCTGAATCTTTCACCTGGTCCCGTATGGTCTCCCTGATCGCCCTGTTGTAGGCAACACCTCCCGAGAGAGCAACGAGGGGGATATCATGCTCGATGGCAGCATTGATGGCTATCCTCGCGATACCCCTGGCCAGGTTGAACTGGAATGAGGCAGCAAGATTCCGAAGGGAGGAAATATCATGGTCTCTCACCCGTCCAATCCGTTCCATAGCCTCCCGCAGCAGTGACCGCGTGGACAGGACTTCCCCTTCACCATCACGTGTAAAAACCAGGTCCCACGGCTCTGCCTTTCCGGTTGCTGCAAAGGATTCCAGTTTCATGGCAGGTTCGCCGTCGTAGGTCCTTTCCCGGCAGATACCGAGGAGAGCAGATGCTGCGTCGAGCACCCTGCCTGTGCTTGACGTGGGCACCACGTTGATGGTGCGTGATACCTGTGCTTCAAGAAAGGACATTTCATGGTCGGTCCATCCACGGGCTTTCAGGAGTTCAACGGTCTTTTCCTGCGGGAGCATCCCATACAGCATCCTCTCCGGGAACCGGGTTGCCAGATCACCGCCGGGCATCGGGACCACCTCGAGATGACCGACCCTCTCGTAGTGCGGAACCGAGCCGGCAAAGACCTCCCCTCCCCAGACTGTGCCGTCCTCCCCGTAGCCAACGCCATCGATAGCAATCCCGACACATGGCTCACGCGTTGTTGCCGCGATGTGTGCCTGGTGATGCTGCACGGGGATGAGTGTTGCGCCATAGCGTTCGGCAAGTTCCTTCGCATACCTCGTTGAAAGGAACTGCGGATGCGCATCATGAGCGATGAACTGGTATCCTTCTCCAAGCAGCCTGCCGAGATTCCCGATCGTTTCCTGGAGGTACGCATATGTCTGGGGGTTCCGGACGTTTCCGATGTGGGGCGACGTGGTGCAGAAACCCGCCCGGTATATCGTGATATTGGAATTGAGTTCGGGCCCTACCGCCAGGATAGCCCGCTTACCCAGGTCTATAGCGGTCCTGCGGGGAGCCATGCCACGCGAGAGGCGTATGATGAACCCGTCGCGGACCACAGAGTCATCGCAACGGTTCACGATCTTCCGGTCATGGATAAGGAAGAAATCCACATGATCATGCATCCTCGCCATGGCCGTCTCGATCTCGGTGATCATGGGATACCCCGGCAGGTTCGCACTGGTCATGATGAGGAGGGGATGGGAAAGGTGTGAGAAGAGGAGATGGTGCAGCCCTGTGTAGGGGAGCATGCAGCCGATGGTATGGAGGTTGCTGATATCAGCATGAGCCTCGTGGTCTCGTTTCTCCAGCACTGCGATGGGCTTCTGGTATCCCTGCATGACCGTGCGATCCTCCCGGGTGAGGATAGCGATGCGGTCAAGATACTCCGGTTTTACCATGACAGCGAAAGGCTGCTCCGATCTCCCCAAACGTCGCTTCAGCTCCCGTGCCGATTCCTCGATGCAGGCCAGATGAAACCCGCCAATTCCTCGTATCGCCACAATTGCCCCGGTATCAAGGAGGCGGGCAGTCTCTGCAACCGGATTTTCAGTGGTGATGGAATTTCCCTCTGTATCGATGAGCTTCAAACCCGGGCCGCAGGAGTTGCATGCAATCGTCTGGGCATGGTGCCTCCGGCAACCAGGATCTCCATATTCCCGTCCGCATTCCGGGCACATGGGAAACACGTTCATCGAGGTTCTTGCCCTGTCATAGGGGAGTGTCTCGATGATGCTGTACCGGGGCCCGCAGTTCACGCACGACGTGCACCAGTATTCATGATACCGTCCCCCCGGGGTGGTAATGTCTGATATGCACTGGTCGCATATCGCGAGATCGGGAGGGATCATCCCGGACAGTGAGCCTGTCCTGCTTGGCTGGATGGAAAAATCATCGGGAAAAGGGCCTGGATCCGGAAATACATCGACATGATCGATCCGGGAGAGTGGGGGGCCCCGGGAGACGGTTGCGAGAAAATCCGAAAATCGATCCCCTGAAGCCCGGATCTCCACCTCGCTCCCCAGGTTCGTCACCATGCCGCGGATTCCAAGGCTCTTTGCGGCGGCATACACAAAAGGCCGGAAGCCGACTCCCTGTACAATTCCCCGGATTTGTATCCTCCCGCTCTTCTGCATGCCGTTCAAACAAAGATTTATTGATTTATCCCGTCATATAATATTAGGGTTTTACCAGTGAGCGGCCATATCCGGATAGTCAACGATCCCGTGGACCTTGTTCCTCTTCTCATGACTTTTCATAATTCGACCTTCAAGCAGGTCTACGATCTTTTGAACAAATCCTGGATGACCGAAGACGAGCTGTGCAGCCAATTGGTCGATGGGGATGTGGGGCAGTGCCTTCTGGTACTCAAGAAAGGGAGCCTTATCGAGGAAAAGTGGAGAATGCCTGATCCCGGTCAGAAGCCGATAAAGGAGTACCGGGCCACGTACAACAAGTTCAGGGCAAATTTCCAGTGTAACTTTGGAGATCTCTCCGACCTGCTTTTCATTGCAGTTTCCAACGATGAACAGCTCCGCCTGATGGTCGAGAAACTCGAGGAGGAACTCCGATCGGGGAATACCTCCATCAACGATATCGCCAGGAAGTTCGGGGTCAATCCCGTCTTCATCAAGGGGCTCGCAAAACGTATCCCCCACCTGGATGTAAAGGGGCAGGGGCTGGTGCTCCTTGACAGAAGCCAGTAAAGACCCCTTATCATCACTTCTCCGGAGCAAGCGCGAAGTCACCCGGCTGCAGATACTCGTTGAGGTTGCCGAGCACCAGCCTGCAGTCAGGCAGCAGGAGATCGCGGGAAAACTGGGTGTCACTCCCCAGGCGGTCTCTGAATACATCCGCGAACTGGTTGACGAGGGAATGGTGGACTCTCATGGCCGCGGGAGATACAGCGTGACTAAGAGCGGTATCGAGTGGATCCTGAGCCATGCCGAAGCGCTGGAATCATATGCCCGCCACATTCGACGGGACATTATCCAGCAGGTCTCCACATGGACAGCCATCGCCGCAGTCGATCTCTCCGAAGGGGAGGAGGTCGGGGTCTACATGGAACACGGGTGGCTCTATGCCTCGCATGAGCCCAGGAGCGCCATGGGGACGGTGATCATTGATGCAAAAGCAGGTGAGGATGTGGGAGTCGCCAGGCTGACAGGGCTTATCGATCATACCGAGGGAATCATTCACGTATGCAAAGTCCCGCGTGTACAGCGTGGCGGATCGCGAAAGGTGCGAAAGGAACGCCTCCTTGAAGTCATCGCAAATGTAGGTGTGGTGGCGGCAGTCGGTCTTGAAGGGAGTGTAGCCTTGAAGGATGCCGGAAAAAGCCCTGACATGTTCTTCGGGGCCAGGGAAGGGGTGATCGAGGCGGCGTTCCATGGCATCGATTGTGCCATCCTTGTCGTTGATGAGGAGTTCACTGATTTTCTGAAACGGCTGGAAGGGGTGGGGTTGACCTATGTCCTCCATGACCTGATTGCCCCATGAACGTGATAGTCCAGCCTCAGAAAGGAACATATAAGATCCTGTTTCTTGACAATCTGCAGGTCAGGGCGGTGGGGATCGCCGAGATAGATGCCACCGCAAAGGGGCACCGGCCGGGCCATTACAGGGTCAAATGGGGCAGGAAGCACCAGTTCCGTGCCACCCCCTCGAAGGAGCTCGTGGTCTCGCTCCGGAAGGCGACGGTATACCTGACCCAGGATGATGAGCATTTCGAGGCATTTCTTCATGATTTCCAGATCCCCTTCACCCATGCAAAGGTGTGCAGGATCTGCCTCATGGAGGACCGGGTTACTCCCCTGAACAGGAAAAACAGCGTCCGTTACACCACCGGGGAGCAGGTCTGTTTCGATTGTGCACGGCGGGAACTGAGGCGGGAACTCGCCACCATGGGTAAGGTTGGAACCCAGGCACTTGGGCACCTTGAGGAGCTCCTTAAAAATTTCCGTGATATGGAGAAGGTGCTTGCAAGCGTTCAACCGGAAAAGGTAAGGATATCCCGGGCACTCTTTGATCGACTCGAAGCCCACCCCGTGCAAAAAACGCAGGGTATCGCGGAGCTTCCCCTTCCCCGTGAATTCATAGATGTTGCAAGGGTGGAAACACTCATGCCTGCACAGCAGATGGCGGTGGATGCAGGCCTGTTGTACGGAAAGCATCTTTTGATCGTCTCTGCCACAGCGAGCGGGAAGACCTTCATTGGGGAGATGGCGGGCTTCAAGAACCATCTGGAAGGAAGGGGCCACACCCTGTTCCTCGTCCCCCTGGTGGCACTCGCTGTCCAGAAGTACCAGCGTTTTGAAGAGAGGTACGGGAAGATCGCAGGTGTCGGGGTCCTCATAGGGCAGGCCCGCATCAAGTTGCCGGAGAATGCTCCTGTCGGCGACAGAAACATCCGGGCTCCGATCGTCGTGGGAACCTATGAGGGTGTGGACCACTTTATCAGGTCCGGAAAGCGGCTCCCGCCCATCGGGACCGTGGTCATCGACGAGGTGCAGATGCTCGAGGATTCGGACCGTGGTCACCGCCTTGACGGTCTGGTTACGAGGTTGAAGTACCTTGCCCCGAAAGCCCAGTTCCTCTACCTCTCGGCTACTATCGGGGTCCCGAAGGTACTCGCACAGAAACTGGGTGCTACGCTTGTCCGGTACGATGACCGGCCGGTAGCCCTCGAACGATACCTCGTCTTTGTCGAGCACAAGCAGAAGATACCGACCATCAAGCGCCTCTGCACCCAGGAATATTCCCGGGTCTCGTCGAAGGGCTTCCATGGTCAGACGATTATCTTCACCCATGCCCGTGCGAGAACCCACGTCGTTGCCGATGCCCTGGGGCCGGGATACGCAGCCTACCATGCAGGCCTCACCTCGCAGGAGCGGCGCGAGATCGAGGCGAAGTTCCTCTCTGGGAAGATCAAGGCTGTGGTCACCACCGCAGCGCTCGGGGCCGGGGTGGACTTTCCCGCCTCGCAGGTGATTTTCGATTCCCTCGCAATGGGAATTTCCTGGCTCTCTGTTCAGGAGTTCAACCAGATGGCCGGCCGTGCGGGCCGCCCCGACTTCCACGACCTTGGGAAGGTTGTGGTACTGGCCGAGCCTGGCGCCTCATACTCCCGGGACTCGAAAGTCACCGAGGAGGAGGTAGCCATGCAGCTCCTCAAGGGTGAGATGGAGGAGGTGGCCCCTGAGCATGATCTTGAGCAGAGCTCCGAAGAGTATGTGGCAAATGCCGTCGTATGCAATGGATCGCTCAGCGATCTGGACCGGATCAACGAGACCATGGTGGGCAGTATGGAGCCGGTCCTCGATATCCTGCTCCGAAAAAACCTCGTCACGAGGAAAGAAGGAACAATCGTGCTCTCACCTCTCGCACATGTCATGGCTGAGCACTTCATCGGTGTGGAACGTCTTGGGGAGATACAGAAACTGATGAAAAAGATTGACGATCCGCTGGAGATCGTTGCAGAGCTCGAATGTGCAGACGTTGAGCAGAAGAAGGAAAAGGAGAGGAAGAGGAAGT
>CAYNXS010000016.1:2499-17394 GCA_964401215.1 uncultured Methanolinea sp. | reverse complement strand
GGATCCGGTAAGATGCAAACTCATATAGATACCCAGGAGGAAGCTACACCATACGGTTGGGATATCGATGAAAGATGTGAAAACGGCAGTTGATACCGGAAAAGCCGTCCTGAAGAGGCGGCTGGCAGGATTGACAGGGTCGTTCTCCTACGAGGAGACCGCGTATCACCTCCCGGTTACCTTCGCGCTTACCGGGTCTCCTGTACATACTGCGGAGGAGGCCCGCATGGCATTCCCGGCATCAGGCGAGAACCCGCTGGTGGCAGCAGAATGCCTGACTGCAGGCGAGGCTGCAGGAACCGGCCGGGAACCCGATCCCTATACCGGGTTCATCCCTGATTCTGTCCTGCGAACCCTGGGCTACTCCCTCGTGGACGGGAGCATCCTGGGCCTGGCGCTGGTGGCAGGGACACCACCTGATCCTCTCGGGGCGGCAGGGTTGTGCCGGGAACTCCAGGAGAAGTACATGCTGACCTTCCTCTCAGGGGACATCATCGGGAGCCTCCAGTCCACAGGGGTGAAAGTGGGCACCGAGTATCGCCTTGTGCCTCTCGGTTCACGCCCTGCATCAGCCATCCATTTCATCGATATCCTTGCCCGGGTTGCAATGATGTTCGGTGGTGTAACACCAGGAGACGCGTCCAGGCTCCTTGGGTATGCACAGGAGCGGGCAAAGGCCATCGCCATTGTATTTCCGGGGCTGAAGGACGAGGAGGTCGCGATCATCGATGCCTTCCGCCTTCTCGGGATACCGGTGCTCACGCCGGGGGATTATGAAGGAGAGGGGTGGATCCCCATCCGCACCGACAATGCAGTCCGCACCGGCATGGATATGCGGGGTATCAAGGTGAATGTGACCGCAATACCCATCCCGATGGCCTGTTCACCGGCGTTTGAGGGGAAGAGCATCCGCAAGGAGGAGATGTATGTGGAGTTCGGGGGGGGAAGAAGCCCGGCATTCGAGCTCCTGCGGGTCCGGCCTGGAAATGAAGTTAAAGATGGGGAAGTCCGGGTGATAGGCCCTGAGATCAGGGACATCAGGGAAGGGTCGGCAGTCCCTCTCGGCATTCTCATCGAGGTTGCAGGAACGCAGGTGAAGAAGGAGTATGAGCCGGTTCTGGAGAGGAGGATCCATAATTTTGTCAATTACGGTGAGGGCTCCTGGCACGTGGCGCAACGTGATATCATTTGGGTCAGGATCTCAAAAGAGGCCGTGGCGAAGGGGGTGCAGATACGGGACCTGGGTGTCCTCCTGGCCGCAAAATTCAGGATGGACTTCCCCGATCTCCTGGACGCGGTCCAGGTCACACTGATCACGGAAGAAAAGGCGGTGATTGCAGAGAGGGAGAAGGCGGAAGCGGTATACCTGGAACGGGATGAACGAATCAGGGGGATGAAGGATACCGATGTCGATACGTTTTACTCCTGCACACTCTGCCAGACTTTCGCTCCACACCATGTCTGCATCATCACCCCGGAGCGGCCGGCCCTTTGCGGGGCAATCACGTGGCTTGACGGGAAGATCGCTTACGAGATCGCCCCGGCAGGTGCAAACCAGCCTGTGGAGAAGGGGAAGCTTATCGACAGAGAGCGTGGGGAGTTTGAGGGTGTAAACCGGTTCGTTAAGAAAGCCTCTCATGGAGAGGTGGACCGGTGTTCCCTGTACGGCATTATGGAATTTCCCATGACCTGCTGTGGGTGTTTCGAGTGCATCGCGGTTATGCTTCCTGAAGTCAACGGATTCATGGTAGTTTCGAGGGAGTTCAAGGGTGAAACACCGTCTGGAATGACCTTCTCGACCCTTGCAGGCACCATCGGGGGCGGGGCTCAGACACCGGGATTTGCAGGGATTTCGAAAGGGTTCATCCTCTCGGACCGTTTCCTCCAGGCAGAGGGTGGGATAGAGCGCCTGGTATGGATACCCTCGATCCTGAAAGAGGAGATCGGAAACCGTCTCAGAGAACACCTCAGCGCAAAGCAGCTCGAATCGCTCTATGAGAAGATAGGGGACGAGAAGAACGCCGGAACCATCGAGGCGTTGTCGGCATTTCTTGCATCTGTGAACCACCCGGCACTCTCCATGAAGCCGTTGATCTAGGGGGATTTGTGCATGGGAATCTCAACCATTTCAGACTGGACCGGACAGATCGGGGAGCTGACAATCGGAGCAACCAGTGCAGAGGGGGGGACCAGGAACCATGTGATCCGGGTGGGAGGAGAAAAAGATCTTCCCTGTATAGGAATCCCTCCGACAGGGCATATGCCGGTCGTGGCTTACGAGATTGCTGACGACTCTGCCCTCTGGCCGGCGGTTGCTTCTCGCGCAGTGGGAGAGGTCTCATCAGACCCGGCAGCATGGGCACGGTACGCGGAGGCAGAAATCCGCCCTGACATCATCAGGCTCTACCTCACCAGCACCAGGAGACATGGCTTCTCGGACACCACCGGGATCAGGAAGACTATCGAGGAAGTACTCCAGGCAACGAGCCTCCCCCTGATCATCGAGGGGAGCAACGATCCCGCGATCGACAGCGAGGTCTACTTAAAAATCGGGGAAGCGGCCGCCGGTGAGCGTATTCTCCTGGGGACTGCGGAAGCGAATCGCTACAGGAGCGTGGCTGCAGCAGCCATGGCCTATGGCCACTCGATCATCGCGCAGTCTCCCATCGATATCAATCTCGCAAAGCAGCTGAACATCCTCCTCCGTGAGATCGGGATACCTCACGACAGGATTGCCATCGATCCCTATACAGGGGCCCTTGGATACGGCTTTGAATATTCCTACTCGGTGATGGAGCGAATCAGGTACGCAGCACTCAAAGGTGATGAGGACCTTGCAATGCCCATGATCAGCTCTGCGGTCGATTCTCTGGGCGTCAAGGAGATCAGGGAGGCAGATGGCGAGGACGCAGACAGGATCGCAGTCTCGTGGGAGCTCTACGCGATGGTCTCCGCATTTCTTGCAGGGGCTTCGATCGTGTCGGCCAGGCACCCGTCAACGGTCCCGCTTCTGAAGCGTGCATGCGCATCGCTCCGGGATGAAAAACCCGATGGGGAGGTGTGATCCCGGATGCCGTCACTCAAACCGCTCGATATCTACAAGCTGCTTCCCAAGAAGAACTGTAAGGAGTGCGGAGACCCGACCTGCCTCACATTTGCAATGAAGCTTGCCGGGGGCAAGGTACAGCCTGACCTCTGTCCATACCTCGACGAGAATGCACAAGCAATCCTCGGTGCCTCCACCCGCCCGCCGATCCAGAAGGTGAAGATCGGGGTGGGTGAGCGTTCCTTTGCCGTGGGCGAAGAGATGGTCCAGTACCGGCACGAGAAGACATTCATCCATGAGCCGGGTATCATGACCGCTGTCTCGGACACTATGCCTGCTGACCGTATCCAGGAGATCGTCACCGATGTCCGTGATAGTATCCTGACCAGGATTGGGATGGATCTCCGGTTGAATGGGATTGCGATCCGAGGTGAGAGCGGTATTGCCGGGCAGTTCTCCCGGGCAGTTGAGGCGGTGGAGGCGGTCGCCGATCTCCCCGAGGTGCTGATGAGCAGCGATCCCCTCTGCATGGAGGCGGGTCTTGCGATATGCGGCAACTACCGGCCGCTCATTCATGTCGCCACCCCTGAAAATTACAAGGAAATGTGCAGGCTGGCCAAAAAATACTCCTGCCCGGTCGCGATACGGGCCGGAACCCTGGACCTCCTTGCCGACCTCTCCTCCAAATGTGCCGCGGAAGGTGCCAACCATCTTGTGCTTGACCTGACCGCCCCATCGCTGCATTCCGTGCTGAACTTCACGACAACTGTCCGGCAGCATGCGGTGATGAGGCAGACACCTGCCCTCGGGTATCCCGTGTTCCTTGATTGTGCACAGCCAGACCTTGAGGATGCCTTTCTCATCACCGGAGTGGTGAAGTACGGTTCGGTACTGGTCTGCAACCCTCTGCCGCACCCGGTGAGAACCGCGCTCCTGGTGCTCCGACAGAACATCTATACTGATCCCCAGAAGCCCATCCAGATCACCCCCGGTCTCTACCGTGTCGGGAATCCGGGAAAGGACTCCCCGGTCCTCCTCTCTGTCAACTTTTCCCTCACGTTCTTCACCCTGCAGGGATACCTGGAGGCATCCCGGGTGCCCTCATTCATGCTGGTCGTTGACACAGAGGGGCTCTCAGTCCTGACAGCAGTTGCATCGGGAAAACTTCAGGAAGCTATGGTGAAAGAGGCAATCGCGAAGTTCGATGCAGGAACGGCTGTCTCACACAGGAAGATTATCATCCCGGGATACGCTGCGCCTCTCTCCGGGAGGATTGAGGATGCAACAGGGTGGAAAGTCCTGGTCGGACCCAGGGATGCAGCTGATATTGCCGAATTTCTTCTCCAGGAATGGAAGCCCTGATCATGCCCACCGTTACATTCCTTCCCAGTTTCAGGAAGGTGGAGGTCTCGAAGGGAAGCACCATCCTCGAAGCAGCGCAGAAAGCGGGGTTCCACATGAACGTGGTCTGCGGGGGGCAGGGAAAATGCGGGAAGTGCAGGGTTGTTGTGAAGAGCGGAAGGGTCGAGTTCGAGTATGAGAAATTTGAGGCCCTTCTCTCCAGGACAGAGATAGAGGAAGGGGTATGTTTCTCCTGCCAGGCGAAGGTCGTCGATGACCTGAGGGTACTTATCCCTGATGCCTCGCTTGTCCAGGAGCAGCAGATTCTCGTTGACACAGGGGAGATTCCCATTGCATTAAATCCATCGGTCTGGAAGTACCCCCTCACGCTCGCACCTCCCTCTCTCGACGACCAGTCCCCCGACCTCTCCCGGCTCCTGTGGGAAATAGAGAGGAGCGGGGGGCCAAAGGAGCAGTCTATCTATGCGCCACTCGAGGTGATTCGGAGAATTCCGAAGGTGCTCCGCGAGAGCGGCTGGAAGATAACGGCGACTGTTGCCCTGGTGCCGGGGGGCTACCGGCTCATCCACATCGAGAAGGGGAATACTGCCAATCACATATACGGCGCCGCGGTGGATCTCGGAACCACGACGATTGTGGTCTACATCAGGAACCTCTCCAATGGGAGCATCGTGGGGATTGGTTCCAGCTACAACCACCAGATCAGCTGTGGTGAAGACATCCTCTCCAGGGTCACCTATGCCCGGTCGGGCGGGCTCGGAAAACTCCAGGCCCTTGCAGTCGACAGCATCAACGCCGCACTCACTGATGCCTCCAATGCTGCGGGGATCGATCGTGAGGATATTTACGAGGTGGTTGTTGCGGGAAACACCATCATGACCCATATCCTGATGGGGATAGATCCTGCGTACATGATCGAGGAACCGTACGTACCTGTTGTCAGGCGGTATCTTACGACTGCAGCACAGAGGATCGGGCTTTCAGTTGGCGAGAACTCCGGGCTCTTCATCTTCCCCGCGGTGAGCGATTTCATCGGGGGTGACATCATTGCCGATATCCTTTCATCGGGTATGGCTGAAAGCGACGAGATCTCCCTCCTTATAGACATCGGCACCAACTTCGAGGTTGTGCTCGGTAACAGGGACTGGATGTTCACCTGTGCAGGGGCGGCAGGCCCCGCCCTCGAAGGAGGTGAAGTTCTGTTCGGCATGCGGGCGAACCCTGGTGCAATCGAGCGGATCACCATCGACCCCATGACGCTTGCGCCGGCCTTCTCAACCATTCGTGGCCAGAAACCGAAGGGTATCTGCGGCTCCGGACTTATTGATCTGCTCGCAGATCTCCTGCAGGCCTGTGTCATAGACCGGACGGGGCGTATCAACATGACCGTCCCCCACGAACGTATCAGGATGGGGCGCCAGGTCCCTGAATTCGTGGTTGCATGGAAGGATGAAACCGCGATCGGGAAGGACATCGTGGTCACCGAGAACGACATCAAGGCGCTCATCATGAGCAAGGCATCGATCCTTGCAGCATGCCAGACACTCATGAACAAGGCAGGCATCGCGAGGGATGAGATCTCCCGGATCTTCTTTGCCGGCGCATTCGGCAATTACATAGACGAGAACCATGCCATCACAATTGGCCTGATCCCCGAGATCCCCGTGGAGCGGGTGACAGGGATTGGGAACGGGGCGATTGCCGGGGCGAACATCGTGCTCCTGAACCGGAAGAAGAAGAAGGTGCTCGATGAGATTGCCCAGAAGATCGCGTATGTCGAACTCAATGCCGAACCCGCATTCATGGACGAATATACCAGGAGCTGTTTCCTCCCCCATACCGATCTCTCCCTCTTTCCCGACGTTGAGAAGAAACTTGAACAGTGCCGGATCCGGAAGGGAAATGCATGAGCAGCTGGATCACTCCGCCAGGATGCAGGGGTACCGGGATCGGCGCCCTCCCCCATACCGATCCCCGTCAGGCATGCGATGATGTCTTTGCTGTATTCCCCCATTTTCCGTATATCCCGACCCTCCCGAACCGGGGTCTTGAGGAATCGATCGTGTTCTGCGACTCCTCTCCTCTGCCCGGAGGGGAGATTCGTGAAGGAAGGCTGAGTATCGATTATTCACGAGACCTCGGGCTGGAGATGGAGAGGATCTACCTTGACTTTATGGAGAAGAATACGGCGCCATATGCCCGTACCGAGGGGAATGCCTCTGCATTCTGCGAGATGGCGGAAAGGGACTTCTCCTGTGCAACCACTCTCAAGTGCCAGGTGACCGGCCCGGTGACCTTCGGGATGCAGGTGGTGGACCGTGATCGCAGGCCACTTTACTACGACGAGCAGTATGCTGACGTGATTGCGAAGATGATCGCACTCGAGGCCCGGTGGTGCGAGGAGACGATGAGGAAGTTCTCCGGCGCCAGGGAGACCCTGGTAGTGCTCAACGAACCCTATCTTGCCTCACTCGGATCATCTGTTGTTCCCATCAGGCAGGAGAACGTGACCGCGGGATGGCAGGATATCGCGGGTATGATAGAAGGGGGACTTGGGGTGCACTGCTGTGCAAATACAGACTGGAGTTACCTGATGTCCCTTGACCCCGCGTTCCTCTCCTTTGACGCATATACCTGCTCCCGCGAGTTACTCCTCTACATGAATGATCTGGTGGCCTTCATGGAAAGGGGAGGGGTTGTTGCATGGGGGCTTGTTCCTGCCCGTCCCGAGGATTTTTCCCGCGTGACCATGGACGATCTGTATCGGCAGTTCTCAGAGATACGGCACCAGGTTACAGACTCCTGTCCTGATGATCTCTTCATGCGGCAGTCCGCCATCACCCCCACCTGTGGCATCCAGACAGGTGACCCCTCCCAGGCCCGCGAGATCATGGGTGCTGCTGCCGCGCTCTCGGACCGGGCAAGAACCGGGTGGACTGGATGAAGCCGTTCTCCATCGCGGTCACCGGAAAGGGTGGGACCGGGAAGACCACCCTTGCTGCCCTGCTGGTGAGGGCGCTCATTGACGCCGGCGAATCACCCGTACTCGCCGTTGACGCGGATCCAAATGCCAACCTGCATGAAGCCCTCGGGGTTGAGGTGCATAAAACTCTCGGGGCTACGCGGGAGGAGTCATTCAAGGAGAGTATACCTCCGGGGATGACCAGGACAGAGTACATGGAGCTCCGGTTCAGGCAGGCAATCGTCGAGGAGCATGGATTTGATCTCGTGGCAATGGGGCTGCCCGAGGGGACTGGATGTTACTGCTTTGCCAATGATCTCCTCAAAACGTCCATGGCGCTGCTCCGCAGGGATTACCGGTTCATCGTGATCGACAACGAGGCAGGTATGGAGCATATCAGCAGGGGTACGATCGGTATTCCCGACCTGCTCATCATCGTGAGCGACCCGGGGGCGAGGGGCATCCGGACCGCTGCGAGGATCAGGGACCTTGCGAAGTCGCTCGGCCTCTCCTCTGTTCCGCAGATGCTCGTCGTGAACCGGTGGAAGGGACAGAGTTCGGAGAATGTCCCGGGAGCACCGGATATCGGGATCGTCATTCCCGAGGACCCTGCAGTCGAGGCCTCCGACCTTGCAGGGTCCCCGGTCGGGTCCATCCCGCCGGGCTCTCCTGCAAGAGACGCAGTGTGGCGACTTGCGCAGGAAATTCTCCGCCTTTCAAAGGAAAAGGTGACTTCCGCGGTCTCCTGATCCCGGTATCCTGCTCCCTTCCTTTTTATCCCCGGACAAGGCTCTCTACCAGGGCTCTAATCTTCTCCGGCTCTTCCACCCCCGGGAGATGGATGGAGCTCTGGTCATTGAGGAGAATCTTTAACGTCGAGATCCCGAGGTAGCGGCACACAAACCCGCATTCGATCTCAAGACCCATGATCCGTGAATACGGCACCGTAGTGTGCACCGTTCTCCATACCCCCTTTTCGCAGATCATACTGCTCCTGGTGAAACAGACCCGGAACGATTCCCAGTATTTTGGGATGTACCAGCGTATTGCCAGGATTATGACGAGAAGGATGAATGCCGTGATGAGCATCATATGCACCGGAAGGGAGAACACGAGCAGGATCAGGATGGGCAGAAGAATAAGCCAGGTGACGAGGACCAGGAGAAGGAGGTGAAATGCCCGCAGGCGGGGCGAAGGGGAAAAGACCAGAGTCCCTTCAGGCCCGTGGTGTATGTTTCGCGGGAGCTTTCCAGGAGCGACGGCCATATCAGGTCCGCTCGATGGTGCAGACCCAGCGGTCGTAGATGGGATCCCGGGGATTTTCCCGTATCTCGGCCTGGCACCTCCGGGCTTCCGCCCATCCCTTGATCAACCGGGCTTCCCTCTCGGTTCCCACCGTGATAAGGCTGAACCGGGTGAGCGCCAGGAGTTCTGCGGTGATCATCTCCCACTCCTGCTCGTTGAAGGCATTGATCTCGCCGAACATAAGGCCCAGGCCCGCTTCTGCGCCCTTGCAGTAGCTGCTTGCCAGGGTTGCGTCGATGAGCATGGTCTCTCCCGGTAGAAGCCTCGACCGTGAGAGTCCAAGTGAGATAAGGGTTGAATCGTTGTCATAGGAGAGGGGGGTAATCCCTCTTTCCCTGAGGACGAGCGAACCGAGGCCGGATCCGCACCCGCAGTCCAGGCACGTGAATCCGGACCGGTCTCCCCAGTGTTCATCAAAGAGACTTGCCACGTACCTGATCCTTGCAGGGTTGAGGTCGTCAAGTGCGGGTGAGACCTCCTGCACCAGGAGCATGCTGTAATGCTCCCGGATGGCCTTCTCCCATACGCTTCGTTCCTCCTGGAAGATATCCCCGTTCATCTCCTCGAAGTGTTCTATCACCGCGAGGGTGGGCTCGCGGAGGTGGAGTGAGCCTGCCAGCCATCCCTGTGCAGTATGGAAGGCGAGGGCAAGGGGGTCCTCATTCTCGTCAACCAGCAGCCGGCCCTGATCTGCGGGGATCTCCTCCATCCAGGTGGTGTAGGAATCATCCGGGAGGTCTGCAAATGCCGGTTCGATGCACCTGACGCCAGGCAGATCCAGAACCCGGGAGATACCCGTTAATTCCTGTGAAGATCGGGGGTCCATGGCAATCAGGCCCCGTACTTGGGAGACTTATTGAGAAGGTCCATGAGGATCGGCATCAGCGAACTTCCTGTGATACGATGGAGCCCGCCCTCGGCACATGCAACCTCGTCATACTCGTTTACCCGGTCGACCCTAACACCGCTCCCGCAGATTACGATTGGTACAGGGTCTGCGCTGTGGTCTTTCACACTGCACGGGGTTGAGTGGTCGGCACATATGACCACGAGGCAGTCCTTGATCGAGGTAAGTGGCATGAGCGCAGCGTCGATCTTCTCTATGAACTCAAGTTTCGCACGTGCTTTCCCGTCATGCCCTGCCTCATCGGCACCCTTGATATTCAGGAGCACGAAATCACCGGTCTTCAGGGCATCCAGCGCAGCGTTCACCTTCCCGTCAAGGTTGGTGTCGGTGGAACCCGTGATCCCGGGCACCTCGATGCGGGTAAGCCCGACCGCCGTCCCTATTCCTGATATGAGGGCGGCTGCTGAGATGACGCTCCCTTTCATGCCATAGCGTGAGGAGAACGGTTCGAAACGGCCCATTCTCCCCGCACCCCTGATAAGAACCGTACTCGCCGGGGGCAGTCCTTCCGAGACTCGTGCTTTGTTGACGGGGTGTTCCCTGAGGATCGCCTCTGCCTGGCGCACAAATTCCGTGAGGGCAGCGGCCGTCCTCGCATCTGTCGGATCCGCATCCTTTGCAGAAAACGAAAGAGGAGGCACCCCTTCCTTCTTGGGGTCATTTGAAGTGACCCCGACACCCAGATCGTTTCCCCTGAATGCCAGAGCCGCCCTGTGTCCCGCCCCGGACCTGAAGACACATACTACTCCCATCGATGAAAGGTCCACTCCTTTCTGGATGGCATCGGAGAGTGGTTCGGTTCCATGTATCCTCCCTGCACGACGATCTGTGACCCTGCCGGTATCATCAAGGGTTGCATAATTGCAGCGAAACCCAATCATTCCCGGCTCCATATGGATGCCGCTCCCCTCGGCCTCAAGCGGACCTCTCCCTGTATAATATTCATGGGGATCGTATCCGAGAAGGCTCAGGTGGGAGGTATCCGATCCGGGCCGTATACCCGGTCCTATGGTGTCCATGATCCCGCATATCCCATCCCGTGCGATCCTGTCGAGCACCGGGGTGAGTGCTGCCTGCAGGGGTGTCCTGTTTCCAAGCTCCGGGCATGGCCTGTCTGATATGCCGTCAAGCACCAGGAGGAGGATCTTGTGCGCCGTCATCACACACATGGTATGCCCTGACGTATCTTATGCTTGACCATTCCCTGCGTGCAGCCGGTTGAGCGAAAAATGGATGGTGTGATTTGGGGGAAGGATCAATCCCTTCACGCGGCTTTTACCACGCCCAACTTGGACTTGATGACCTCGATCCTGCGAATGGGAAAGAGGGGTTTTACCGCCTTGAAGGCCTCCCTGGAGATCTCGCCATTCACGATGCCGTTGATGATCGCGTTCATCTCGGATTCGGATCCAATTTTAGCGACCATGCTCGTAATCAGGCCCCGGATAGCGTGGATCTGCGAGAGGTTGGCCCGGGTTAACGTAAAGCACGTCACCGTAAGCTCCATCATCTTTCCATCCTTCGTAGTGACAGGGACGTGGCAGTCGATCCGCGACGTACGCCGCTTGATCATGGAACGCATATAGTCCCGGGTCAGTTCGTGGCCGAGGAACTCCGTGTATGCCGAGTCCCCTGCGACAGTGGCGATCCGGAACTTCATCTTGACGTTCTGTTTCGCATAGTCGTTGATGATCTCACCGAGCGTAGTCTGCATGATTCTCCCGACCACGCTGTCGGCGTCATTTGCAATGGTGTCCCCGATATAGGTCTTTCCAAGCACCTCAGGGGTATACACCTTGTACCAGCTCTTGGCTTTCCAGCCTTCAACTCTTCGTCCAGCCTGTTTCTTTTTTGCCATGTGTTCACCAGTAATAATTTTTTGTCTCTTTCTTCGCCTGCACAAAGGCGATTCCATCATGTAATATTGAATCCCGGCTCAACTGTCCCTTCCTGCAGAACTCCTGCATCAATCTCCTGCAAGGGTGCACAGGTCCTCCGCGACTGCCAGGTTCATCAGATAGTCGTCCACAGATGCGATGACCGACCGGAGCGAGGTTCCCTGTATCTCTGTCACCACCAGATTCCCCTCATCCCTGGTCTGCATGCTCTGGAGATTGTCGGGACGCAGCGCAGAGGCAACGTACGCGGCGTTCATATGCCTGGTCCGTATTTCGCCCTGGATCTCCATCATGCGGCCACCGTCCTTGCCAGGATTGCACGGAACTCCCCGATGCGGGTGCAGGGGATTGTTGCTCCTGCCCGGAGCCGGTGGCCACCGCCAAATCCTCCGCACTGCAGGGCAGCCTCGCGAACGGCATCACCAAGGTTCATGTCGATACCTCTGGGGCCTCTTGCCGAGATGTAGCAGAGCTCATCGTGTCTGGCAGACACCACCACAGGTCCCTGATGGATGCAGTCGTGGGAGAGTGCGTCGGCGACATCGCTTGCCACGGCAACCTCGTCCACCTCGTAATACCCCGGGGACTCGTCCTTTGGACATGCTGCCCGGAGTGCCTGGATGACTTTTCCCCTGTGCTGGAAGGATATGTTCCATGCATCGGTGAGATCTCCTGAGGATCTGAGGCAGAGAGATGCTGCAAGTCCGCCGAACCCTGCTTTCCCGCACGCATCCACCACCGCGGTCAATGCATGGGCGTCAGGGATAACCTCTCTCTCAAGGCTGTAGGTGGCCCCGTAGATCCCTTCAAGTGTCTCCGCAGGGGCGAACGGGCTTACCCTGAGCACGAGCAGAGAGAGGAGCTTTTCTCTGGAGAGTTCATCCCCGAGAGAAGCGCTTTCAAGGAGGTCTGCGACCGCCATCTCGTCCCCGCTCACCTGGTGCAGGTAGGGATTGAGTGCAGCATACAGACGCTCGTGTTCGTCCCTCCCCGGCAGGAGATACCCGCGGCCCGGATTGATGATACCCTCAGCGACCGCCTCGTTGAAGATTGTTAGGTTCGGACCGGTGAGGGTCTGGCCGTCGCCGATGATCCCGAGCATCACGAGGCTCGAGAGATCCCTGTTATCTCCAAGACCCTGTGCCACCATGTATGCGGCTCCCGCAGATGAGAGATCGCGGTCTCCATCCACCTGGTACAGCCTTGGATTGACATGGAGTTCTCCTGTGTAGAAGGGGATGTGGTGGTCTACTACCATCACTCCTTCGGGGAGATCCTCAATTCCTGACCCGAGGTCGCAGAGAAGAGTCGGGGTATCAGGGGAGATTTCCGCCGGGCTCAGGCGGGTGACCACCCGGAGCCGAAACCGGATATCCCGCCTGAGCAGCGCCATGCAGAGGATAGATCCCGCTGCGATACCGTCCGCATCGTGGTGTGCATAGACCTCCACGAATTCCTGCCGGCCGAGGTGATCGGCCAGCTTTCCTGCGGCCTCGTCAAGGGACATGGTATTTCTTATCGTGAGAGGAGGATCTCAGCGGTCTCCGGCTTGTAGCTCCATTCCTTCGGGAGTCTGCCATTCCCGGTGTAGTACCTCACCAGGCGGCGGACCTTCGATTCGGTCAGCTGGAGCTGCCTCTTGTTGTGGACGTCGCTCTTGTGTTCGCCCAGGTGCTTGCGGAGCCCGAGGGCTTTTTCAATCAGGTTCCTGAGATCCTCGGGGATCTCGGACTGCATATTGTTCTCTTTCAGGATCTGGCCGATCCGTTTCCCTGTGATGAGTTTCACATCAGGGACACCGTGCCGGTCGCGGAGCACCATCCCGATCTTGCTGGTGGAGACACCCTCCTTCCTGAGATCGACGATGATCTTCTCGATAGACGCGACATCGGTATTTGCCCAGGTCGGGGCTTCCTTGCGGTAAGGCCGCACCGAGCCCGAGTGGCCCCTGCGTCGTGCATGCATTCGTGCCATTGTGGTATTCACCTCCGAACAGCCAATGTAAATCCGAAAAGAGTCACGCTGACTCTCCGTAATCCCAGAGGCCCGAAATCGTTCGGGCCCGTGCATGTGTGATGCACGTCGGACTTACATCTGCCAGCACATTTTTTTCAAAAGTGCCTGATTCCATTTGATTGAAGGAATATTAAGGCTATCGTGCATGCACGGGGTATCAGCAGCTCCCGTACCGGTTGATGAGCCTGATCAAATCCGCAAATGCCTCCATCTCCATCGCCAGCACCTCGTTCCTGGTCATCCCCATGCTGGTCTCGGCGTCGGCAGTGAGGGAATCAGGCCCCCGCATGATTGTCCTCTCTTTCCCATCCCCGGCAAGCAGATCTTCTGCCTCCCTGTCGTACACAAACGCCCTTCCCGGGATGATCACCAGGGGTGCAAGGGCGGCGGGATCGAGAGCCCGCAAATCATCGATGGTGATCAGGCAGGCGATATCTTTCTCGACCGGGACGACCTCTGCAGATCTCCCCCGGGCCGAGAGGATCTTCCTGATGAAGGGAGCCGCAATCCTCCCTGTGATCACGCTTGCCCGCCTCTCGAGACGGGGGAGTTTTCTAATCAGGTCGGGTTCATCTGCCAGTGCAAAAGGGGAGCCTATCCCGGGGTCCCAGAGGGGAGTCCCGCTGACCTTGATGCGGAACTTCTGCGAGAGCCCGGTTACCAAGTCCCGGAACTCGTCTGTTTCCTGGACCATCTGACCCGGGATGACCGGGGCATTTCCGAGAATCAAACCCTGGTCGGTCCGGTTGGCAAACCGCATCAGGATGATCCCTTTTGCACCCTTTTCTTCGAGCCATTCACAGGTCTCCTCGAGAACCGGGCCGTCGTTTATCCCCGGGAGCACGACACAGGCGGCATACACATCGATCTCGCTGCACAGGGTCTCGAGGACTGCGAGTGACGCATCCGGGGTTGGATCATGCATGTACCGTTTCCGGAGTTCCGGCTGCACCGAGAATACGGTAAACGAGACTTCTGAGAGGCCGGAGTCGATGAGAAACCTGCCAATCCCGGGGTCGTCAAACCCCTTTCCGCTGGTATACCCGATGTGGAGTGGGGCTTCCATGCTGGAAAGGATCTCGACGAGCTCGGTAAACCGGGGGTAGCAGCTCGGGTCTCCTCCCCCGCTGATGGTGATCCTGCTCACCTCATCGGGAATGGTCTGGAGCCTGGCGAGGACGTCGTCTGTGACAGCCCTGAGTTCTTTGAATCCCTGGTAATATTCCCGCACGCTCCGGCTGCAGTAGTCGCACCCCTTTTTGTAGGGCGGGCAGTACCGGCAGCCAAGGGGAGCAGTCTCCCTGACGTGCTTGAAGTAGCAGTACTCGCAGAACCCCCTGCAGTCAACCCCGGGCCTTCCCCCGATATCCACCGACAGGTGTGTCATCCGTGATAGAAT
>CAYNXS010000016.1:0-2399 GCA_964401215.1 uncultured Methanolinea sp. | reverse complement strand
CCGAGATGAGAGACGGGACAATGCTCGCTGCCGATGTCTACCGGCCGGCACCTGGGGAGGGACCCTGGCCGGTCCTTGTTATCCGGCAGCCTTACGACAAGGCCCATGCTGAGACATTCTCCTATGCACACCCCTCATGGTACGCCTCCCGGGGATACATCGTTGTTTCCCAGGATATCCGTGGCCGGTGGGCTTCTGGGGGGGAGTTCTCACCGTTCCGGCACGAGGCAGAGGACGGATACGATACCGTGGAATGGGCGGCGGCTCTTCCTGGATCATCGGGGAAGGTGGGAATGTACGGCTTCTCGTACGGGGGACTGACACAGATGATGGCAGCATCCCTTGCCCCGCCGCACCTGACCTGCATCTGTCCGGCATTCTGCACACCGCACCTGTATGAGGGATGGGCATACAACGGAGGTGCCTTTGCCCTGGCGTTCAACCTCACCTGGGCCATGTATCTTTCCACCGATACCGCCCGGAGAAAGGGTCTCTCAGGGTACGAGGCCACGCTCTGGAAATCCATCCAGTCGATGCACGACTGGTGGCAGTGGCTCCCCATGGACTCGTTTCCCCTGCTCCGAGCCCACGACCTTGCACCCTACTTCTTCGAGTGGATAGATCATCCCGCGAACGACGCGTACTGGCAGCGCTGGAACATCGAGAGGCTTTATTCACGCATTCTCGTGCCTGCCCTGCACATTGGCGGGTGGTATGACATATTCAGGGACGGGGACATCAGGCTCTTTGGCGGATTGAGGAGCCATGCAGGTTCAACGAGAGCGAGGGAGAACCAGAAGCTGGTGATGGGCCCCTGGTACCACACTCCCTGGACATCCATCCTCGGTTTATGTGACCTTGGCGAGGCTGCGGCAAGCCGGATTGACGACCTTCAACTCAGGTGGTTCGATCACTGGCTCAAGATGATGGAGAATGGGATTATGGAAGAGCCAAGGGTCCGCTATTACATGCTCGGTGAAAACACCTGGAGGGTTGATTCTTCCTGGCCTCCGGAGAAAACTAGGCTCCGGACCCTTTACCTTCACAGCAGAGGAAGGGCAAATTCCCTTTCAGGCGATGGCTTTCTTTCGTCAGATCTGCCGGAAGACGAGGCCCCCGATGTGTATGTCTACAATCCCCGGGACCCGATCCCGAGCCTGGGAGGCCAGTCATGCTGCATGACGGGAATTACTCCTATGGGGCCTGCAGACCAGCGCCAGGTTGAAGCGATCAACCAGGTGCTCGTGTATACCACAGATCCCCTGAAGGTTCCTTTCTGTATCGCGGGGAACATTACTGTCCGCCTCTGGGTCTCTACCGATGTTCCTGACACGGATTTCTGCGTGAAGCTGGTGGACGTCTCCCCTGGAGGAAGGGCAATCAATCTGACGTCGGGAATTCTCCGGGCGAAGTTCCGGGACTCTCTGGAAAACCCCTCACTCCTCTCTCCCGGGACTGTGTATTCACTCAATATCGACGGAGGGAGCACAGCAGCACGGATCAGGAGAGATCATCGGATCAGGCTCGAAGTCACGAGCAGCAATTTCCCGTGCTGGGACAGGAACACCAACACCGGCAATAATCCCATGAAGGATACCTATGCAGATATCCGGGTGGCCACAAGCCAGGTGTTCCATGAGAGAAGATATCCTTCGTGCCTGGCATTCCCCGGGTGGGAGGAGCCGTGAGAAAGAGCCATGAGATCCTACTCCGCTGCTTCCATGACCCGGCATTTACGTTTGGGGATGTGACGGTCTGCTACATAGACCGGGGTGCTCCCGGCAACGAGTCATGCGTGACAGGGGAGCGGATTGTCGCGCTCGATTCACAGTACATGGAAGTAGGGGAGGAATCCCAGTTATCCCCGATTCCGTACCATCGCATCACGAGGATCATGTACCAGGGCAAAGTCCTGTGGGAGCGGGGTGTGAAGGGCCCAGGACGATGAAGTGGACCCTGGTTATTCTACAATGACTGTCCTTCACCCGGTAAGGGAACCCGAAGGGTCCAGTGGAGCATCCGGATCGTGCGATTGCCTGGTGAACATCTGGTTTTTATATTGCGCAATCGTGAGGGTATCACTGGTAGGATCATGCACCAGTGTCAGAATACGCCTGATAGCCAGGGCTGTCACCTCCCCATAGCCGATATGTTCTCCTTCGGTCGAATATTCATGGACTCCGCGAACCTCCCAATTTCCTTTTGAGGTGTATACATATTTGGGGCGGACATCCTCTGAACGGGACCATGCATCGAATGTCCCGTTCTCCCAGAAACGGTAGATGGTGGTAAGGCCGGCTTCCCGGGAAACCCACACCCCAACGAGAGGGTCATCCTGTCCGGCCGGCAAGGGGGACCCCTGGTGCACATCGGTGCATCCTGCAATCAGAGCAGCACCC
>CAYNXS010000015.1:20164-23936 GCA_964401215.1 uncultured Methanolinea sp. | reverse complement strand
GGAAGCCCGAGGAGGGGTGGGAACTCTGAGACCCTCCTCGACTGGGTTCTCTCTGCAATGGGGAAGGAAGAGGGTGTGGTGATTGAGAAGATCCCCCTTTCAGAGGCACATGTGAATCCCTGCAGGGGCTGCAATGCCTGCGAGACCCTGAACAAATGCGTTCAGCGGGACGGGATGGATGTCCTGCACGACAAGATCATTGATGCGGACTGCATCATCCTGGCCGCACCAATCTTCTGCATGGGTATCTGTGCCCAGGCAAAAGCCCTTATCGACCGATTCCAGGTCTTCCGGTCACGGAAATTCGTTCTCAAGCTCCCGGTTGTTCCTCCGGAGCGGAAAGGAAAGAGGCTAGGGATATTCCTCTCCACAGCCGGCCAGAAATGGGACCATGTCTTCCTGGGGGCCGTCCCGTCAGTAAAATGCTTCTTTCACGTGATCGATGTCAGGGATAAGGACATCAACTACCTCATGATCAACGGTGTTGACGAGAAAGGGGCAGTCCTTTCACACCCCTCTGCAAAGGCAGATGCGGAACGACTGGGAAGGGAGGTCATTGCGGAACTCCGGAAGAGACTGGAGCAGTGAGACATGACCGTGAAGGTTCTCGGCCTCTCAGGGAGCCCCCATCGCCACGGGAACACTGAGACCCTGCTTGATGCATTCCTTGATGGTGCAGGGGATGCCGGGGGTGAGACAGAGAAGGTTATTTTAAAGGACCTCTCCTACACCCCATGCCGCGGATGCAACGTGTGCCATAAAGATGGGGAATGTGTTGTGACGGACGATGCAATCACACTCTTTGACCGGATCTTCACAGTCGATTGCCTGGCAGTCTCATCCCCCATCTACACCATGGGCATCACTGCAGAACTGAAAGGGCTCATCGACCGGGCACAGTACATCTGGGCCAGGAAATTTATCCAAAAGACTCTCTTCTTCACAAACGAGCATATCGCACATCACAAGGGTATCTTCATATCCACCGCAGGACTGTCCTGGGACAATGTGTTCGATGCCGCATTTCCAGCTGTCACCGCCTTCTTCAACACCCTGGGCTTCGAATATTACGATAACATCATCGCGAACGATATGGACCGATACAAGGGAATCCGTGGTCATCCCTCAGCACTGAACAATGCACGGGAAAAGGGAAGAAAGGTCGTCAGAGTGCTCGAATCTTCAAGATATGACCCAAAATCTCAGTAATCCATTCGGAATTTTCACATTCTTTTACAGTGCTGTCCACATCATCCCCACGGCAAAAGCCGTCAGGTACTCGTCATCAGTAAAACCCGGGTTCTTCTCTTCCAGGTCCCTGATCGCGGCACCCTTTGCATCCTCCCCCGTGCCATAGAGACCTTCACGGAATGCATCACACACAGGATAGACATCATACGAGAGTTTCCTGACCATAATGAGTGCGTCTCTGCACCCTGCAGCGGATGCTTCAGGTGCCCTGTCCATGATGCGGTTGAGGAGATCCCGCTCGTCAGGCATCGGGCATGAGGGCGGCGCCCTGCCCTTACGGAAGATCAGATCAAACGCAATCCGGAGAGCCGCCGGGTCAGAACTGGGTCTTGGTTTCGGCATGCACATATGAACCGCATGTGATAACCCGGAATTGATCTCCTCCCCCATCACTTTTCCGGGTCTTGGGTGCAGTAAATCCTGGGTCAGTCATCATCAATTCTCCCGGGTCTTCGAAACGGGTGCGAGCATGGAAACCCGAATTGTCACCCGGTTTTCCCTGCAGAATTCATCCACCCTCTCGTGAACTCTCTGCACCATGCTCCCGGTGATGAGAATAAGGCTATCCTCTCCGAGGAGTGCCTTTAAGATACACTTGTCAATGACACCGTACGTGAAATCAAGGGGGATCATCATGTCCGATGCACACTGCTTGGCACGGGTTCCCATTCCTCCAACAGGGACCTCCTGGTTGGAGGCCCGCCATTCATGGAGATCCACATCGCCAGGTGAGTCCACATTGAAGAGAGAGATATTCCCGGGCTCTGTATAACATGGCTTGTTCCGGAAAGCCCGGTCCATGACATTGATCATGTCGAGAACAGTCCTCGGTTTTCGCTCCGGGAGTACAAAACCCCTTCTTTCCAGTTCACAGTACAGTTCCAGCAGGGTCGGCATGGATAGCCGGGCTTTCCTCACAAGTTCCTCATCACCGAAGGCGACGTCAGGAACATCCTCCTGGAGGATCTTCCCGTTCAGGAGCAGGATAGCCCTGTCAGCCCAGGGATACGCAAGTTCGATATCATGCGTGGAGATGATCACCGTCTTCCCCCGCTGGTTCAATTCATCCAGGAGCTCCATGATATCCTCAGAACCCGAGGGATCGAGGCCGCTCGTGGGTTCGTCAAAGACAAGGATATCCGGGTCCATGGCAAGAACCCCTGCAATTGCCACCCTCTTCTTCTCTCCTCCCGAGAGCTGGTGGGGCGGGCGGCGGTCAAATCCCGAGAGCCCGACAAGGCGAAGGGCGTTTTCAACCGCATCCTTAACCTCACGGTCGCTGAACCCGAGATTTGTTGGCCCGAATGCAACGTCCTGAAAGACCGTAGGTGAGATGATCTGCCGATCGGGATTCTGCATCACGAACCCGACCCGCTTCCGGATCGTGCGCAGGGTTGCCCGATCGTACCGGATCGGTTCACTGTCAATGAGGATTGTCCCGGAATCCGGGCGGATCATCCCGTTGAACATCAGGAGAAGCGTTGACTTTCCGGCACCGTTTGGCCCCACGAGGGCAACTTTCTCCCCTTTCCTGACATGGAAGCTCATTCCGCGGATTGCTTCCGGTCCCCGGGGATAGCGATAGCGTATATCCCTTGCTTCCAGAATAATATGTCCCATGGTGTGGCTCCTACAGGAATGTGATATGTCGGGTGGTCACGACGAGCATTCCTGACATCACCAGGAATGAGAGGACTGCAAAGGCCGAACGCATACGGACCGGTCCGCCCTCTCCAAGGACTGCGAACTTCCCATCATAACAGCGGGACTCCATGGCCCGGATCAGATCCTCGCCCGACTCCCAGCTGGCAATAAATACCGCTCCACAGAGCGTAGCATACGAATGGACCGACTCCCGTATCGTGCGGTATCCAAGCCGCATCACCTGCGCCCGGTACACCAGCACGAGATGCGACATGATCAAAAAGATGGTGCGGTAGATGATCATGGCGAGGTCCAGGACTTCTTCGGGGAAGCGGGCACGCCTCATGACGGCAAAAAGATCGGTCATGGGGGTGGTAAGAGCAATGAAAAGGAGTGCCGATGTGCCCCCGAGAACCCTGGAGAATACGAAAATCCCTTCATTGATACCTTCCCTTGTGAACGAGAGCGAAAACCATGAGAGGGGTTGCCAGCTCCAGAAGATCGTCTCTCCCCCTGCGAGGAGGATGATCACGCTGACGCTGAAGACGGCAAATATGACCGGTGCCACGAAGATCTCTGCGTAGGTCTTTGCATCAATCCGTGCCAGGATAAGGATCGCGAGGGAGAGTGCGATGGCGATGAAGAGCGGCGCGACGAACGTTGCCGAGAGGAGACACAGGAGTATGCCTCCGAGGCCTGCAGCAAGCTTTGTATAGGTGTTGACTTCCCTCAGCTCATTCTTCTGGGCAATGTCCTCGAGCAGTTCTTCGTACATCCTCTACCATAGTTCATGACACGTTCAACTGCTTCTACTCTTCTGGCCTTTCCAGTACCCAAAGACCCATCCGACGAATATTCCTCCGATTGCCGCCTGTAT
>CAYNXS010000015.1:4458-20064 GCA_964401215.1 uncultured Methanolinea sp. | reverse complement strand
CTTTCCAGTACCCAAAGACCCATCCGACGAATATTCCTCCGATTGCCGCCTGTATAGCGAACAATGCTGATTCGATCTCGCCACTTGGCGGCACCCACTGCGGAATGAGGGGCTGGAAATCCTCCTCCTGTACACCAGCTAGCTCTGCAACCCTTGACGATCCTATCGTATCGGACCCGGCATATTCAGCATCTCCCAGGAGAGTACTGGTATACAGGAAAATTCCGCAGAAGCAGATGATTGCCACAATTGCGAGAATCTCGAGGCGGTAGCGGCCCCACATCAGGCATCACTCCCTGCGGCCCTTATCTTCTCATCCGGGAACACCCTGAGCCGGATAAGGATCTCGGGCTTGAGCTGCACGATATACTTGAAGACCAGTGCGAGCACAATCCCTTCCACGATTGCAAGCGGGATCTGGGTGATGGCAAAGATTCCCAGGAACAGGATGAATGAACTTGCGAATCCTCCCACGTCGGCCGGATACGCGAGTGCGAGTTCAAGTGAGGTGGTGATATACGTGCAGAGATCGGCAATGGCACAGGCAAGGAAGACCGTGAGATACATATTGACATCAGTGTCACGGAGAACACGCCAGACAGCCCAGCCTGCGAGCGGCCCGACGACTCCCATGGAGACTATGTTCGCACCGAGGACCGAAAGACCCCCGTGGGCCAGGAAGAGGCACTGGAAGAGAAGAACAATTGCGCAGATGACGGAAGTGACCCATGGACCGAAGCAGATAGAAGAGAGCCCGGTTCCGGTGGGATGGGAGCAGCTTCCCGTCACCGAGGGGAGTTTCAGCGATGAGAGGATAAAGATGAAACCTCCTGTCACGCCCAGGAGCGGGAGAGCCTCGCGATCGGACGCAAGTACCTTCTTCAACTGGATTATCCCGAGTATGAGGCAGGGAATTGCGATAATCCACCATATAACCGCCCAGTGCAGGGGGAGAAAACCTTCCATGATGTGCATGTGATAGAACCTTCTAAACAATTTTATTTGCGTTAGAGCAAATAATTCTGATTAATATTTATTCCTTCTCCTTTTATTCCCATGCCTTGAAAAAAGGGGATTTATCAAAGGCCGAGGTAATACGATCCAATGAGGATTCCGAAGGCTGCAACAATCAGAACTGCAAACACCGCAGGGTTCCAGGCCAGCACTTTCTTACCGTCAAGGACGCTTACGGGAAGCATGTTGAAGGCAGCGAGCATTGCGTTGACCTGCAACCCCACGATGCCCAGGAGAGAGAGGAGGTTTCGTGACAGGATTGGGAGAGATATCATTCCTGATACGAACAGGATGATCGCAAATGGGATGCATAAAAGGAGGTTGATCGCAGGTCCTGCTGCAGATATCTTCCCGTTCTGCTCTCTCGAGATATAACTCCCGTAGATCATCGTTGCTCCCGGTGCTGCAAAGACAACCCCTACAAGGGCAGCCATCGCCACCGCCACCAGAAGCATGAGATTATTCTTCTGGAATTCAGCCCAGAATCCAAATTTCATGGCCGTGAACTTATGGGCCATCTCGTGGAGAATAAACCCGATTCCCACGGTGAACATAGAGACGAGAAGGTATACGACGAAGAGCTCTGCAGTGACTCCCCCCTTGATAAAGACCAGGGAGAAAGCAATGGATATCGCAAGCCAGGCGATGAGCAGGTCGGATCGCTCCCTTCGGGTGATTCGTTCAAGCATAGGCTACTCTTCAGCTTGTTTGATCCTTCCACCCAATATCACCTTTGGAGCGAGCAATGCCACCACCTTTAAATCCCTTCACTCCCTGAAGGTAGATCATATGCCCATCGAAGCACTCAGGGCCGAGATCAACGAGATAGACGAGCAGATCATCGATCTCGTCGCAAAGCGCCAGCATCTTGCTGCACGCATGGCGCAGGTGAAGATGAACGACGGCCTGCCCATCCATGATGAGAAGAGGACCCACGAGGTGCTGGACCTGGCATTCAATTATGCTGTCGAGAAGAACATCAATCCTGTCTTTGTCAGGAAAATCTTTGCCATCCTGATCGACATGAGCGAGGAGAAACAGCGGGAATGCCAGGGGGACGGGAACCTCCCCTGACAGGTCAGAGAATCTCGAGCAGGAGAATAATTCCCAGGATTATCATTACGATGCCCATGGCCAGCCGGATATAGGGGCGTTTTTCTTCCCTGATCTTCTCGAGCTGTTCCGGTGCAACCCCAAATGCGACGACCACGAGGATGACCACCAGGGGCACGATGAAGATCAGGTTATACAGGAGAAGATACGGAATACCCTGGTAAAGTGTCATCCTGTTCGAGAGAAGCGAGAGGATCGCAAGGTAGATACCACCCGTGCAGGGCAGCTCGAACATCCCTACCAGTATTCCCAGCACAAAGGCTGCAGGTAAGGATCCTTTTTTCACCCAGGTGTCGATTATCCCCTTCGTCGATACCGGGATGGAGAGGAAAGGTGTTGGCTTCTTCCAGAGTGCTTCCCCGATACTTATCATTCCTGCGATGAGCGCAATGGCTGCAGCCACAAGAGAGACGAGTCGGGACATGCCTGATGATTGGACGACTGCGAAAAGACCCAGCCCTGATGCGAAGTAGAAGCAGAAGACTGCAACGATAAACGTTGCTCCAACCATCAGAACCTTTTTCCGGGAATCAAGGGCAATGAGCGAGAGGAGAAGAAAGATAAGGACCGCAAAAGCACAGGGATTGATCCCGTCAACAAGGGCTGCACCGACAACCAGTGGAATGGTGAGTGTCTCACCCGCTCCGGAACCCTCCGTGTTGTTTGTGAACGTGGGATGAACACCCGGCTGTTCCGTAGTGAGCCGGATAGCATCGTCGAGGTTCCCGGTGATCTCTTCATACTCGGACAGGACATAGGGACCAAGGAAGAGTGATGGCACCGGGAGGAACTCCTTCCCATATGCATGCTTGAACTCCTGGAAGAGTTCCCGGGCCATGTCGCTCTCCCTGATGTCATGGAACCGGAATATCACCCCGGGGTACAGGGAGACCATCTCTTCCATGTAGGGGAGTGTCTTCTGGCATTCTGCACAGTTGGTATTATAAAAGAAGTGGACTACTGGTTTTCCATCCTCGTAAAGGGGTTGCGAGAGGGTAAGTGTGGGAGTAATGGTTGTTTTGATACCTGATGGATCGTTCGGGGAATCTGCCTGAGAAAATGAGGATAAGAGCAGGAGAATAACGAGGATTCCCCCGAGTGCCCTGATCACTGTTCTCCTCCCCTTTCGCGATGACGTATCCTTCGTAACTTCCCTCACTCCCGTGAATAGATCATGGTGCCCACACCCTCATCAGTGAACATCTCGAGGAGCAGGTTGTGAGCGATATTGCCATTGATGACATGACCATACGAGACCCCGCTATTCACAGCACGGACGAGGGAACTCACTTTTGGAATCATCCCCTCAGAGATGACTCCGCTTCCCATCAGCTGTTCTGCTTCCTGGACACGCATCCGGCGATAGACCCGGGTCCTGCTGGCATCCATGATTCCGTCGACATCGGTCATGTTGATCAGCTTGTATGCATTCAGGGAAATGGCAATCTCCCCGGCCGCTGTATCTGCATTGATATTCAGGCTCTGGCCGTTGCGGTCTATTGCAATCGGTGAGACAACGGGGATGTACCCCTTGTCAAGGAGGGTATTCAGGACTGCAGGATTTATTTCCTGTATCTCTCCGACGTGCCCCAGGTCGACCTCCTGTTCCTTCCCTGCGACATGGACTTTCTGGGGGTCCATCTTTCGTGCGATGATCAGGTTCCCGTCATTCCCGGAGAGCCCTACGCCAAGACCCCTGCTCTTTGCGATGAGGGAGATGATGTTGCTGTTGATCTTCCCGACGAGCACCATCTGGGCGATCTCAAGGGTCTCTTCATCCGTGATCCGGAGCCCCCCAACGAATTTTGGTTCTTTTCCCATGGCTTTCATCTTGTCGGTAATCTCAGGCCCTCCCCCATGAACAAGGACGACCCGGATTCCTACAATCTGCAGGAGCACGGCATCCTGGATCGCATTCTCAAGGATTGCTGCGTCTACCATGGCATGCCCTCCCAGCTTTATCACCATGGTCCTGCCATGAAACTGCTGGATGTACGGGAGGGCTTCGATCAGGACTTCCTCTCTCTTCATGTCGTATACTTCCCGTTAATCTCAACATATTTCTCTGTCAGATCACAGCCCCATGCCGTTGCGTTTGCTGATCCTGCGTCCAGGTCAAGTGTGAAGGTAACTTTCCTCCCCTGCATCAGGGATTTTGCCCGCACAAGGTCTACGACAATCTCACCCCGGGTCACGAGAGGCACTGAGTCCGTGCCGTTCCCCATCCACAGGTTCACCCTGTCGGGATCGAAGTCAACGCCCGCCCTCCCCGCTGCTGCTATCACGCGTCCCCAGTTGGGATCTGCACCGTAGACCGCCGTCTTGACAAGCGGCGATGCGATCACGGTCCTGGCAACCGAAGCTGCCTCTTCCTCACCTGGGGCTCTCTCCACCGTGACCTCAAGGAGCTTGCTTGCACCCTCGCCATCCTCGGCGATCTTGATTGCGAGTGTCCTGCAGCACTCCTCAAGTGCCGCTGAGAACTCATTGGGATCGACCTTCCCCGCTTTGCCTGTCGCGGTGCAGAGCGCGATGTCATTCGTACTCATGTCTCCATCCACCACAACCCTGTTAAATGTCCGCCGTGTTGCAGTTCTGAGTGCTTCACGGAGTGCAGGAGCCGTCATGTCGGCATCGGTGTACATGAATGCGAGCATGGTTCCCATGTTCGGGGCGATCATCCCTGAACCTTTCGTGATCCCGCCGACAGAAAACGTCTCTCTCTCGACAAGAGAATGCTTTTCCGTGAGGTCGGTCGTCATGATAGCCCTCCCGGCAAGGATCTCGGCTTCCTCGGTCCTTGCCAGGTTTGGAGCTACCCGGCGGCACTGGTCACGGATCAGGGGAAGATCCAGGTAACGCCCGATTACCCCGGTACTGGCTACGCCTACGTCATCTTCTGAAACGCCAAGTGTCTCAGCACCTATCGATGCCATCTCGATTGCATCCCGGTAACCCCTTGCACCGGTGTAGGCATTTGCACAGCCGCTGTTCGCCAAGATCGCAGAGAGAGTGCCCCTGCGGATCCGCTCCTCCATGACTTTTACAGGGGGCGCCTTCATCAGGTTGGTTGTAAATACCCCTGCAGCTACCCCCTCTGCCCTTATCAGCGCAAGGCCAAACTTCCCTTCTTTTATTCCCCAGGCCGTGACACCTTCGACACCACAGATGCTCTTCATTGCTGGTCCACCTTTCGCTTATTGCCCCGGGCCGGCAACTCCTCTCACAATATCAGCACGTGCTACGATGCCGACTATAATTCCGTCGCGTACCACGGGCAGGCGGGTAATCTTTCGGGAGAGAAGGAGCGCTGCGGCATCCTCGATCTCCTCATCCTCCCCTATGGTTACCGCGGGGCGGCTCATCACCTTACGGACCTCCACGCTCCCTATATCAGAGAGTGCATGTTTGGTCTTCTCCCAGTTGAATATCTCTCTGATCGGCACTTCAATGACCTCAAGGGGGGACGGGAGCCACAGGTCATCGGAGATCTTCCCCATCTCCAGGAGACGGAGAATATCAGATTCGGTGATCATCCCCACCAGTTTCTCACCATCCAATACGGGGAGGCCCCCTATCTTGTATTTTCTGAGAAGTGCGGCCGCCTCTCTCACGGGAGCCCCTGCCCCGATAGTGACAGGGTTCCTGGTCATAATCTCGTGGATGCGCATGTGGTATTCCTCTCTTTCAGGGGAGCAGCCCGGCCCCGGTGAGGCCTTCGCGTTCGCCGAACCCGCAGATGAGGTTCATATTCTGGATGGCCTGGCCGCTCGCTCCCTTGCCCAGATTGTCAATAGCAGATACTGCCACTACCCGCTCTCCCTCGCTCTCAACCCTGATGTCGCAGAAATTGGTTCCCCTGACTGCTGCAAGAACGGGGTTCTGGAGGCGAACGAAGAACTCCTTCTCGTAGAACCTGCGATAGATCGCGTCCACTTCCTCCTGGCCCATGGGTTTATCAAGGAGTATATGGGCGGTAGTGAGTATCCCCCGGTTGACAGGAACCAGGTGAGGGGTGAAGTAACACTTTGCCCGGGACCCGAGGCCTGCAAGCTCCTGTTTCATCTCTGCAAGATGACGGTGGGAGGTCCACTTGTAGGGATTCACATTGTCCCCTACGTTGGGGTAGTGTGTTGTTGCAGAGGGATTATCTCCTGCCCCTGACACACCGGTCTTTGAATCATATATGACGGTATGGGCATACCGGGCAAGAGGTGCAGCGGCAAGTGTCGCACCGGTGGGGAAACATCCCGGGTTGCTGACGAACTCGGCATTCCGGTACGAATCACGGTGAAGTTCAGGGATTCCATACGGTGCAGTGAAGTAGTCCGTGTGAGGGACACCGTACACCTTCTCGAAGATCTCCCTTGGAAGTCGGTAGTCTGCGGAGAGATCAACCACCTTGATACCACGGGAAAGGAGAGGCCGGGCATACATCATTGCAGCGGTATGGGGAACTGCCAGGAACGCGATATCTGCTTCAAGGTTCTCCGGTGCGGGATTTGAGAATTCCATATCCAGGAGCCCCTTGACCTGGGGATGGATGGAGCAGACGGGTTTTCCTGCCAGCTTCCTCGAAGTGGCGCAGGCCAGCCTGACCCGTGGATGTGCAAGGAGCAGACGAATCAGGTCGCCACCGGCATACCCGGAGGCCCCGATAATGGCGATATCCATACATTTCTTTTTAATTGGAATATGTTAATCCTTTTTCCCTCCATTCGAACGATTATTTACAGAATGCGCGATCGAATGCCACAATAGAGTGCAGGCAACCGGCAATACCACACATGACAGAACTCCCTTTGGATTAAAAAAAGGAATTTCCAGGCTGCCGTTCAAAAATACTTAGAAAAATATTGAGATTTGATTGTAAGCGCAAAACATCATCTTTTAATAAATATAATGATTAATCATTAAGATATAGTCCCGGGAGGCATGGCAAAAATAGCCGAGAATGTGGATTTTACCATGGTTTGCGGGAGGTTTCATCATCCCGCGGTATCGTCAGGCTGGCTGAACACTCGAGCAAATGATTGAGGAGAGTACATGAGGAGAAGTAATCCGGCAGGAGGGGAATTCTGCGAGGGCTCCTCACACATCAATGGCTGATTGAATGATTCCAAACGGAAAGGTGCGATAGAATGGCAGAATCATTTGAGGTGGCGCTATCAGGGGATGAAAAATCTTACACCCCCGACCCATCCTATAAACAGAATGCATGGACCAAAGACTACAACGCTGCGTACAGGGAGTTCCTTGCGGATCCCGATGGATTCTGGGAGAAGCAGGCCTACCACTTCGACTGGATCAGGAAGTGGGACAAGGTACTCGAATGGAACTACCCCTATGCCAAGTGGTTCGTCAACGCCAAGCTCAACATCACTGCAAACTGCCTTGACCGCCATGTGAACAATCACCGCAGGAACAAGGTAGCCCTTATCTGGAAAGGAGAGGAGGGTGAAGAGCGGATCTTCACCTACAAGATGCTCTTCCAGGATGTCTGCCGGTTTGCCAACGGCCTGAAGACACTCGGAGTCCAGAAAGGAGACCGGGTCTGCATCTACATGCCACTTGTTCCCGAGCAGATCATCGCCATGCTTGCCTGCGCCAGGATTGGTGCGGTTCACAGTGTTGTATTCGGAGGTTTCGGGGTCCAGGCGCTCAATATGCGGATCAAGGACGCTGAGGCCAAGATCGTAATTACCGCGGACGTAACAATCCGCCGCGGGAAATCCATTCCGTTAAAGACCATTGTTGAAGAAGCCGTCATAAACGCCCCGAGTGTCGATAAGGTCGTCGTGCTCCGCAGGGATATGGAACAGCCTGTTGAGTTGCACAAGGAGATGGAAATCGACTACTACGAACTCCTGGAGGGCGTCTCTTCCGTCTGCCCGGCAGAAGAGATGGATGCAGAGGATCCTCTCTTCATCCTCTATACGAGTGGATCGACAGGTACACCCAAGGGTATTGTACACACCTGTGCAGGATACCTTGTGGGGACTGCCTACACCACCAAGCATGTCTTCGATCTCAAGGACAACGATGTCTACTGGTGTACCGCGGATACCGGGTGGATCACCGGCCACAGCTATGTGGTCTATGGCCCACTGGCAATCGGTGCCACCATCGTTCTGGCCGAGGCAGTTCCTGACTATCCTGATGCAGGGAACTTCTGGAAGATCGTGCAGGATCTGGGCGTCACAATCTTCTATACTGCTCCCACAGCCATTCGCATGTTCATGAAGGTTGGTGAGGAGTGGCCGAACAAGTATGATCTCTCTTCCCTCCGTATCCTGGGATCGGTGGGAGAACCGCTGAATCCAGAGGCATTTGAGTGGTATTACAGGGTCATCGGGAAGAAGACCTGCCCTGTCGTGGACACCTGGTGGCAGACCGAGACAGGGATGCAGATGATCACAACCATGGTGGGGGAGCCCATGCGCCCCGGATTTGCGGGAAGGCCTATTCCTGGTGTAGAGGCTGACGTCGTTGACAAGAAGGGAAACCCTGTCGCCCCTGGAAATGGAGGATTCCTCGTTATCAAGAAGCCCTGGCCGGCCATGCTCCGTACGGTCTACAAGAATGATGAACGTTACCGTACCTACTGGCATACAATCCCGGGTTGCTATACTGCGGGTGACCTGGCAGTCAAGGGAAAAGGGGACGAGTATATCATGATCATCGGGAGAGCAGATGATATCATCATCGTTGCCGGCCACAATATTGGCACCGCCGAGGTCGAAAGTGCACTCGTTTCCCACCAGTCTGTGGCAGAAGCCGCGGTCATCGGCAAGCCCGAGCCCATGAAGGGCAACATTATCAAGGCCTTTGTTATCCTCCGTGTAGGATTTTCACCGAGCGAGAAACTCAAGTCTGACCTGATCTACCACGTGCGGATGACTCTGGGCCCGATAGCAATGCCCTCGGAGATCGAATTCGTCGACAAGCTTCCGAAGACCAGGTCAGGGAAGATCATGCGACGGGTGCTGAAGGCAAAGGAAATGGGGATAGATCCAGGGGACGTCTCAACCCTTGAGGAATAACCCGTATTTTCTTTTTATACAGGACTTCTATGTCGCCTGATGGAACCTTGTTTGGGATTCCCGCTGAAAAGGGGCGCTGGGTGATGGTCATCCTCGGCATGCTCATCAACCTCTGTCTTGGGAGCATCTATTCATGGAGCGTCTTTGTCAAGCCACTGACTGATTACTTCACAAAAACCCTTGGCCAGTCTGTCACCGCGAATGAGGTGCTGATGCCGTTCTCGGTTTTCCTTGCCTTCTTTGCAATCGCGATGCCCCTGACAGGGAAGTACATCGATACACTCGGGCCACGCAAGGTAACGATACTCGGGGGAATTCTTACAGGCCTTGGCTGGCTCCTTGCATCCACGGTCACCTCAGTCCAGATGCTGTATCTGGTCTACGGGGTGATCGGAGGTATTGGTGTCGGGATTGCCTACGGGGTTCCTATAGCAGTCTCGGCAAGGTGGTTCCCCGACAAGAAAGGACTCGCGGTTGGCCTCACCGTCCTCGGGTTTGGTTTTTCAGCGTTTCTTATTGCCAATCTCGCCGATTACCTGATCACCCATAACGGGATAATGAACACCTTCAGGATATTCGGAATTGCGTTCATTGGTCTGATCATACTTCTCGCACTCCCTCTCAGGTTTCCCGCTCAAGGGTGGAAACCTTCAGGGTGGAGCCCTCCAGTCCTGAAACCCGGTGAAGAGATCTGCGAATGCAACAGGGGAATGATGCTCCGCACAACCGCATTCTACGGTCTCTGGGCATGCTTCTTCATCGGATGTCTTTCCGGCCTGATGGCTATCTCCATCGCAAAGCCTGTCGGCACTGAAATAGGGATCGAGACAGGCCTTGCAACGCTCCTCGTCGGCTTCTTTGCAATCTTTAATGGCTTTGGGCGACCAGTCTTCGGGAGCCTCACGGATCGCATCACTCCGAGGAACACGGCACTCATCTCTTTTGTGTTCATTTCTCTCGCATCGGTCGCTCTCTGGATATCCCCAACAATCCCTGTCTACATCATCGCCTTCGCGATACTCTGGGCATGCCTCGGCGGCTGGCTTGCAATTGCCCCTACCGCGACAGGCACCTACTTTGGTACATGCGATTATCCCCGCTGCTACGGTATCGTATTCCTGGCGTATGGTGCGGGAGCCATCGCGGGACCACTTCTGGCGGGATTCATAAAGGATTCTACAGGGAACTACATGGGGGTATTTCCCTACATCCTGGCCCTCGCCCTTCTGGGATTCACTCTTGGCTGGGTGCTTATAAAACCCCCGAGGCGGCAGAAAGCCTGATCCCTTTTTTACATGGAAGTCGCATCTGTGATTTTCGTTCTGTATGCGTGGCTTCACAAAATGAACCATGGAGTGTTTTTGGAAAGCCCTGGCGTATATCATGCTGGTGAAGCCATCCAGGTTCAAATAGGTATACTTCCAACACCTTACTCATCAGATGAATCCTGACGACGGGCCAGTTATCGAGAGGATTGGAAAATCACGGCTTGAATCACTGAGTGACTGCATATTTGCTTTTGCCATGACCCTCCTTGTGATTTCCCTGGTTGTTCCGGAAATCCCTGATTCGCAGGCTCCGGATATCCTCCCGGGAGCGCTTGCGAGCATGTATCCGGAGTTCATGCTCTTCGTGATCTCCTTCTTCATCCTCTCAGGCTTCTGGATATCCCATCACCACATCTTGGAGCCAGTCAGGTACGTCGATCCAATCCTCGTAAGGATCAACATCTTCCTCCTTTTCTTTATCGTCTTCATACCCTTCACCACCTCAATCTCCGGCGATTACACGAACGTTCTTGAGGCGGTACTCTTCTTCCACGTTAACCTCCTGGCAGCAAGTCTCACCCTTATTGCAATGAGGTGGTACATCAATCGCCATTCAGCAACTCTAGCACCGGAAATGCCTTCGTTGGGTAAAAGCAACATCGAACGATCCGTCGTGATGCCCGGGATGATCCTGGTTGCGATCGGTGTCTCTTTCATTAACACCGTAAGCAGCATGTGGTGCTATGCACTCATCCCCGTACTTCTTATCGCTTCGGGATATATCAGGAAACGAACAAAATGAATTGGATTGAGGACAATTCCATCTTATCACTCCAAGTTCGGAAAAGCCCGAGTGTGTGAGGGTATGCACACGATCCCTTTCACCTAGGTATCCGGACAGTTATGGAGACCTGGATGAATCTGGATCTCGCTGCAGGCTTTACGAAGGGAGATTGACGAAGAGATGAGATGGTACAGAAGAACCCTCACGTGTTTGGGGATCTCCTGTATGTTCTGGAGATGAGGAAGGGATGAACCAAAGGATACATCCAGACAGGGATTCCGGTCTGCCACCCCTTGTTGGCCCTGATCCACATATACTCATTCTCGGTAGCTTCCCGAGCAGGATGTCCCTTCATGAAGGTCGGTATTATGCCAACCCGAAAAACCAGTTCTGGATTATCATGCAGATCCTGCTGGGGCTTAAGGGGACGGGAATACCTGAGTGGGAAGAAGAGCTTCTGGCCGCCCGTGTTGCGGTCTGGGATGTCATTGCTTCCCGCAGGTACCAGGAAGGAAGCATGGATCGGGATATCAGGGATGAGATCTGGAATGATATCCCGTCTTTTCTTGCCAGCCACCCAACCATCAGGGGTGTGTTTCTCAACGGAGGGAAGTCTGCAGATTCGTTCAGAAAAGCCATGAAAGGGGAACGACTCCCGCCGGGCACTATCGTTTCCACACTCCCTTCTTCAAGTCCGGCAAATGCACGGTACAGTCTTTACGAGAAGATAGAACGCTGGAAAATTATACGGGAAGTACCCTTTTAAGGGGGTGTTTTCCACAAGAGATCGGGACAAAGATTAGAGATAACGGTTCCTTCGGAGCCAATCAACCTGCGGTTTTGTATACCGGTACGAAATGTCGCATTTCTCATCCTGGAAATCCCAGGGCGTAATGATAAGAGTGTCCCCTTCCCGGATCCATGCCCTTTTCTTAATTTTCCCCTTGATTCTCCCCATCCGGGTCACCCCATCGATGCACCGGACCTTGATATGGTTAGACCCGAGCATCAGTTCGGCGATGGCAAATTGTTCCCTGTTACGTTTTTTCGGCAGTCGCACGCGAATGGTCTCCATCCCGGGTGGGGCCGATTCGTCAACAACTACCTCTTCATTTCTATCTGTTCTGGTATGACTAGGAATAAATACGCAACTCCACTGGGAACAATGCTATCATCCCCGTGCCTTTTCTATTGGTGTTAATACCTTATACCAGTGATCCCGGAATTCCCCCTGCATGGCAACCATTATCCGTTCCCATTTTGAAACTTATCCATGCAATTCAGGGTGTTTTTTTCCCTCTCCATTCTCCTCATGGGGATATGCCTCTGCTTCTCAGGGTGCCTGACCGTGCCCGATGCACAGGAACCCAGCCCCACAATACAGACATCCATGCCAACCACAGTTCCCACTTCCGAGGCTCCAGAGATTGTAACGTTTACCCCCTCTCCAACCCCCACTGCAATAAGCCTCTCGAGCGAAGACATCAACCTTCACTTCATGGACGTCGCGTTCGGGAGTGGGACCATCTACCTCGTGCGTCTACCCCCTTCATCAAAGAGGACCACGATCTCACTCAATGCCGGAACCGATGCCGACAGGCAGACGATCGAGTCTTTTGCAGCGAAGTTTAACTCGCTGTCCCAGTCAAACATGCTTTTTGAAAATCCCAAGGCGGGGCAGACGGGGGATATCCGGATCAAGTTCCTCTCCCCTGAGGGGATGAGAGCCGTGGATTTGGATGACGAGATGGAGTGGCTGAACCGTGAGTTCTCCTGTGATGGCGTCATCTGCGCCAGGATCAAAGGATATGACATATACCTAAACTCAGACATGACAGGAGACCTGCGAACCCACTATCTACTCCGATCCCTCCTCTACACTCTCGGGTTCAAGGGGGACTCACTCCAGTACCCGGACAGTATCTTCGCATATCCCGAGAATACCGTCACAGAGCTCTCCTTCCTGGATGAGAAGGCCGTCCAGGTCATGTACGGCCTCGGGATGTATGACGGGATGACAGTATATGATGTCAAGGGGGTCCTCTTTTTCAAATAATACTCTCCTGATGTATTTCCCTCACACCCCATTGGAGAACCGGCAGATTTATCCTCCGGTGCCTCCGATTCCACGATGCTGGAGAGATAATAATGACCATACAGGTTCTAGGACTGAACGCGAGCCCCAGGGGAAAAGAGAGCAGGACACTCCGGCTTGTGGAGGCTGTCCTCGCTGGTGCCCGTGATGAAGGGGCGAAGACCGAATGTACCGATGTCTATTCGCTTGATATCCAGTATTGCAATGCCTGCACGGCCTGTTATGCAACCGGTGAGTGCGTCCTCTGCGATGATTTCTCAGAACTCTTCGGGAAGATGATGGATGCGGACGGGATTGTCCTGGGAGCCCCGAACTACATCGATTCCATCCCTGCCCCTATGAAGGCAGTCTTCGACCGTATGGCAGACGCCGTCCACTGCAGGATGTTCTCCGGCAAGTATGGATGCTCCGTCTGCACCGCGGGTGGTGCGAACCATGAACGGATTGTCGAGTACCTGAACCATGCCCTCAATGCATTCGGGGCAATCACTGTCGGAGGAGTGGGAGTATCGGTCGGGAGAGGACTTGATGCACTATCCGAAGGGGAAAAGAATGCACACACACTTGGCAGGGTGCTTGTTCAGTCCATCAGGGGTGAGCACGTGTACCACGACCAGGAAGAGTATCAGCGTGAACGGAGGGATTATTTCCGCCAGCTGATCCTGTGGAACAAGGATAAATGGACACACGAATACGAGTGGTACGTTCAGAACGGGTGGATTAAAGAGGAGGATTAACCTGGTTTTTAAGAGAATCCCGGAAAAACCCGGGATCAGGAAGCGGGAGGGGCAGGCGGTTTCATGCCACCCGGCATCTCTCCAGGTGCAGGAAAAGAACCATTCATTTCTCCGGTATTTCTGAACTGCCCGTCAGGTGCTCCAGCTCCATTCCCAGGTGGTTGATCAGGTCCTCCCTGTGTCATATTCATCCCGCCGGGTGAAGGGCTTCGCTCACCAGACAACGTACGGTTCAGGTAACCGGTGTGCCCAGTTGTGTTCACCGGGAGTATTTCTTCTCCGGGAGTCGGTGGCATGGTCAATTCGTGGGCGGGTGTGTCGGAATGTTCGCTTGATATGCATCCAGCAATGAATATCGCGAATAGGCACCATAAACCAAGAATTAGTATTATTTTCAGTGGACTTCCCCAATATTTCGCTTTTTTTGGTTTCATGATAAAAATGGAAGATATTCATCACTCTTACTCAGCCCTCAGTGCTTCGATAGGATCGAGGTTCGATGCACGCCATGCAGGATACACGCCGGAAACAATACAAATCACGATACCAACCAGCATCGCAGACGGTATGTAGACCAGGCTTGCTGCAGTGAAGAAATACTCTGTACTTCCCACCATTGCAAGGACAACAATCCATCCTATCGCAACACTGAGAATCGCACCTATAGTAGCCCCTATTACGCCCAGTATGACCGATTCGTACATGAACATCTTCATCACCTCCGACTTCTGGGTGCCGATACTCCTCATGATCCCGATCTCCCTCACCCTCTCAGTGACCGACATCATCATCACGTTGAAGATGGATGTTGCGGCTACAAGGAGTGAAATGCCGGCAATTGCCATGACAAAGGTGGTCATCGTCGAGAGTGTCGATGTGATGCTCTCCAGCATACGGCTGTTGTCCTGAACACTCACCGTCTCCTCCTTCTTGTTCATGCGCTCGAGAATCTCTTCCTTGGCCTTTGCAGAGTCGTTGACGTCATTGAGGATGAGATTCACCTGGTCATACTCTCCTTCGCCCCCGTACATCCCTGTAAAGAGTTTCTGGCTCCCAATAACCGCATTATCAGAATTGATGTCCATCGACATCCCACGCTCTTCCAAGATGCCGACTACTCTGACCGTCGTGGTTCCCTCCTCTTCTTCATCCCCGATATCGATCTTGCTTCCAATCTTCAGCTCGTAACGATCGGCAAGTGTGGGGCCGATCATCACCGAACCGGTGCTCCGGGGATACGTCCCGTTCGTGACCGTGAATAATTCCTGCATCACCTCATCATCAAGGCCATAGATAGTTGATCTCCCTTCCCTGTCACCCACCTCGATGGTATCTGACTCAGAATATATGACATAGACGAGACCATATTTTTCTGCGACCTTCTTGATGTCATTGAATTCATCCTCCGAAATCTTGTCCTCCTCATCTCCCCCGCCCCTCACGGGACCGCTTGGCCCGCCTCCAAAACCTCCCCCGCCCGAGGAGGCCGTAATAACGACGATGTTTGCCATTTCGGAGAGTTCCTCAGTGACAGAGAGGGTCATGTTCGCTC
>CAYNXS010000015.1:2496-4358 GCA_964401215.1 uncultured Methanolinea sp. | reverse complement strand
AGGATTATTCTCCTCCTTGCATGCTCTGCCACGGTCTGGTCATGGGTAACCATGAGAATTGTCCTCCCCCTCTCGTTCAGGTCGGTTATCATCTCCATGATCTGGTGGCCGGTCACCGAGTCAAGGTTCCCCGTTGGCTCATCACAGAGCAGGATGCTCGGGTCATTCACGAGTGCCCGGGCAACCGCTATTCTCTGCTGCTGTCCTCCGGACAGCTCAGGGGGTTTGTGCATTGCGAGTGCCCTGTCAATCCCCACCATGCTGAGAAGCGAGTCCACGTGGCCCGTGTCATCTACCTTCCGGTGTTTCATCAGGTAGGGATATTCCACATTCTCATACGCGGAGAGGAGGGGGATAAGGTTGAACTTCTGGAAGATGTACCCGATGGTGTTCAGGCGGAGATCGGTCAGCTCCCGGTCGTTCATTTCACGGGTGTTCCTCCCGTGAATGCAGAGATCCCCGCTCGTTGGCCGATCAAGACACCCAAGCTGGTTCAGGAGTGTGGACTTTCCCGAACCGGATGGTCCCATGATTGCAACAAACTCACCTTCTTCCACGGTAAAGGAGATTCTGTCGAGGGCAACCACGTCGCCGGAGGGGAGAGTATATACCTTTGTCACCTCCCGGAGCTCGATGAGGGGTTTTTGAACCACGGGATCTCATCTCCCGGGACGGTTCCGTATCTTCTCTGCAGCCTTCGCGAGATATCCTTTTCTCCAGGCGATTGCCACTGCAATGCACGCCACGATGACGAGAATAATCTCGGTCACCGGGATCTGGTTTATCCCGTTGCCAAACCCGAACATTCCACCGGGTCTCCTCGTGTTTCCTGAAGACATCCCCTGCGGAGCGCCAGAAACTGCCCCTGACTCAGGCATAGCGGTATTCCGGAGCGATATAGTCACACTCTCCTCGAATACCTTCCCGTCAGTATCCCTGTATTGAATGATCAGTGGAACTGATGGTGCACCCTGGACAGTGCAGGTAACCTCGAAACTGGAAAAATCATCCGGCTCAAGCGCCCCGATCACGTACACAGGGTTCGGGTCCACGGGCTTTGCAGGATCTCCCACGGTCACTTTCACCGATTTCGCATCGCGAAGGCCGGCATTCGTGACGTCCCCGCTCAGCGTAATAGACGAGCCCGATTGCGTAACCTCAACATTGTTCACGACCATTTCTGCTGCTGTCCCCCCCTCACCAACCATAACCGGGGTTCCGAGGGAGACGTGGTGCTGGTTATTACCATTCCGGTAGGATACGTCAAATGAGAGTGTTGTGTCCTTCTCCGCGGTAATCTCGAATGTTGCCCTCTTTTCTGTGTCGGGATTCAGAGTACCTATGAAGATATTACTCTGGGTTGAATGGATGCCATCCCCCCCGGGGGTAACCGTCACGCTGTTCACGGCATTCTCACGCGGATTGCTGACAGAAAGTATAACCTGCTCCTTGGTCCCGGCAGAGAACGATGCAGGAGCATTCACAATGCTCACGGTGAGCGGTGTCGAATCTACATCCAGGGGAACCGGATACCGCAGGGAACCTGCATCCGTATAATCCAGATAGAACATGGGGAAATACATCCCGTCGGATACCTTCGGTGTGACCTGGAAGGTAAACTGCATGGAATTTTTTGGCCCGATAGAACCGACCGAGTCATAGGTCTGGTAGTTCAGCACCGTCATATCCTCTGATAGTATCTCAGCCCTGTAAATTGCAACCGGGACTGTGCCACTGTTGACAATTTTTACCGTGATGGTCCCTGTATCGTCCGGCATGAAACTCTCCGGTTCAACCGTTACGTTTGTAACAGACACATACGATGCAGCGTTTTCTGCGGCGGTCTCTGCGATTGCAGGCCC
>CAYNXS010000015.1:0-2396 GCA_964401215.1 uncultured Methanolinea sp. | reverse complement strand
GTGGTCTCACTAACGTTAAAAATGTTTAACATTATGTTATTTAAATATTACTAATAGTCGCCCCGAACTGACACATATGCAGTGAGTACTCTCTCATCCCGTTTGAAAATCCAATCATTATCATAATCCGGCATTCCTGAGGGGCCCGCTCTTCTATGACTCCGTCGTATCCTGGCGTCAGGATTCATCATACGTGAACACATCATTGATATTCACCCCAAAGCGACGGGCTATTTTAAAGGCAAGATCAAGGGATGGGTCATACTTTCCCTTTTCAATCGCCAGGATTGTCTGCCTGGCAACCCCCATCTCCTGTGCCAGAGCATCCTGCGTGAGGTTATGCATTGCCCGGAACACCTTGATGTTATTCTTCATCTTCGTCCCATTCTCCATATTTTCGTGCATAATAGACACGGAACGCGATATACAGGAAGACCATCCCGCAGAGGAGAAGCATCTGCAACAGGCCGAAGTATCCAAGGTTCGGTTCATCATGGGGAACTCTCGGGAAAGGTTTTGGAGGCGGCGGAATGCCAAGGGGGGTGGCAAAACCCATCACGAGACCTCCAAGGCTGATTGCAAAGAAAAGCACACAGAATATCTCGAGAGTCCTCGCCCCTGCCTTCTGGGTGATGAGCGCGGATCGCTCATCTTCCCTCCTGTCTGAAATGGTCCGTTTTGCACCATAGAGGAGGAGTATTCCAAGAATGAATGTTACAATGATAATGGCAGGGTTCCGGAAGAGCACTGAAATCCAGAAGAACCCTACTTCAGCAAGTCCGATGATCCCTGCCAGAAAGTAGAAGGTGTTCAGCTTCATCCTATGTATTTAATATGTTACATTTAGTAATTAAAATTTTACCTTTTTACTAATATCCCGGGAACCCTGTGAAAAAACACTGATGTCGTTCCATGTACCATCAACCTTGCTTTTAGAGAGAACAAACCGGCTCTTTTTCAGTAATAGACTCCAATCAACCCGGGATTGTTCCCTGTGATACTCATCCCTCCTTTCGGGGTGACCAGGTAGGTGTTCTCGATACCCACAAGTCCGACACCCGGGATTCCCTTCTTTGGTTCGAGCGCGATTGCCATGCCCTCCTGAAGAGGTTCATCAAATCCACGTGATATCACCGGTATCTCATCAACCACAAGCCCGACTCCGTGCCCGAGAAAATGTGCACGCCTGTCTCCAAAACCCATGAAATTATCCAGGAATTCGGGATCCAGGTTATCCAATATGGTGGCATATATTTTTGAAGGGATTGCACCTGGTTTAAGGAGATGGACCAGTTCCTCAAGAATCGTACCACATCGCCTGTGCATCTCGATTACTCCTTCGGGAAGGGAATTCCCGAACATGTAATTCATGGTCTTGTCGGTCTGGTACCCCTCAATACCGCAGGAATTGTCGATGAAGACAAGATCCCCTTTCTTCAGTCTTCGCGTGCTGCTGCCCAGGACAGGAGCTCCCGGGCAGACCCCGCGGCATCCACCTGGGCCATCGAAGGGGGTCGGATAGAGTGAACTCTCCCCGAACCCAATCTGACCCACCTCAATCTCGGTGTTGAAACTGCCAAACCTAACGATGCCCTGGTGACCCAGTTCAACCATCAAAGAATAGACCTGTGTTCCCAACTCTGCCTCACTCATCCCTGTTCTCAGGATCTCAGGTACACCCTCCTCGAGTACTATTCTGTGTATGTTCCCGGCCCTTTTCATGAGGTTTTGTTCAAAAGAGCTCTTTATTGCCCTTGTCCATGCCGCCTGGCGGTCCATCGGCAGGATACTGGAGAACGGAAAGTATTTCCTGAACCTTTCGGCCAGGGCCAGTGGCACGATCTCGGTCTCCATATAGACCCTGTGCTGCGGGATCGTCATTTTCTCCGCAGCATCCCGGTAACTTCTCATCTGCCGGATATCCGGGAATGTGGATTCCTCCATCGCCCTTTCGTAACTTCGCCTTACCCAGAACACCGCATCGCCGTTTTCGGGGATGATGAGCACCCCGTCCTGGATGGTACCGGTAAAATAATACAGGTTGATCTTTCCGAAGATCACAACCGACTCCCACCCGGGATTCGCAATATCCATCTGTTCCCGGAACCGAAGCATCCTGTCGCATAATTCTGATACCGGCACAACATCGTGCATGTATCAACATGGTGAATTCTCCCCCTATTTACCTGTTGACAGTCTGATACGGCAACCATTCATGACTGATAGATGAATCCCCAGGTATCCTACCTGGAATATCTCGTCTATCACACTCAGCCGGATCAACTAATCGCCATCCGGATCCGTGTGTTGGGTACATTACCCTGGAAGGTTCAAAAATTATTAGTCCTTTCCTGTTCAGGAACTATTAAATTCCTCTTATGGCAGATGATATCTCC
>CAYNXS010000014.1:23072-25648 GCA_964401215.1 uncultured Methanolinea sp. | reverse complement strand
AATGCCCTACACCACTCTACGTTCAGTTCACCGACACCTCTCTGAACGATCCCACTTCCTGGTCCTGGAACTTCGGTGACGGGGCAACGTCCACTCTCCAGAACCCCAACCATACCTACTCTGCATATGGCGGATACAATGTCACCCTGACAGCCTCCAATGAAGGCGGATCGAATACCACAACCCAGATCATCTGCCTGTATGAATGCCCGCCACCGGTCTATCCCCCTGTTGCGAACTTTACCTATCTCTCGGAATGCCCCACACCACTCTACGTTCAGTTCACCGACACTTCCCTGAACGATCCCACCTCCTGGTCCTGGAACTTCGGCGACGGTTCTACTTCTGAACTCCAGAATCCGACGTACACCTACGCTGCACTCGGCGACTACAATGTCACGCTGAGTGTATCCAATTCAGTCGGGTCAAGCACTGTATCGAAGACCGTGCAGCTCACCCCCTGCCAGGAACAGCCGGTCGCATGTTTCTTCACCGATCCATCGCCTCCCCCTACTGGACCTGCACCTCTTGATGTGGCATTTGTTGATTGTTCTGTGGGCGCCAACATCTCGTGGATCTGGGATTTCGGTGACGGCAACACTTCAACAACAAACAACCCCGTGCATGTATACTCCCAGCCGGGAACGTACACCGTAAGCCTCGTTGTGACCAATGCCACGGGGTCAGATACAGAAACCAAGGAAGGATATATCCACGTCCTCTCCCCACAGCCATTACCCCCGACAGCATATTTCTCCTCGAACCGGACCTCCGGGTTTGTTCCTTTCGAAGTTGCATTCATGGACCAGTCTTCAGGGACACCTGACACATGGTCGTGGACGTTTGGTGACGGAACGAACTCGACAGAACAGAATCCGACCCATCTTTACACGCAGCCAGGTTTTTACACCATACATCTCACGGCAGCGAATTCAATAGGTTCCTCTACCTACAGCAGGCCTGATTACATCGAGGCCATGGGCGAGATCGGTGGCGACAAAGGGTATTTCCTGGTCCACTCCAACGTGAATGGTGCGTCCGTCTCTTTCAATGGCCAGGGGAAAGGCCTGATTGAGAACGGGACCCTGCTGGTCACGGTCGATCTCACAGGAAGCCCGTACACCGAATTCACGGTTGCAAAAGACGGGTACTCTCCCAACAGCCAGCCAATCACGGTCTACCCGGCCAAGGACCAGACCCTTGATCTCTACGCAACCCTTGTGCCGCTTCCCGGATCTCTCATCATTAATGCCACTGCAGGGGCACACGGCTCAATGGTTCCGTCAGGTGATGTTGCCGTGCCGACCGGAGGATCGCAATCGTTCTCCATCACTCCCGCACAGGGGTACCGGATCGCAGAAGTAAAGGTCGACAGCATGTCGGTCGGAACCCCTGCACTCTATGTGTTTTCCAATGTAACCTCAAACCACACCATCAGCGCCGAATTCCAGAAGATGAACTATTCCATCACGGCGATACCTTCCGAGAACGGGACTATCATCCCTGCAGGAGTAACTGAGATCCCGTACATGGAGAGTCAATCGTTCCAGATCGTCCCGAACGAAGGATTCTTCACTGCAGGACTGTTCGTTGACGGGGTGAGCGTGATTCCTGCCGATGAGTATACCTTCTCATCAGTGGTCGCAGACCACAACATCTCCGCGGTCTTCCTCCCCGAGGGATCCGTGATGTTCCATATCAACGCAGTGGCGACAACAGGAGGCATTATCACGCCGTCCGGCACCGTAAGTGTCCCTGCGGGAGGAAATATCACCTTCACACTGGCCGCAACCTCCGGATTTGTACTCAAGAACGTGGTGGTCGACGGAAACAGCATGGGAGTTGTCCAGTCTTATACATTCAATAATGTCATCGCAAACCACACCATAGGCGCCACGTTCGGACCGCCCGGTGGTGGCGGCGGCGGTGGCGGTGGTGGAGGAGGCGGGGGATACGTTGTACCCACAACAGTTCCCACCACGGTTCCCACAACCCAGACCAGTGACACCGAAGGATACGAAAGCGGGAAAGGCAACGCAACTTCAACCGTGACTCCGACCCCTACCATCACCCCCGAGGAATCGGAAACCATGGTTGCGGTTGTCTCAACGACCGTTCCTCCTGCAGAACCATTCGGATCCCACTTCTCGCTCTACTGGCTGGTCCCGCTTATCGTTGTTATCCTGATACTGGCGGCAGTCGCGTATTATTACTGGAAGAAGAAACAGCAGCAGGAAGTCTTATTCGAGGAATAAGAACAGGATTAATTCCCTTTTTTTAAACACCATACACGGATATCCCCCGCCTCACCAGAAATGCCCCACACCACAGGGCAAAATGCACGGTATCTCTCCTGTCGATACGGTGTGTTCGTGTTCGATATCTCGCGTTCCCGCAAGAACTAATTGCCATTTCGGTTAGGAAATGGCAAGATTCAAAACCCGTGATCCTTCCCGTCGATATTCATTCAACAAGGCCCGGGCACTGTCATGAATCATCCTGAGAAGCCTTGGCCTTTTCTGAAACACAACACATTTCTCCTTCACCTCCCGATATTGTGGAGAGAAGAAGACCGG
>CAYNXS010000014.1:12101-22972 GCA_964401215.1 uncultured Methanolinea sp. | reverse complement strand
GAAACACAACACATTTCTCCTTCACCTCCCGATATTGTGGAGAGAAGAAGACCGGGATTTGATGAGCGGGGGATGGCTGATTTTCGCATGGAGGACACGACGATGATATGGATAGAGAAATACCGGCCGGTCACGCTTTCGGATATCGTTGGCCAGGATGATATCGTGGAGCGGCTGCAATCGTATGTAAAGACAGGGAACCTCCCCCACCTGCTCTTCACGGGAAGCGCAGGGGTGGGAAAGACGACGGCAGCAGTCGCACTGGCACGTGAATTCTTCAAGGATTCGTGGAACCTGAACTTCCGGGAACTCAATGCATCTGATGAACGGGGAATAGATGTTGTCCGGAACCAGATCAAACAGTTTGCCCGGACTTCGCCGCTCGGAGGAGCGACATTCAAGATCCTCTTCCTTGATGAGGCCGATGCACTCACCCCCGACGCACAGGCAGCTCTCCGGCGGACCATGGAAAGTTACGCCGCCACGTGCAGGTTCATCCTCTCCTGTAACTATTCCTCGAAAATCATCGATCCGATTCAGAGCCGGTGTGCAATTTACCGGTTCAGGAGCCTCTCCGGGGAGGCTATCACAAGGGAGATACTCAGGATCTCGGGGAAGGAGAAGATCAGGGTTGAGGAGGATGCCATCAATGCGATCGTCTATATTGCGCAGGGTGACATGCGGAAAGCTATCAATGCCCTCCAGGGTGCTGCCATCCTGACACCCACCATCGATGCAGGGATGATCTATGCAATCACCGCAACGGCGCGTCCCGATGAGATCGAGGATCTCCTGGCAACCTCTCTCTCCGGGGACTTCGAAGGTGCGGAGTCGATCCTTCACTCCCTCCTTCACGACAGGGGTATCGCCCCAAATGAGCTGATCAACCAGTGCTACAGGGCTATCGTCAGGCGTGATATGAGCCCGGATCTCAAGGTGACCCTCATCGATCAGCTGGGAACGACGGATTTCCGCCTCTCTGAAGGGGCCAGTACCGAGATCCAGATGGAAGCCTTAATCGCGCAATTCGTACTCCAGGCAAAGAGACATGGCAAAGACTGAAGAATCCCCCGCGGTAGATCCCGGCGCCGACATCACCGACAGCGATGCGGACTGGAGCAGGTTCCTGAAAAACCGGTATAAAAAACAGCTTGCGCTTCTTTCCCGGGAATATCCCTATACACGTTCAATAGAGATTGATTACCGTGAACTGGAGAGTTTCGGCCGGACAGGTCTCCGTATGGCAGATCAACTCCTCGACAACCCCGGGACGGTTATCGAGAATGTACGGAATGCCCTGAAGAACCACCAGCTGGTAAAGGGGAAAGATGGGAAGGCAACATCTGATGTGAACATCCGGTTCGTGAACCTGCCGAGGAAGATCGGTATCCGCCAGATCCGATCCGACCATATCAACCGCTTCATCAGCGTAGACGGAATCCTGCGAAAGACCACCGAAGTGCGCCCCCGAATCGTCCAGGCAGTCTTCAGGTGCCCCGGGGGGCATATCACCGTAAAAGAGCAGGGGTACGGAAGGTTTAAGGAGCCTGAAGGATGCGGCACAGATGGATGTACCTTCAAGAAACTGGACCTGATCCCCCGGCGTTCACGCTTCGTCGATTCGCAGAAACTCCGCATCCAGGAATCCCCTGAGGGTTTGAGGGGCGGGGAACAACCCCAGACCCTCGACGTTGACGTCACCGATGATATGACCGGGCGGGTTGCACCCGGTGACCGGGTGATAATCAACGGGATTCTCCGGTCTATGCAGAGGGTCACCCATGGCGAGAAGAACACCCTCTTTGACATATACCTGGAATGCAACTCGATCGAGATCGGCGAGAAGGAGTTCGAAGAGGTGCAGATCGACGAGAAGGACGAGGAGGTAATCCTGACCCTCTCAAGAGATCCAAATGTGTACAGGAAGATCATCCATTCTATTGCCCCTACAATCTACGGCAACGAGGATGTGAAAGAGGCGATTGCGCTCCAGATCTTTGGGGGGATCAGCAAGGAGATGCCCGATGGAAGCCATCTTAGGGGGGATATCCACGTCCTCCTGATCGGGGATCCCGGGATAGCCAAGAGCCAGTTGCTGCGCTACGTGGTGAAGCTCTCTCCCAGGGGCATCTACACGAGCGGCCAGTCCTCTACCTCTGCGGGACTCACCGCCACGGCGGTCAAGGACGAATTTGGGGACGGGAGATGGACGCTCGAGGCCGGAGCCCTTGTACTGGCGGATATGGGAGTCGCGGCGGTGGACGAAATGGACAAGATGCAGAAGGAGGACCGCTCAGCCCTGCACGAGGCCATGGAGCAGCAGACTATCAGCGTGGCGAAGGCCGGGATCACTGCTACCCTCAAGTCGCGTTGTGCCCTCCTGGGTGCGGCAAACCCGAAACTGGGACGTTTCGATGCATATCTACCCATCAATGACCAGATCAACATGCCTGCGTCCCTCCTTTCCCGTTTCGATCTCATCTTCAAGATGACCGACATCCCCGATCATACCCGGGATAGCGCTATCGCTGCCCATATCCTCAAGGCTCATAGCATCGGGGAGACCATCGCCCAGCACAAGAGGAGCCCAATCCCTGGTGTGGATGACGAATACATCGAGGAGCAGCTCAAACCGGTGACCCCTGATATAGAGCCCGCACTCTTCCGCAAATACGTAGCGTATGCCCGCCGGACCTGCTTTCCCCGTCTCAACGATCCTGCACGGGAGGTGCTTTCAGGGTATTATATGCAGCTCCGTGATCTCGCTGCGGGCTCCGACAAACCCGTCCCGGTGACCGCCAGGCAACTCGAGGCCCTTGTCCGACTGGCCGAGGCGAGTGCACGCATACGCCTCTCCTCCGATATAGAGATCCAGGACGCAGAGCGGGTGGTCAAGATTGTGGATGCGTGCCTCCGCGAGGTGGCCTATGACGCAAAGACCGGATCGTTTGACATTGACAGGGTCGTTACGGGTATCTCCAAGGGGAAGAGGGATCTTATCAGGGTGATCAAGCAGACGATCCGGCAGATGCAGAAGGATACAGGGAACGACCGGATCGCGATTGCCGAACTCGTTGATGTGCTCACCCCACAGGGATTTTCCCGCGACGAGATCAAGAGGCAGATCGACCTCTTCCTCCGCGAAGGGGAGGCGATGGAACCGAAGAGCGGCTTCATCAAGCTGATCTGAACTCCTGATTTTCCAGGGAGTTCAGTATCACTCTCATTGAACATATGACCTGCTTCGCGATGGCAATACCGGAGTTTTTTACCCCAGGAGTTCCAGGTACAGGCATGTATACCGCTCGGGAACAGGCAGTGTTCGAGGCAGGGATCAAGCTTGGCGCACTCTATCATCAGTGGGTCGGAACACCGGTGTCTCCGGCAACCGCTTCGTCGATCGAATCGGCAATACAGAAGAGCGTGAACCTCCAGCCTCACGTGGAGGAGATAAGAGTCCGCCTTGACCGGTCACTCATGAAGCCGAATATGTTCGGGTACTCAGAACTCCAGGGGCTCATGCTCGATGTGGAGATCACGACGCGTGTTGACGATGTGTCCTGCAGGGCGCGGCTGAAACGGCAGGCGGACTACCCGATGATGGAGATCGTGGACTAGATGAAAGGTCCGCAGTACCCGATCACGGATCACCACATCCATATCGATCCCAGGAACGGGAGGGGCCTTGATGCGGCAAAGGACTTCCAGCGGTCAGGAGGCACACACCTCTTCCTCGTCAGCAAGCCAACGAGTTCTTTTGGTATCTTCCCCACAGGCGGCGAGGATTTTCTTCCGGTCTTCCAGGAAACCCTGTCTGTCTCCAGGATGATCGCGGACCTTGGCATACATGTGTACCCCATCCTCGGTGTTCACCCGGCAGAGATCACCAGGCTCTCTGAGTCACTCCCGCTTCCCCGGGCTGTGGAGATCATGAAAGAAGGCATTGCACTCGCATCACGTTTCATTGCCGACGGCAGTGCTGTAGGGCTGAAGAGCGGAAGGCCTCACTACGAAGTCCCGCAGGAGGTCTGGGATGCGGCAAATGATGTCCTCTCCTTCTCTTTCCAGGTGGCAGCGGATTGTGACTGCGCAGTCCAGATCCATGCCGAGAGCGGGAGCTGCGACGATATGCGCGAGATGGCAGCCGCTGCAGGTCTCTCTCCCGATCGTGTGGTCAAGCACTATGCCATCCCGGAGACCTCCCTGGTCCCGTCATTCCTTGCAACACACCCGGAAATCCCGGCTCTTGCAAGGGACGGAAGAAATTTCCTGATGGAAAGTGACTACATGGATGAACTGTCCCGTCCGGGCGCGGTCATCGGTCCGCGTTCGGTCCCCAGGATGACGAGAAAACTCCTCGAGGGTGGAGAGATCGACGAGAACGCAGTCGAGAGGATCCATGTCCTGACCCCCTCACGGGTCTACGGCATCGATATTGTTCTCTGAAGGCAGTGCCGGTTGCAGTTTAATATGGATCCCTCACCACATGTGCTATCATGTATCTCAAAATTCACCGCTCTCACGCCGGGGACGAGGTGGTGGCAGTGTGTGACCGGGAACTCATGAATACCACAATAAGGGGGGAAAAAGTGGAGATCAGCATCAGCGGATCGTTCTATGGGACAACCCTGGCAGGCCCCGAGGAAGTGAGATCTGTCCTCTCAAAGGCTGGAAATGCAAACCTGATCGGAGAGCGCACCGTGGCCCTTGCGGAGGAGATGGGGCTCGTTTCCCGCTCTTCATGCCTGATGCTCGGGGAAGTACCGCACGCTCAGTTGTTCAGGGTCTGACATGAGTATCAGGGAGACCATCTGCCCGCTCTGCGGGAATCCCTCGCTGCAGGGTGAAGTGTGCGGGATGTGCAGGGTGAAAGAGACCCGTTGGCTCGAGTGCCCGCAACGCCTGCAGGTCGTGATCTGCCCCACCTGTGGGGCCCGGAAAGAGGCGGGTGCCTGGTCTGATTTCACGAGCAGCAGGGATGACCTGGTACATGAACTGGCAAGAAGAGCACTCCACTTTCATGAGGACCTGAAAGAGACTGCCATCGAGATCTCATCTGTTGAGATTAGTTCCAACCGCAGCAGGGCTCACTGCCATATCACCGGGATCCTTTTCGGGGTCCCCGTGGAAGGGTCCTGCGTTGTGGAGGTTGAATGGAAAAAAGAACAGTGCGACCGCTGTTGCAGGATCTCGGGGAGTTATTACGAGGGAGTTGTCCAGGTACGAGCATCAGGGAGGAAAACGACGGTCAGGGAAATAAGCGAGGCCACCCGGATCGCCCATGCAGTGGAAGAGTCCCTGACAGTCTCCGGTGAACGCCTTTCCTTCATCTCTGATGTAGATGAACACCGTGAGGGACTGGACATCACGGTGGGTTCCCAGCGGCTTGGGCAGGAGATTGCGACCGCGATCACGAGGGCGCTTGGAGGCCGGTTCACCACCCACCCGAAACTCATTGGAGAGAAGGCAGGAAAGCAGATCTTCCGCATCACCTATTCGCTCCGCCTTCCCAGGTATTCCAGGGGGGATATCGTCACCATTTCCGGAAGATACGCAGAGATACTGGGAATTGAGGGGAAGACCGTTCGGTACCTGGACCTCGAGTCGGGCATGGTTAGGTCCATCACTGAACAGCAGGTAGGAAGGAAAGCAGGTCACAAGGCGGATGCGTCCATGTGGATGGTCGCATTCAGGGATGGCGATCTTGTAGGTATCCTTGATCCCGTGACAGGAATCACGCGGGAGATCCGTGCCCCCCGCTGGAGAGATATCCCTGCAGGTGATTCCGTCAGGATCATCGAGGATGGCGATACCCTCGTTCTGCTCGGGTGATCGAGATGAGGGTAAGGATCATACCGGAAGAAGATCTCGGAGATCTCGATGGAGACGAATGGGTCGACAGGACAAAACGTCCTTTCGTTGAGGGGGGGACCGCGTATGTCCCGGTGAAGGATGGCTATACCTTCACCACTACGCTCCCGGCGCGAACACCCTACGCCGGCAGGGGCTATTACATGCTGGGCAGCGTGGCAGTCGTCCAGGGGAGGCGCCCCGGCCATGAGGAGATACAATCCATCATGAACTGGAAAAAGCCCAGGGGAATCCTGTGGGTCGAGGGCTGCCATGGAGTTGAGAGGACTCCCCGCACTGAAGTGCTGGCTGGAACGGTGCCCGAGGTGTTTCACAGGGAATCCGGGATCACGTACCTGCTTGATCCCGCCCGGATCATGTTCTCAATGGGGAACCGGGGAGAGAAAGAACGCATCAGGGGGTTGGTCCATCAGGGGGAGCGCGTTGCGGACATGTATGCAGGGATCGGGTACTTCACGCTGCCTGTTGCCCGTGCAGGGGCGAAGGTCCATGCCATGGAGATCAATGCTCTTGCCTTCTCTTACCTCGAGAGAAATATCAGGATGAACGGTGTCGGGCACCTCGCCACCGCAGCATTAGGAGACTGCCGGGATCTCCTCACGGGGACCTATGACCGGATCATCATGGGTCACTTCTCATCAATGGATAGGCTCCCTGATGCCATTTCCCACGCAGGCCCGGGAACCATCCTGCATGTTCACACTGTCGGTATTACCGCAGAAGCGATTGAACCTGAGCTCGATTCCCTGGGAGTCCATGCTTCGATCACAACCCATAAGGTAAAGAAAGTGAGTGCCCATACCTGGCATTACGTGCAGGACGTGACCGTTGAATGAATGACTCCCTCACGCTGAAAGACCGCGAGATCGTGCTCGCCGTAACCGGTAGCATCGCTGCAGTGGAGAGCGTCAGGCTTGCGCATGCGCTCCGGCGGAAAGGTGCCAGGGTCCAGGCTGTCATGAGTAAAGCAGCCTGCGGGATTCTTCACCCTGACGCGCTCACCTATGCCACGGGCCGGCCGGCGATTACCGCGATTTCAGGGCTCGTGGAACATGTGACATTCTGCGGTAAGGGGGGTTCTGCGGATCTCCTGCTGATCGCACCGGCAACGGCAAACACGCTCTGCAAGATTGCATCAGGTATCGATGATACTCCTGTCACCACATTTGCCACGACCGCAATCGGGAGGGGAATGCCAGTCGTGGTGGCCCCCGCAATGCACGAGAGCATGTTTCAGCACCCCGGTGTTGCAGGATGCCTCGAGACCATACAAAAATGGGGAGTTGCAACAGTGGGTCCGAAGCGGGAGGAAGGGAAGGCAAAAATTGCGGATATCGATGAAATCCTCCTTTTCTGCGAACGGGAACTCCTTGGAAAACCCCTCGGAGGCTGCCACGTACTCGTCACCAGCGGACCCTGCAGGGAGCCGGTTGACGACGTCCGTGTCCTGACCACACGATCCAGTGGATTGATGGGCCGGGCGCTGGCTATGCAGGCATTCCGCCTTGGTGCCAGGGTTACGGTGGTGCACCGGGACCACTTCCCCGTTGTAGAGAATATCCATGCAGATGATGCAGGGACGATGATGAACGAAGTCCTGCGGATCTGCAGCGCTGATCCGGTGGATCTCTTCGTGTCAGCAGCAGCGGTGTCAGATTTCCGGCCAAGAATGAGTCCCGGTAAAATCCCGAGCGGAAGCCCAGCGACCATTCATCTCGATCCTCTCCCGAAGATCATCAACGAGGTGGTGAACCGTTACCATATACCGACAATCGCGTTCAAGGTATCAGGCGATCCTCTGCCATCAGGCAAAACCCTGGTCCGGGATAGCATCGGGCTCGTGGTCGCAAATGAACCGTCAGTAATGGGAGAGGAGAAGACCCGGGTGACCCTGCTCGGGAAAGACGGCCTCTCCCGTGAAGTTGCGGGCAGCAAGGAGACTGTCGCAGCGGAGATACTCTCCTCTGCCATGGAACTATTTTCCCTCACAGGGAAATAGGCAATAACATGGATCTCTTTTAACCTTTCAACCGGGTCACTTTCTTAAGTTTCAAACACGAATCTGCTGCAACAACAAAAACCCCGCAAGTCCGGTAAATCCCATGTCTCTGTGTGCTACTGCATATTGTCCCGGCCACCTTTCAGGATACTTCAGACCCGTCTATCGCAAAGATCCGGGAAGCACCGGGAGCCTTGGTGCAGGGATTGTGATATGTGAAGGGGTCACCACCACCGTATGGACCGCTGATACCACCGAGATCTGCGTGGAACGCCGGGATTCGGAAACTGGCGGTCTTATCGAAGTTCTCACACGTGCCCCGCCGATCGAGTACCTTCTCATGCGGATGGGTAAGACCGCAAGGGTGAGGACAGAATGTTCACTCCCGATTGGAGCGGGATTCGGCCTTTCAGCAGCTGCCCTCCTCTCCACTGCGTCCGCGGTGAATGAACTCTTTTCACTCCATCTCACACCCATCGAGTGCGGGGCACTGGCCCATGAGGCTGAGATCGTGCATAAAACGGGTCTTGGCGACATTGCTGCATGCATGGGAGGGGGAAGGGACTGCAGGAAGGGTGCCGGGATCAGGGCAGCTATTGACCGGAAATTTGACCTCTCTGAGACGCTCTGTGCCGTCGTGTTCGGGCCACTCCCGTCACCCCAGGTTCTCGGTTCACCGGAGACCATGGATCGAGTGATCCGGGCATATCCCGGACGCTGTCCAAGAGATACTGTGGATTTTTTCCGCCTCTCAAAGAAGTTTACGATCGAGAGCGGACTTGCCACGCCCGAAGTTCTTTCCGCCCTGTCTGCCTGTGAACGTGCAGGCATCCCTGCGACCATGACGATGCTCGGGAACGGCATCTTTGCCTATGGGGAGGAGGCGCCCCATATTCTCTCAGGATTAGGGGACACCTGTATCCTTCACCCTGCAGCGGAAGGGGTCCATCTTGTGGAGGTAAGGGAATGATTCCCCCCGACCATCCCAGGTACCGGTCTCTCATCGCGAGGGAACGGCTCGCACGGTATGCGGCCGAGGGAATCGTGTCCCTCGAAGGCCTCTCCGCACACGGGCGCGGCGAGGCATTTGATTACCTCCTGGGGGAGAAGACCACGAAGAGTGCACTTCTCGCGGAAAAGACCGCCGCAGCGCTTCTGCTCTGTGCAGAATCCCCTGTGATATCCGTGAACGGAAACACCGCGGCGCTTGCTGCGGATCTCATCCCCGCGCTCCAGGAAACGTCCCGGGCAAAGGTCGAGGTAAACCTCTTCCACAGGACAGAAGAGAGGATGGAGAAGATCACCCGGCTGCTCAAAGATCAGGGGGTTCGTGTCGAGGAGGGTGAGGGTGAGAGGCTCCTTCCGCTCTCCCACGACAGGGCTTTCTGCCTAAGATCCGGGATCTTCGCGGCCGATGTGATCCTCGTACCTCTGGAAGACGGGGACCGGTGCCAGGCACTGCGGCACATGGGAAAAACGGTGATAGCAATCGATCTCAACCCCCTTTCGAGGACCGCACGGAGTGCAAGCCTCACCATCGTCGACGAACTCACCAGGGCACTCCCACACATCACCACCTTCTGTTCCACACTGGGAAAAAAAGAGGCAGCACTCCTTGCGGGGACGATTTCCCAGAACCATTTTCTCGAAGACGCACTCGTTGAAATGAAAAAGGTGCTCACCCATGCTCTGGATTGAGAAATACCGCCCCCAGTCATTTGGAGAGATCATCGGCCAGGAGAAGGCTGTCGAGCGGTTGAACCAGGCAGCAGCCACAAAAGCGGTTCCCCACCTCATACTCGCCGGGCCTCCCGGGACAGGGAAGAGTGTGAGCGTCGAGTGCCTCGCCCGGGCTCTCTACCAGGATTATGCAGAGGAAAACCTCACCGTGATCCCGACAAGCGACCTCTTTTCCCTCGGGAAAAAGTTCCTTGAGGCTGAGGAGCGTTACGCCCATCTCTACCGGGCTGAAGAGAGCGTGCTCTCTAATTTCAAGCGCATTATCCGGGAATATTCATCACTGAAACCACTCGATGCGGACTTCAAACTTATGGCCTTTGAAGGGGCTTCTTCCCTCCCGAGGGAAGCCCAGCAGGCACTCAGGCGAATCATGGAGCGATCATCCCGGACATGCAGGTTCATCTACTGCACGAGCCATCCCTCGGCAATCATCCCGGCAATAACGTCAAGGTGCCTTCCGGTCTTCTTCCCCCCCATTGCAGATTTGCATGTCGAATCCCACCTTAAGGCTATCTGTGGACAGGAATGCAGTAGCGGGTGCAGCGTCCCGGATGATCAAATCGGGCTTCTTGTGGCAGCTGCACACGGAGATCTCCGGAAGGCTGTCATGCTCCTCCAGGTCGCAGCAGTATCAGGGTCCGGCGAAAACCTCCTGTCGCTCTCGAGGACCGAGACCGGCCAGGTTGCTTCGGCAGTGTTCTCTGCGACGAGGGGGCGTGACTTTTCCGCCGCCAGGAGAAGAGTGGAGACCCTGATGATCGAGTACGGGCTCTCGGGCAGGGAAGTGCTGATGGAGCTTCGCGAGGTCGTGAAGAGGGAGTTCAATGATCCCGCGGTTGTCTGTGCACTTGCAGAGACCGATTCAATCCTTGGACACAGCCAGAACGAGTACGTCCAGCTCAATGCACTCATTGCACGGATGAGCAGGATTCTCCCACACGAACCCCGCCAGGTTTCATAGGACAGCAGCCCAGATGAAGGCCGGAACGCGAAGACCTGGGCCTTCGTGACGGGTCCACCACGGGATTGTGACCTGTGTTGAGCGTTACTCTGCCTTCTTTTCTCTCGTAAGGCGCCTGATCATGCGCTCCTTCTTCTCGACTGCTGCATGTGCAGCCTCCTCAACTGCCCGTTTCATGACGTTAAAATCCCGATGCGTCGTATCCACGACCTTCTTTACCGGGGTGTACGCAGCCTCGCGGAAACGGGGTGTGAAGTCGGCCAATCCCTCTTCAGTCCGCAGGAATGCACCCGGTTCTCC
>CAYNXS010000014.1:9273-12001 GCA_964401215.1 uncultured Methanolinea sp. | reverse complement strand
TTTGTGACATCGGTCATTGCATGCACTTTCAGGATTGCTGGGCTGTCCATGAGCGCCTCACATGCCTGGAGGAACTGCAGGTTGATGGTATGCTCCACGATCTCGGGGTATCCGTAATACAGTGCAGTAGTGGCAATCGTTCCCCCTCCTGCACCCTCGGTCATCAGGATCACGTCTCCCGGCCTGGTTTCGCGCCGGGCGGTGATGTGCGAGGCAATCCCTACTGCACCGACACAGCCTGTCATGCGGGAACCGAGCACCATGTCACCCCCGATACGGAGCGTGGAACCGGAGACCAGCGGGACTCCCACAGACTCCCCTACCGCACAGACCCCTGCAGTATAGTCAAATATCTTGGCCACGTCACCGCTGTCTGCCACGTGAATGTCAGAGAAGAGGAGGATCGGACGGGCGCCCATGACATAGACATCCCGCATCGTGGCTCTCGTGACATGGAACCCTGCGAGAAATGGAAAATCAGAGAGCCTCGAATGCATCCCGTCCACCGAGCAGACGACTTTGAGTTCCGGGTCGCTCTTGACACCCGGCACCCGGGGGACAGGGACCACACCCCCATCGTCCATCTCGTCCACCCCAACCGTGGCCCCGGTATGCCCAATGATCCGGGCAATCTGCCGGTGGGCAAAGAAATCGCCTGTACCCCGGGAACCGACGCCAAACTCCCCCATGCTTACCCCGGCCTGCCTGTACGTGAAGAGGTCGCCTGATAGGCCAGTGGTATTCTTCACTTCGGTGATTACGGCACGCGCAAACGCCTCGACATACCCACTGTCAGCGTCAGGCTTAAACTGACTGATGCACCGTGCAAGCCTGGTTTTTACTGCATCCTCCCCGGTTCCGGCAGCAAGAGCCTTCCGGGTATACTCCTCCACGTCCATATGGTGTGTTATTCTCTGTGCATGGAGATAATGGGGCATCATGCATGCAAAAAAGAGAGAAATTATGTGGGGGTTGTGCGTTTTGGAAATTACCAGGACCTGATCAGGGATGGAATCTCGAGGGCGTCCTCGAAGGTTGTAACCGAACCGTCGGGGAAGCGTATAGTCGTGAGCGCCGGGGAGAGATCAATTCTCACGAGCGGCGCAAACCAGTATGTCCTGAGTATGCGTTCACCCTCTGCGAAGGATAACCCGGGGGTCCTGACCGTGGTAATCCCGTCATTTTCGTTCACTGATGCAAACGATTCCACGGAGAGGCGGACAGTGTGGCTGTCGACCGAGATAACCTTTACCGGTTTATGGAAGTTGGATTCGAGGGCCTTCCTGAGTTCCTGTGCGGGATCCACCATCCTCAGATACACCGCGATATACTCATACCAGTCAAGGCTGTACCGGAACTGGATATCTGCCTCCCCACCCTGGCCGATATTGATATCGAGGGTTTCCGATGTCATGGCTGTCGAAGGCAGGGCGAGAACTGTCAGGCACACCATGGCGGCTATGAGGTATACAATCATCTTCATGAGGGATTCACCTCCTCTGGTGTGTATATTAAAAGCCCCCGGATAAATGTTTTCTCCCTCTTTCTGCCCCACGCTGCGATATCCTCTTTACTTGGCACTTCTATACCCAGTGCATATCAATGATGAAGAAACACCTGGCCATCTCGGCCCTTGCTGCCTGGGTCGTCCTGGTCATAGGGTTCATGGTGCTCGCCAGGACCCTGGATCTCGAGATATTCTTCGTTCTCTGGCTGATTGGGATCCTCATCATCGTGGAGCTCGCCTCTGATCACATGGCCACGCCGCGATATCTTTCGGTGCTGAAGCTGGTTATTGCGTCCGGGGTGATCCTGTTTGGCGTGATCGTCGCCCGGAAAATCATGGAGATCCTGTCGCAATGAGACGGCTGCGGGCACTCCTGGTGAGTTCTGCCCTGATCATCATATGCCTCGTGCTGATCGCGATGCAGTCAGGATCACCCCTCCTTTACAGTCCGCGATCGGATGCCTTTGCGGATGACCATGTCAACATAGCAGCGCTCCCCAGGGTCACCGGAGACCGGGCTTCCCAGGTCCTGCCGCTCATCGCAGACCTCCTGAACTCCCCCGGATCACTCGTGCTGACCATCAAGGCGAACGATTACGAGAGTGTGGCAAGGGAACTCGAGGAATACCGGCAGGTATCCCGGAACCTGGACAGGCTTGTTATCAACCTGGATATGACCGAGAGCGAGCTTGCAGAATTCCGGAAGGCGAACCAGGAAAACCTGCACATTCTGACCGAACTGTCCAACGGGACTCAGAGGTGGGAGGAATTAAAAACCCTCGAGATCCGTTACCGGGAGAGCGGGGATACCCAGATGCTGACCAGCATCACCTACGAGGGGGAATCGCTTCAGAGAAAGATCCAGGATCTCTACAGGGACTACCTCGACCAGGAAGAAGTGATGATCCGCACCGGTGAGAAATTCAACGCGGACACGTCCGCCTACCTTCAGAGCGAACGCGATTTTCGCGATATCGTCAGCCAGGTTGAGACCGGCCAGGAGGAAAGAGTTGGGGCAGTCGGGACTGGCGCCACTACTGTCGAAATGGAGTCCCGGCTCACGATACGCATCATTGACCGCGAGGTATCCTATTCGGAGTTCTTACAGGTTCAGGGAGAGATCCTTACACCCCGGGACGTCAAGTCTCAGGCGGTTGATCTCTTCATAGACTCTCAAAAAGCGGGAACCCTGGAAGCGGGCAATAACGGGACTCTTTCCTA
>CAYNXS010000014.1:6085-9173 GCA_964401215.1 uncultured Methanolinea sp. | reverse complement strand
ATGACATTTGAAGTAAAGACTGATCCCACAATGCTCGTTCTGGAACCTCCGGTGCATGAAGGAGGGCAGGCAGTCTTTGAGGGCACACTTCGCACGGATAAGGGCCCTGTGAAAAACGCACCCATCATGATCCTCTCCGATGGAAAAATTGTTTCGACGGTGTCTACCAACCAGGAAGGTGCCTTCAGGGTTGCCGCAAAGATCCCTCCCGGGGACCACACGGTAAAAGCCCTCTTTGAGGCGGATTCATACCCGCTATATCCCTCGGAAAGTGAGGAATTCGCACTTTCGATCCCACCGCCCTCGCGTGTGGCAGGGGGAGATCCTGGGATCCTCGCCAATCCGGTTCATATCGGAATCCTGGCTGCCTCGATCTGTGCCTCATGCATTGCTGCATTCTTCTATCTCCGCCACAGAAGACCCGGGTCCATCCCTCCTGCCCCTGTCTTTCACCTTCCTGACAGCAGACCTTCTGATGAAGGGGCCGGAGAAGAAACGCCGCCTGCCAGTTCCCCGATTGAAGAGCCCGACAGGATCCCTTCCACCACGATCAGGCCAGGCTCTTTTGAATCAGAGAGAGATCTCTCCTGTCTCTTTTCATCCCTTAAAATGGCAGCATCCCGGAAGATGGCATTCCTTCATCCACGTTCTCTCACGCCCAGGGAACTCTGCGAAAAGTGCAGGGATCTTGCGATCGGCACTGCAGTCTGCAGGTTCACAAAGGGCTACGAGCATGCGGTATACGGGGGATGCGGGGTTACAGAGGATAACCGGGAGATGCTCCTCGACTCCTATACCACTGCCATGGAGAGCCTGGAGGCGGTTGACCATTAGCCGTGCCCCCTGGATTGCAGCCGTATTGATCCTTGCCGGGGTGATCGCACTCCTCACACATATCTCTGGTACTACCATGGATTACAGTCGCTATAATCCTGAATGGAACGGCACCTCAAGGCTCTTCCAGGTAATGGACGAGAGTGGAGCGATCATGGTCGATCGCCTTGATGAACTTCCGAATTCCGCGGATTGCCACCTTTTTATCCCCGCCCCTGAAGGAGAATTCGGAACAGACGAGATCTCCCGCCTCCGCCTCTTTCTCGAAGGCGGAAACACGGTGGTGCTTGTATCCGACCGGGAGGATGAAAACACACTTCTCTCAGGACTCGGAAGCACCATCATCATCCACAACGAGAACCTCACCAGTATTGACCGGTATGCTGACCATCCCACATCGGTACTCGCGTTCCCTTCGCAGAAGGGGATCCCCGGACCAGGCATATCCCGGCTCATACTGAACAATCCATCCTTTGTCGAAGGGGGCATCCCTGTCTTTGAGACCTCGCTCCTCTCATGGATCGATAAAGACGGGAATTTCCGTCTCACCGGCGATGAGTCGCTCCAGAAGTACTGCGTCGTTGCCGAAGAGCGTCATGGAAACGGGACCCTTTATGTGATTGCAGATCCCAGCATCTTCATCAATGTGATGCAGGATCGGGGCGAGGGGAACGAGAACGCAGCATTCAGTGACAGCATCATGTCTCGAAAACCCTGCCTCCTTGTTGACCAGAGCCATTCGCGGACTGCATCGGGCCCGCTGGTGATCCGAGCGGTTAATGTGGTCAAGGAATCTACCATTCACAAAATGGCAGTCATCACCCTGATCTTCCTGGCAATCTCACTCCTCATCGTCACACGAAGGAAAAACCATGACTGATATCAATGAGGATCTCACCCTGCTGGCCCGGTATTACCGGCAGATCCACGACCGGATGGGCGACTTCATTGTCGGGAATGAGGCACTCGTGGAACTCTGCATGATCGGCCTCCTCTCGGGAGGACACCTCCTCATGGAAGGGACACCGGGGACAGGAAAGACTTCCATGGTCAAGACACTGGCACGGCTCACCGGTTGCGGATTCTCCAGGTTCCAGTGCGCCGTGGACAGCCAGCCCGCCGATATCCTCGGTGTCCGGATCTTCGACCAGGCGAGGAAGGATTTCTCTCTCAGGCCGGGCCCGATATTCTCAAATTTCCTCTTAATCGACGAGATCAACCGCCTTGCACCAAAAACCCAGAGCGCATTCATCGAGGCCATGAGCGAACGACAGGCAACCATCGACGGTATCACTATCCCCATCAACCCGCCGTTCATCGTCCTTGCTACCCAGAACCCGTTCGAGTTCGAAGGAACCTTCCCGCTCATCGAAGCACAGAAGGATCGCTTCATGTTCTCGATGACACTTTCCCAACTCGACGCCGAGAACGAGCTCGAGATCATCAGGAGGGAGCACTCGGGAAGGCTTGACTGGGACTCGTTCTACCTCCGCCTGGAACCTGTGATGAACGGTACGTTGATCATGCGATTCATTACAACGGTCAGTCATGTGCATGTCGAGGAGCAGTTGCTTGCCTACATCCGGGACCTTATCATCGCAACCAGGAACCACGGCGACATCCACATAGGTGCAAGTTCCAGGGCATCGATTGGTCTGGTTCGGGGAAGCAAGGCCCTTGCAGCCTTGAGGGAGAGATCCTACGTCATCCCGGACGATATCAAGTGGCTCGCCCCGAGAGTCCTTGCACACCGCATTATTCTCACGAGAGAGGCTGAGATCAGCGATATTTCCCCAGGTCAGATCGTGGAAGAGATACTGGAACGTATCGAGGTGCCATGACCCGTGGAGGCGACCCGATGTACTCATGGGATCTTTGGTGCGTCACTCGCGATGCTCCTGTGTGCCTGGTTTCTTGATTCCATACCCGTACTCTTCCTCTCTGTCTTTCTGGGCGGATTCCTTGCCTTCAGGGCAATCACATTTCTCCGTACGGCGGCGGTTGCGGGTGCAACCCTCACTCTTTCCAGGGTGGCAAAGCCAGAGATACTCAGGCAGGGAGGATCCGTCTCCATCGCAACAATGCTGCATATCAGCGTGCCACCTGGAGTAAAGGCCGGAATCTCTGACATCCCTCCAGCCGGGGCACCTGTGATCCAGGGGAAAGCAACCGCCATTGACCTGGAACCGGGGGACCATACACTTACACTCAGATATGGAATCACATGCCTCTCAAGTGGCAGTATCAGGTGGAG
>CAYNXS010000014.1:0-5985 GCA_964401215.1 uncultured Methanolinea sp. | reverse complement strand
ATGCTTGTCCTTCTCATGGCTTCTGCGTGCATATCTCCGCTCGGGCTCCTTGCAATCCCCGCCCTTCCTGCAGCTATCATAATCGGGGCGGCATGCATCCTTGCGGGATATCTTGTGTTCAGGGCAGGACGAAATGACCCGGTCCTTTTCCTGATAGCACAGCCCTGCATGGTGCTCTGCTGGTACGTCTCTCCTATCCTCACCATGGTACTTGAAACGGTGCTTGTCCTCGGACTCCTCTATTCCCTTGGGCTCCTTTCAGTGAGAGAAAATCTCATACAGCCTGCACTATTTCTCCTGGTCATGGCAGCCATTGCCATCCTCGTCTCCACCATGCCACACGTGTTCATCCCACTCTCACTCTTCATACCAATTGCCGCGCTTACCTGGCTCGCGATTCTGGGACTGGCGTATCGCACTTCTGCACGCACACAAGGAGATGCGCCATGAAGATCAAGGCCCAGAATGACTATGTTCTTTCGGGAATTGTACTCCTGGCAGCGGCGTTCATACTCCTTGCCGTGGCTGCGCTGACCGATCGGGGAGATCTGAGTAGCGCCACCCTCTTTCTCTCCGGTGTCGCATGCTTCCTGACTGCAGTCTTTATGTTGAGTTTCTCTCGTGCGGAACCGGTTGACACCGAGATCGCATCGCTTCTTCCCGTAGCAGGCATGCTGAACCAGTCCCGCATCTGTGCCGACCTTGGGGTGAGGGGTGATGCATGGTTTATCCCTGCCCCTTCTGAAAAAGGTGCCGTGAGGGAGTTCATTCCCGTGCAGGGCGTGGAGATCCCCGGTGCATTCCCGGACTTCTCCTTCCTAACAGAACCGGAATCCCCGGGGATACTCCTCATTCCTGCAGCACAACCCCTGCTCGAACATCTCGAGAGAAAAGGAGCACTTCACGTCCCGTCAGGCGAATCCGAGCTCGTTGCCGGTATCCGCGAGATCTGCACAGATGTGCTGGAGCTTGCGGATAAGGTGGAGATTGCACGTGATGGGGACACCCTGATCATGACCGTCAGGGGTTACAGGCTCTATCCCGGGTGTAGAATGATCGCTGCAGAGTCCCCGAAGTGCTGCACCATGCACCCCTGCGGGATCTGCAGCCTTACTGCCTGCCTCCTCGCTCGAGGGCTCTCCCGTCCCTGGCAGGTTTCCCACATTCGCTTCGATGATGTCAAAAGCGGGTTTTCGGTCGTGTTCAGGGAGCTTTCCGCACCCGCACCCATAGGTGAAGGTCGCGATAGCTCAGGTTAATCCTGTCAGCACCGGTCACCGAATCGGGGGGAGCCTCCTCCATGAAGAGAAGGAACTTGAGCTGGTTTCCCTGTGTGGAGTTGACGAAAAAAGTATGCGGTTCCTGGTAGGTGGTATTGTGGGCCAGGGTAACCGGAAATGACTCCAGCCTCTCCATCGAGAGGACCCGGCTCGTGTTCGTCGCGGGATCGAACTCCTGGTCCACACAATGCAGTTCCACGATATAGGTCACGTTCCGGTACTCGTGGTTCCCCACGCCAATGATGACAGAGGCAGCATTCCCGGCATACAGATCGGTCGGATAGTCGGCAGCCTTGCCCTTCTCGCCGAGGATATAGAATTCAGTAAACTTCTCCCCCTCCTTCGGCACCACAACCACGTAGATTGTGGTGGCGACTGCGGCAACGATTGCAAGCAGAAGGATTGCCGAAAGAGCACGGTCAAGCCCTGAACTCCCTCCAGGGAACAACTCTGAAAAAAGTCCAGTCCATATCTTCCTGAACGGGACCTCGAACCGCTCGCTCTCATGAAGATCTGCTCTCCTCAACTGTGCCGCGGCAGCCATGCACAGGGTGAAGAGTACAAGGGAGATCACCACAGGATCGAGGCGAATCCCAAACGGGGTATAATTGAGCACGAGACCAATCAGGGGAACAACAGCAATGGAGAGCCCGAACGAGAGGGCAATCCTTTCCAGCGCATCAATCTCTTCCTTCCCGGGGAAAAGGGCCGCTATCAGGGAATATCCAGGGAAGAAAAGGATCATAGGGAGCGCAAGGACAATGCGGAGCGGGCTCTCATTCAGGAGCGGGAGATACACAGAGAGCGCTGCGAGGATAGTCCAGAGGTAGACAATCCCGAGGTCTACAGGGGTATTTTTCGGGGAGAACGCCAAGAGCATTCTCCCGATAGGGGGAACGGCGCCTTCTTCCTCCATCCTGGTTCAGCGCCGCTCCATAGCACAGATGATGATAGCAAGGGCAACTGCAAGCATCGCGATATGAACCGGGAGGGACAACCAGGGAGTGGGCGTGGTCGCTGTAGTCTCCCGAGCCCGGGTTCCGGAGACTTCTGTCGCTGTCTCTGTGGGAGTTGAAACGGTAGTCATCTCCTCAGTAGGGGTGGTGGTCGGAGGGCTTGTAGGAGTTGTGGTTATGGTAGTGCCCAGGGTCGTTGTTGCCGCGGTGACGGATGTGGAACCGCCACCACCCCCTCCTCCTCCGCTCCCACCGCTGGATGTGTGTGTCGGTGTGACCGTGACGGGCTTTCCCACCATGATTGTGCGGGTTATTGCAGCCCCTCCATCAACAGTGATGGTAATTACCACCCTGCCGTCTGTTACACCCTCTACCAGGAATGATATCTCGGAGTCTTCCGGTCCTGCCTTTTTTCCCTGCATGGTGAGGCTGGCAATGATATTTGTGGCACCCTCCGCCGCAGTACCCCCGAGTGAGATGGAATCGTACGTCCCTGCAGGGATTGAACCGGAATCTGTTGTCGAAAAGACTCCGTTCGTCGAGACGCCAATTTTCTTCACCTCGGTGTCACCTCTCCTGACTACCAGTTGGTTCGTTGCAGTATTCCTGAGCGTTGCAGAGAGTGAACCGTCGTTTAAGGAAAAGGGGAGGACAAGGTTCCTGGTCTCAAACGAGAAAGCCCCTCCGGGGATGGCAGAAAATGTCCCCTCGATCTGCAGGGAGAATGTGCTGTTGTTTGGGAGATCGTCAATCGATATGGTGACCTGGTCTCCTTTTTCTATCCGGTCGGGTGTCACGGTCACCGAAAGTGCTGAGATTCCCTCTATAAGGAACAGGATTGCAAAGATGGAACAGTATCGTGATATGTTCACCGTAGAACCCCCTGGGTTGGTATACTGACATAGTACGGACTGTATTAATATCAATTCGGTGCGCGCGCTTCTGCGCGCACCTGATTTCCGGATTGCGCCAGCATGCGTGTAGGGATATCCCAAAATTCCACTGGAAGCAATGGCTTTTCTCCATTTTAGGGCTTTTCGGGATCCTTGCAAATTTCAAATTATTATTGATCGATTTTCTTTTTAGTCAAAATTTTTCGCCAGATTTTAAAATAGCCGGCCCGGGTTCAAGAACACTGTTCCTCACTTTTGCAGAAAGACAAAGGCTGAAAACTGGTCATATTACGAAACGTCACATAACACGGGCAAGAGCCGGATAAGGGGGGTCAGAATGGGCAGGATTCCCATACATTTAAATGCGACGTGCATCAAGCACCTTATATATATAAATCTGTGCCTCTGGCACCTAAAGGTTCTGCAGACCAGGAGGAGGGTGAAACAACCATATGGAAATAGGTGAATCGGAGGAACCCCGCATCAATCAGGGGATCCACTTCCAGGGGAAGGGGATCCACATTAAACTCCGTAAAGGCCGGACGATGAGCCTGGGGTTTGCGTTCATTGCAGTCCTTGTCATTGCCCAGGCCACCATGGCGGCGCCACCATCGTTCGCCCGCCTGGAACTGAATGAATCCTATTCTCACCGTAATATGACGGTCTCTTCAGTGGAGACTATTGACCTGATGGATCTCTCCCTTTCGGAGGTCACGCTCTACTCAACTACGGGTGACAACTTAGATATTAAGACCCTCACACTTCCCGATATCCAGAACATAAGAAGGATCTTTACCAGCAACACTTCCTCGTGGTCCGGGAATACGCTGACTATCCTTGGGGAGATGGATTCAACCGTATCGGGAAGCGTGATGAATACCTATACATTTTTCATTGAACCGAAAGTCCCGGTCATACGCTGCCAGGTTGATAGCGCTGAGGGAGATGTATTTCTCTCACGAAGAATAGCATCGGGCGTTTCTATCGATTTCAGTTCCCTTTTCAAGAACACCGACCGCCTGTATATTTTACGCCAGGACGGCGCTTTAGGGCTTGATGTATATTCAAACGGAACACCTGGAAATATTACTGCAATCAACGTGGATCCCGGTGATTTCGATCCTGAGGATATGGCGTTTACACTTTTCAATAATGAAAATACACTCACTCCTTTTTCTTTTTCCAGAGATATTGCCCAAGATCTATCAAGTTCCACTCATGTAATTCCCAAGAGTGGTGAATTTTTAGCGTATGCATTCAGGTATGACCCCTCCCCGCCCGGAAAAATAATCACCTATGCTGCCTGGCCTGTCATCATTCTTGAAGAAGACAGCCAGCTCAACCTTGATACACACGTCTACAACAAGAGGTCAGGTGATGATCTCACACTTACCTTCTCATCACCTCCGGTGAACAATCTCAGTTATATTCTGATCAAAGAGGATGAGACATACGATGCCCAGATATGGGTGAACATGACAGCCCTCGGGGAGACAGGAGGTGCGGTGAGCATGGACCTCATCCTCTCCGGGAATCCCTTCGTCACAATTTTAAAATATACGGGCCTTGTCTCCGACAATTTCAATAAAGTGGTCTCCTATTCCATCAACGCCACCGGCAACAACACGCCCCCAAACACCCAAGATCTCTCGAAGATCAACATTACACCGGGATATGGCACCTCGGGATACGTACTCCATACCCACCAGGTCAACATTCCCCACGATGATCTCCAGGCGCTTCTTTCCGGGGATTTCAACATTTACGCGCTTGGAGCGGACCTGAACAATACGATCGTTGCACTCAATCAGGATACCCTCTCCATCGGATACTCCCCCCTGGCGAACTTCACTGCAACACCAATACAGGGGCTCGCCCACCTGGCTGTCAGTTTCTCCGATCTCTCAACAGATAACCCCACATCCTGGGCGTGGAACTTCGGGGATAACTCGCCAAACGGGACTGTGAAAAACCCAGTTCATACATATTTATCCCCAGGTCTTTACACCGTCACTCTCACGGCAACGAACGAGTTTGGGTCAGGTACCGAACAGAAAGTGCAGTTTATCAACGTGACCGGTTATGCTCCACCAGTTGCAGGCTTCACCACAACCCCGCTCTCGGGATACACACCCCTCACTGTGTATTTCACTGATCAGTCAACGAACAGCCCGACAGAATGGGAATGGGAGTACAGAATTGGGACGGGCAGTTGGACAGTATTCTCCACAGCCCAGAATCCCTCGAGTATCTTCACCACAATTGGACAATACAGTATCAGGCTGACCGCAACCAATGCCGCAGGAAGTCATACCCTTACCAGATCCAATTACATCACCGTCACAGAACCACCCCTTAACGCAGGTTTTACGGCAAATCCCACCTCGGGATTCGTACCCCTGTTCGTCCAGTTCACCGATACATCAACAGGGACCATCACATCCCGCTCGTGGACTTTCGGTGATGGCGGCACCTCCTCAGCAACAAACCCTTCCCATACCTACACCGCAACCGGGACCTACACTGTCAAGCTGACCGTCACAGGTCCGGGTGGTCCCGACTCGGAAACCGGTAGTATTACCGTATACTCGGTACCGCCGGAACCATCGGCGAAGTTCACTGCGAATATCACGTCCGGCAGAACACCCCTTTCAGTCCAGTTCACCGATCAATCCACCCAATCACCTTATGACTGGAACTGGTCATTTGGGGATGCCACATGGGCGACCGATAGAAACCCGGTCCATGTCTACCAGAGTCCAGGGAACTATACGGTCTCTCTCTGGGTCAGGGGACTCGGCGGCTTTGACACCGAGACGAAATTCGAGTATATCCACGTCATTCCGACACCCCCGG
>CAYNXS010000013.1:0-25960 GCA_964401215.1 uncultured Methanolinea sp. | reverse complement strand
AGGCATTACACTCACCATTCTTTCTTGATTGAGGCGATTGAACAAAGGGATATGTGAAAGCAGGATATGCCGAAGATGAAGATTCCCGAAAGAAAAAAGGGAAATGAACCTGGAAAAGGGATATTGACGGTACCCGATCTGGACCAGACGAAAAATGCACGTCCCTCTCAGAAAAATGCCGGCCTTTTCTCAAAGATAAAAAATACTATTCTCTCTAGCAGGTACATTCAAATCCTCCTTGCGTTGATCTTCATCGCTGCAGTTCTCAGGCTTTATGCGCTCGATCTCTCCTCTTTGTGGCTCGATGAAGCCCTCACCTACCGCTGGTCGCTTCATCCTTTCTCCGAATATTGGGGACTGATCAGCGCTGGCGGGGAGGTGAGCCCTCCGCTGTTTTACTGGATGGAGTATGCCATGCTTTCTTTTGGCCATACTGAGATCACGCTCCGGCTGCTGCCGGCAGTCTTCGGGATTCTTACCGTTCCAGTCGTGTATTTCCTAGGCAGTTACGCAGTAGACAGGAATGCCGGTCTCCTGGCAGCAGCGCTCATCGCGTTCTCACCGTTCCACCTCTTCTATTCACAGGAGGCAAGGATGTATTCACTCATGCTCTTTTTCCTGACCTGTGCCCTCCTTTTCTTTTTCCGGGCAGTGAAGGAAGAGGATGTCAGGTGGTGGCTGGTGTTCGGCATTTTCTCAGGGCTGGCATTCTGGACACATTTTTACTCCGGACTGCTCATTGCAGGGGTATACATATGGTACCTGGGGATTTCGCTGAAGAGAAAAGCGAAGGTATCTCAGCTGAAAGGTGTTGCCTGCTCCCTGGCTATCCTTGTTGTGCTCTGCCTGCCTCTCCTTGTGATATCACTGGGATCCATGGTCCGGATGACGGCAAGAGCCCCCACATGGGGCAACCGGGGTCTTGAAGTCCTGACAACGACGTTCTCTCACTTTTCCGGGTATTCTGCACCAACTGCAGTTGTTTTCATTGCCCTTTTTTTCATTGGCATGTATATGATCTGGTTGACAAAGCCAGATACCTGTTCACTCTTTGCATGGCTGTTCATCCTTTTTTTGGGAGGAAACGTTGCGCTCTCATATCTCATGCCGATGGCTTCCAGGTACTTCATAGGCGTTCTCCCCATCTTCTTCATAGGGATTGCATCTTCATATCTCGCAGCGACACGCTTTTTCCCGGACCGGAGAATCATCTACGTCTGCCTTCTGCTGATTATTCTCGTGAGCGTTCCAGGCCTGGTTCATCATTATACGGTGGTTGAGAAGGAAGACTGGAGGTATGTATCAGCCCTGCTCACGCAAAATACCGGACCTGGGGACACCATAATCATCATGCCGGGGTACATGACCAATCCGTTCGATTTCTATTATGACAACGTTACTGATAAGACAAGAGAACTGGGACTTTCCCGGGCAGATGATCTCATCTCTGTCATGTCGGAAAAGGAGAAAGGGAAGATATTTATTGCATTCACAGATGACCTCAATGCAGCGGATCCGTCAGGACAGGCGATCCAGTGGATGAATGACAATGCGCAGTTTGCGGGAAACCAGAGAGGTGTGTATGTGTTTGTGGTCGTCTGAAAAAGTTGTGTGATTCTGGATGATAGAAAATACATAATCCCAACAGCCTCATGACTGTTGAGTAGAGGCACTCTGACCAGTGACGAACGAGGTGATATATGATGGGGAAAAGAAGAAAAAAACCGGATATTGTGGTACATGAACCAGAAAAAACAGGAGATCATGTTGAGCGTAGCAGCGGGAACACACTCGACAATATAATTGGGGAATTCAAGTCTGATTGTATACTCCAGCTCCTGCTTGTTCTCACTGCAGTGGGATTTTTTTTACGGTTTTACCAGCTTGATTTCAATTCCCTCTGGCTTGATGAAGCATTCACATATTATGCCTCGAATGAATCTCTTTTAGGAATCTGGGAAACCACAAAAACAGGGGATTTTCATCCACCACTCTTCCACTGGATAGAACACTTCATGCTTTATTTTGGGAATAATGAGTTTATTCTCCGTTTCGTCCCTGCAGTCGCAGGAAGCCTTACCATTCCGTTATTTTTCCTCTTTGGAAAAGAGATCATGAACAAACAGGTGGGGTTGATCAGTGCAGCCCTTCTTACGTTTTCCCCGTTCCATCTCTATTATTCCCAGGAAGCATACTCGTATTCCCTCGTGGTGTTTGTTTTCTCTCTCATTCTCATCTTTTACATAAGAGCAATCCGTGAAAACAGGAAAAATGACTGGATTATTGTCGGACTGCTGTCAGCGTGTGGGTTCTGGATTCATTACTATATTGCCATACCAATAGGAGTTCTCTTTATCCATGCATTTCTCACGAAGATTTCTGATTTCAAAAATGACAGCAGAACATGGAAGAATCCCCTTCTCTCAGGAATTCTCTTCCTGATATTCATATCCCCTCTGATTTATATCGTCATTGAGAGATATTTTACCCTCACGGCAAAACCTCCCACGTACGGAGTATTCGGCCTTGCGATGATCACGGAAACATTCACCCGGTTCTCGTCCCTTAACGGATGGATTGCCGTCCTTTTCGTACTCCTCTTTATTATTGGGCTGATTCCCCTCTATAAAAAACAAAAATCATACTGGACATTTTTTATTTTGATGATAACTCTCCCACTCCTGTTCAGCGTGTTCATCTCTCCCCGGATGACAATGAACCCACGTTACCTTCTCTATCTGATGGCGATCTTTTACACGGGTATTGCCTGCAGTTGCTGTATGCTCCCAACATTATTCTCGAAAAAATGGGGTGTGATTCTCATTATCGTGGGGATCGTGGCACTCAACACACCAACACTTCTCGGATACTATCAGTCAATTGTCAAGGATGACTGGAGGACTTATACCAGTGCTCTTGCGGAAAATACAAAAGATGGGGATTTCATCGTGCTGATACCAGGATATAATGAAATGCCTTTTGGGTATTACTACGACAATATGGCGGATCATACCGAGGTGTTTGGTGCAATCACACCACAGGATATCGAAAAGATCATCGAAAGAAGAGGGAATAATTCGATCTATTATGTCGTTACCAACGATATTACTGCAGCGAACCCTGAAGGAGATACATTCAACTGGCTGACCCAGAATACCCAGTATGTTGGGCAATACACGAATATTCACACATTTATATCATGATCTCCTCTCATCTGGAGAAATGGCAGGTCCAGGAGTACCTGATATTCGCACTTTTTTTGAAAATGAAATTGTAATAGAGAATTCCAAATGTCTGGATCAGGAATTGCAGAATGATGAGTGGTTTGAGTTTACTCTTACCCTTGTCCCTGTTCCTGAATATGAATGGAATTTCATCAACTTTTTTCCAGTTTCCTTTTCCCAGTATCTCAAAACACATCCGAAACCCCCTTGGTGTGAGATCAGCACCGGCAAGAACCCGTGTATTGATGGCAAAAAAACCACTTCCGGAATCAGAGACAACCGGGATCAGGAACCGTCCCATCATTGCAGCACCAAACGAGAGAATCCTTCGTGTGAGAGGCCAGTTCACCGAGCCACCCCCCTGGATATACCGGGATCCTATGACAATGTCACATTCTTCATCACGTAGTTTCTGGAAAAAGGATGGTATCAATTCAGGCGGGTGGGAGAAATCGCAGTCAATGCACTGGACGAACGGGGTTGGCGAGGAAAAGAATCCCTGGTAGAGGGAGGGGGAAAGCCCATGGTTTTCATAACGGACAATGAGACTAAGGTTCTTCATCGAGGAAAATAGTGCTTTCACTTCTTCGATCGTTCCATCCCCGGAATTGTCATCAACGACGAGAATATGGCCTCGAATTCCCGATTGATTGAGGATCTGGTCAACGGACAGTATCATCCTGCGAATATTCTCCCGCTCGTGAAAAGTCGGGATCAGGACAGTCAGATCGAATTCCTTGCCGTAATGGTGTGTTTCTGATAAAAAACCAAAAATTTCGTTTGATAACTCCATTTCCTGCCTGCGTTATAGTGATCACAGGATTGGTATTCAAGACTATAATACGTTTTGAATTTTCTGGCCCAGGATAGAAAGGAGTATTTTCATTTATTTTTTTGCGTTCAGGATGATAGATACCCCCCACCCCAGATCTTCGAAGAATGAATCTATTTTCATACCAAGATTGAGTATTGGCTGGTTCTGGGTGAGTGCACACAGTGGAGAGAGGAAGAAGATTGTGCGGGTCGAACACGATGAGAAATCCTTAAAGAATGAACACAATTCGCGGCGGGAGAAAAATAAAAGGTGGGTTTCCCCATAATTCCTCCCCCTGCCGAAAAGATCCCACAGTACCTCATAAATCCCCCATATTGAGTGTTCATTTGGCGTTGTGATGACGACCTCGCCGCCAGGGGTGAGGATCCGGTGGATCTCACGAAGCATCGTATCCGGCCGGGGAAGATGCTCCACAATCTCGGCGCTTACCACCTGTTCGACGCAATTATCACGGATAGGAAGGTGTTGCACATCGGCCTGGATGAAAGATGCGCGAGGGATACGCATATCTCTCGCATGGCGCAACGCATCGCGGTTGATATCGATACCAAGAGCCATTCCGGGGCGCTCTCTCTGGATCACTGCAACCTGGATGCCGCTTCCGCAGCCGATGTCCAGGAGGAGACCCGTATTTCCTGGGGATATTGATGTGCGGATCATCTCGGTTTTCCGTTGCTGGAAGTAACGCTGGACCATGAGATCCGAATGGTATGCCCTATCATCGATATCCCCGGGGATTTCCTGGTAATGGTGAATCAGTCCGGTTTTTTCCGTTGATTTGATGAAAAATTCCCGGATGCCAATGGCATCGACCACAATCTCGCTTGCCCTTACAAGGAAGGCAAATGAAGCAGATAACGCAATAGGAATGCCGATTAGTGAGAAGAAAGTGATAATCGCTGCCTCCTGGATTCCAATCCCCGCCGGGGTCAGGGGGATAAGAGAGAAGAGGGTGAGGAGGGGCGAGAGAAAAAAGGCATCAAACGGGGAGTGAAAGACAAGATGCAGTGCAAGGCCGATAAAGAGCCACTGGAGTCCACGGAGCAGCCATCCAAGGAAGGAGATTCCCAGGATCATTGGGAAGAACTTTTGTATCTTCCTTCCCTGGATCCCAATGCCCAGAATCTTTTTTCCCAGATTCCATCGTCCGATGAATTCCCTCACAGGCGTTGGCGGGTAGAGAGCGAGGAAATATGCCCCGAAGATCAGCGCGATAAGGAATATCGTAAGAACCAGGGAATAACTGACCTGGGGAGAGATTATGCTCGCATACAGATACGCAATCCCGATAAGAGCGACGGAGACCTTGAAAAGGAGATCGTAAATGTAGGTAGAGGTGATAGTTGCCGTTCCGGCATCAAGGGGAATGCCCTTTTTTCGCAATGCCTGGGCGGTATAGAGATAACCGCTTCGGAGAGGAGTGAAATCCGAGAGTATCATCCCGGACATGTGTGCCCAGAACACGAATTTTACCCTGATCTTCTGACCCTGGTGGGCAAGGAGCCGTTTGAGCCTTACGATCATCAGGACATTGTTGAGAAAATAGCAGACAAGGGCCAGGAGAAAAAAACGGATATCAAGGGAGCCGAGAATTTCCAGGAATTCTGTTGCTGAAATGAACCTGAGAATGGCAACAATGAGGATTATTCCAATACATATCTGGATGATGAATACCAGTTTCTTCTTCCAATCCGGATCCATTTTCTGGTTTCTTCCCCTGTGGTTAAACCTGGTAAATATTCATGCCAGAACTTGAATAAACCTATAGTAATGAAAATTGATGCTGGAGGGGTATGGTGGTCATGAATAAAAAAGACACGTCTTTTTTTCTATTGTTGCAGTTTTTGGGGTGTGCCAGAGAGAAATTGCTCTGCCTTCTTTCGATACCAATAAAGGATTCCACATATTGCAATTCCAATTGCTGAAATGATACCTCCCATTTTGAAGTCAAGAGGATCGAAGGTATACACAATCTCGTGTGTATCCTGAACGAGTTGGGAACCCACCAGATTATTCAGATTCATGCCGGCCTTTCCATTCACATTCCATCCGGGATAGTATGCTGATTTTAAAATTGCCACATCTCCCTTTTTAAAATCCCCGGTTAATGCAATCGTATCTGGTGTCAATATCCTGATTTCCGATGCGACAAACCTGTCATCCCGGATCACAAACGCATTCGGGAGGACGAGACCGGGTTTTTGAATGCCAATCCCTGATATTGAGAATGAATATTCTGGCAGATTCTGCTGTCCATTCTCGAGTTGTTTTGTATCAACAAGATAATCCACAGAAGAATATGCCTCCCCCTCCAATTCATATACCAACGAGGGATAATCTTTGAGATAATAGGCGTAATATCCCGTAAATGGGGCCATATTGTATTTCGTATCCCAGTACGTAAAGTCAAGATGCTTGTAAGGCCATCCAGTTTCCAGAACCCATATCTGATGATGTGGCGATGCATTTCCAGATAAGCCTGCTGCGACTTCTTTTGCGGGCCCTGTTTCAAGACCTGCAGGTACTGGTGCAATGTATGACATGTTCACTGCGATAGTGAGTAATATTGCGATGAGTATGATGATATCCAGATGAAGCACGTTTTTTTGAATAGTGCGAACATTCTTTGAAAATAATAATAATCCTGCCACGATCACGCCAATGAGAAGAATTTTTCCAATGATATCTATCCGTACAATATTGAACATTGATAGTGCCATGATAAGACTGAAAACCGCTGAAACGGCAAAGAAAGTGACCAGGATTGTCGAGTTCATGGCATTCAGATAGAGAAGGCAGATAAAAATACACAGAATTACGACTGCACACACTGCAATCAGCGAAATTTCAGATTGTGCGGGCAGTTCAAGCATCTTTACAAGGAAAAGGATGCCCAGAGCAAGAACCACTGCCTTTTTCTGTGATATGTCAGGTTGGATTGATCTCTCATTGTGAATATATTGCAGTGTAATGTGGATTCCATAGACCATCAATACAACAAGTATCGGTAACAACGCACCAAAAATACGTCCGGGGCACCTGAATGTATCCAGAAATGGCATGAGATGAATGAATGACAGCAGTGTGTTGCTTCCGGCTGCCCATATAAAAGAAAAAATCACGGTAAGAAAGGCGGGGATAGTGAAATTTCTGTCTCCAAAAATGAAACCAAGGATGATAAATAAACACGGAACCAGGCCAAGAAAGGCCATGCTCTCATGCATTCCATAAAAATTCTCTATGGGCGTACCAAAAGCGAAACTGGCGATGCCTTTCTCAATGAATCCACCTCCCGAAAGAGGATCAATCGGGTCAAGACGAACAAGATTACCCGAAATGAAAAAATCAGGGATCAATTTAAATGAAACCAGCATGAGAAATACGACCATCGATATGAAAAACGCAATGGCAGTATTCCATGTAATTTTTTTTCGTAGTATGTAAAAGAGGAAAAATATTCCCGTAAGCATGAGTGAAAAAACAAAATAGTATAATCCGCCTGATAAAAACAAAAAAATTGCAATTAGTATTAAAAAGGCAAAATTTTCCAGTTTTATGTCATGTTTCCATACGATGAGAAGGAAAAAGTAATAGAATAAAGGCAACCATGCCAGGGCGTAAATATAATAATTCTGACCTACACTCACCCGGCTCAATATAATTCCTGAAAAAGTGTACAATAACGCCCCAATTGTGACGAGATATCGTTCATGAGTGACTAACCTGACCAGTTTCAAAGAAGAAAAATACGCAATGAAAAGATGGAGCAGCATTACAAAATTGAGTATGTATATTGATTTTGTAAGGTAAAAAAATGGAAAAGAAAAGGGATAATAGCGATCTGAGAAGGGACTTGCTATTTCAGGGAAACCCCCCATGATCCACTGATTATTCCATTTTGCAAAAAGATTCTGTTCAAGAAAAATATACCGTATAATATTGCTTAAGGTATCCTGACTGGCGCCAATAAATACTCCCGTCTGTAATAAAAAGGATGAAAATAATACCAGAATACACGCTACAGGTAGCAGCACATACCATAGTGCATCGTAAAGAGCATTCTGTTTTTCAGGAATCACTGGGTGTATCTTGACTTGTTTTTTTTTAAAGCATTCGGTTGCTTCACGAATCATTCATTTTATCTCCATGTAACCGTCAGTATTTTCTATATGGTCCCTGCGACATCACCCCCTGATTTCACCCTCTCCGACATTTCGGTAGTCATGGGGACCCGAAATGAAGAGGAAGCGGTTGGGAAAGTTATTACAGATATACAAAAGGCCACAGATAATCAGGCTGAAATCGTCGTGGTAGATGGATCATCGGATAACACTGCGAATATTGCAGAACACCTGGGGGCACGGGTAATACGGCAAAAACCGCAGGGATATGGCATTGCAGTGAAAGCAGCCCTGCTGGCATCGACACGAGACATTGTGATTACTCTTGATTGTGACGACACGTATCCGGCCGAGCAGATTCCCGAATTTCTCTCAAAAATCAACGAAGGGTATGATGTGGTGAGCGGCTCGCGGCTTCTCTCAAAAAATGAGAATATGACTCGTTTTAACCTTTTCGGGAATGCATTGTTTGCCAGGATCACGTCGTTCTTGTATGGAGTGAAAGTGACTGATGTGACGACAGGTATGCGTGCATACCGGAGAAATGTCATTGGTGCCTTCGACTGGACAGAGAATGTCGGGCTCTCTGCAGAATTGCTTTTTCGCCCGGCAGCACACCATTACAAAATAATTGAAATCCCTATCCTGTACCGCCCCAGACTGGGAGAGACCAAACTGAACCCAATTTCAGGAGGGGCCGGGATCCTTAAATCTATTATAAAATATAAAATTTTCAGGTGATGTGTCCGGAGAACCCGACGGGATCTCCCGAATACTAATATCCAATCCCGTCTCACTCTTCAGGGATGCCAAACCTTACCGTTGCGGTCATCGGCCCGGAGGGATACGCGGGGCACCTCGGGAAGAAAGGAACCGCATCCGACGTTACATTCTATAACCAGAAGCGGGACGATGTTACCGTCACGTATATCGAACCGAACCGGTACCCGGAAAAGATGTCCTCGCTCTTCTTCTCGATCTCGATGGCAGGGATGGCACTCCTCGTGGTTGACGAGATTACCCCTGTATTCGGCGAGTGTATTCTGATGCTCGATACGGCGGGTATGAAAAAAGGGGTCCTGGTGCTTCGGAATTACCTTGCACCTGAACAGGTGGCTCCCCTCCTGAAGGGGACGGTCCTTGAGCAGTACGTCATCATGGCCGACGACCATGCGGCACTCAGGGAATTTTTCTTTGAGGAGGCGGCAAAGGCAAACACGGAAGCTGGCGGCTCGAAGTGTGGGTCTGTTCCGGTTGATCACCACTTCCCGGTGAAAGGGGTAGGAATCGTCGTCCTCGGCAGCGTGGCTGAAGGGACGATCCGTGCCCACGACCAGATGAAGGTGTATCCCACAACCAAGGTCGCACATCTGCGCTCGATCCAGAAACACGATGACGATGTGACCGAGGCGTATGCGGGGGACCGGGTAGGTCTTGCCCTGAAAGGGGTGGAAGTGGAAGACCTTGACCGGGGGTATGTTCTCTCGAACAACCCGGCACTCGTATCCTCAACAACATTGAATGGGAGGGCCGAACTGGTCCGTTACTGGCCAGCTCCCTTGAAAGAGCAGATGATCGTATACCTGGGTCACTGGATGCAGTTCCTGCCAGCCCGGATTGCGTTCGTGAACAACGCCGGTGACTGGAAGAGACCTGAAATAACCCTAAAGTCTGAGAAGGACCTTGTGTATCCGGCTGGTGCCACGATCCTCATCCATTATCTGGAAGGAGGAAAGCTCCGTGTCGTGGGAAGGCTCATCCCGGCATAAGAGGGCCAGATCCCGTGAAATTTTTTTTCGTTTTTATTTCATCGCTTCTTTATACGCAGAGAATGGCATTGTCCTGTGCCACGGGTAAAAACAGGAGACCTCCTGAATGTCAATTGGAGAGCAGAACATGGGGTTTCAAGAGAAGTTCTGGAGAAGCACATTTTTTCTGTATTCTGAACGTTTCACGATGGCAGCGGGCTTAAATATGCATTGGAGAGAAAGGATGAGCTATGGCACTTGGAGATCTTATACCCTGGATAGCAGGGGGTATCATCCTCCTCGTCATTGGGGGGCTGGTGCTCTACTTTGTCGGGATATACAACCGGTTCTTCAGTCTGAAGAATTCCTCGGAGGCGACCCTCGGCCAGATACGGGTTGCCATGAAAAAGAGGCTCGATATGATAGACCAGCTCCTGGGAGCGGTCAAGAGCTATGCAACCTTCGAGCGGGAGACCCTTGAGAAGGTTACCGCCATGCGGACACGTGTCGCCACCGCAGACCCCGGAGACCTCAACTCGATTGAGAAGGAATCCCGTTCTCTCCTCGGGAGACTCTTTGCCGTTGCAGAAGCGTATCCCGACCTGAAAACAAACACGACGGTACTGACCCTCATGGATTCGGTCCGGGGAGTGGAGGACGAGATTGCCCGGCAGCGGTATACCTACAACAACATATCACAGCAATACAACACCCTCTGCGACGTGATACCCTCCAATTTCGTTGCACGCATTCTGGGGCTGTCAAAACTCCAGTACCTGGAATTTGAAGAGGCCATCCAGACGCCGCCGAAGATTGCATTCTGAACGTGGAACCCATGGGTGAAACAAGAGAACTGCTGATACTGGTCGTCCTGGCATTCATCCTGGGAGCCGCAGCGATACTCATATCAGTGGGCATCCCTGCCCTGATCGAGGGAGACCTGGTGATCACCCGCTACCAGGCAACCCTCCAGGATGATGGAACGTTTACGGAGGTCTACACCTACGAGGTGAAGAGTGGCGGGCAATACAGGATGCTCTACCGGTACTGGGACGATCCCCTCTCTTCACGACCCCAAAATTCCCCGTACATCGAGTTCGTGGGAATGGAAGCTCCTCCGGGGACCGTGGGCTACATGAAAGATGCAGCGGGGGCGGTTATTCTCGCCGGGGGTAATAATCCCGAATATAGTGCATTCATCAGGAGCATGGCCGAACCAAGCGAGGTGGGCATCTACGCGCCGGAGTATTTCCCGGCCGGAACCTACACGGTCTCCTACCGGTATGTGCTTCACCCACCAATCGAATATGACCAGCGCGATGCACACCTCAACCTTCGCCTCGTGAACAGCCACGTCCCCTACCGCGACCTTGAAATCGTGCTGCCGTCCCGATATGCACGCGAGGTATTCCCGCATCCTCCCTCGCTCTCGGTAAGCCGGCAAGGAGACACGGTGGTTCTGCGAGGGAAGGCAGCAGCGGACGAGGTTGTTGGGATCGAGACGCTCTTCGATGCTGCAGACGCACGCCTTCTCCCGGGGTTCCCCTCCTCTGTGCAGGATGTGAGAAGGGAGACAGTTGCCGCAAATCCGCCGTACCTTCTCTTTCCCCTTTATTGTGCATGGGGATTGTATGCGATCGGGATCCTGATGGTGATACTCACGCCAATCCTCCTCATTCTCCTCTACAGGAAATACGGGATGGAGAAAGCGTTTACCGTCCCGGAATACCTGAGCTTCACCCCGGATCCCGCGATGAAACCCTGGGCTGTCAACCTGCTCTTCAAGGGGGATGCGATTGATTTCGACCAGGACGGGTATTATGCCACGCTCCTCGACCTGCACAGGCGCGGCATCATCACGATCAGAGAAAAAAGCGGATCTGAAGATATCGCCATCACCATGAACCAGCGGCAATCCGGGGAGCCCTACGAGCAGAGAGTCCTTGACTTCCTGAAAGGGATCGAAGAGAATGGTGTGGTTGACTCCGGGTCATTGCAGCAGATGGCACGTGAAGCCCGGAGTGATACGACTCTCGAGACACAGATCCTCCGTCATCAGCAGGAACTCTCGAGTATTACCAGGAAGTCGGATCCCCGTCTCATCTTCCAGTACGTTGTCGACGGAAGGGACCATCTGTTCCCCCTGCTTTTCATCGGCATTGCCTTTGCGTGCATCTCGGTACTGGCCCTGGTCCTGTTCCCGGTCCTTGCCGGGATACTCGGACCTGCAATCATTGTCTTCGCAGGGATGATAGTCCAGTCTGCAATTGCGCTCTCATTTCCCTCAACTCTCTTCGGCCACTGGAAAGATGACCGCTACAAGGAAAAACTGGAATGGGATGCGTTTGCACGGTTCCTCTCCGACCTGGCGCTCATCAGGCAGTACAGCCCCAAAGACATGTCCATGTGGGGCGAATGGCTTGTATACGGGACAGCACTCGGTGTGGGGAAGAAGGTCGAGAGTGCCATGGAGGCTCTCAACATTGACCTCCCGCAGGCGGCAGTTCCCCTTGCAACCGGGATTCGGAGTGCCTTTGTTCCGGTCCTCGCGTTTACCCCTCCATCGCGTGGCGGAAGCGGCGGAGGCTTTGGTGGAGGGGGTTCCTTCGGAGGAGGAGGAGGCTTTGGTGGCGGAGGAGTGGGAGGCAGATGACCGCCCCGTTGTCCCGCGATGGAGGATTCCATGCAATGCGCTGAAGGACGTCCAGGCAGGATATTTATTGTCCGGATCGATCATGGTGAAGATCTCCTTGCCGTTCTCGAACACTGCATCAGGGAGCATGAGATCCAGTGCGGCGTGATACAGATCCTGGGAGCACTCGGCAGAGGAAAGATGGTGGCCGGGCCCGAAGAGATGATTCTCCCTCCAACACCACACTGGGAGGATATCGATGGAGGATGGGAGATCCTGGGGCTTGGAACCATCTCATGGAGTGAAAAGAACCCCCATATCCACCTCCACTCCGCGTTGGGAAAAGGAGACCGCACACTGACCGGGTGCATCCGTGAAAACACCGACGTGTATATTGTGATCGAGGCAGTGATCACCGAGATCGCGGGAATCCGGTCGGTCCGCAGCCCTGACAGGACAACAGGGCTTTCCCTTCCCCGGTATCATCCCCGGAACAGCCCATGAACAAGAGGCAGCCAGCGTTTCTCCCCATGAGTGTGAGGGAGGGTAAAAAACTCAATATCGACCAGTTCGATATCATTCTTATCAGTGGCGATGCCTACATCGACCATCCCTCATTCTCAACTGCAGTCATTGGGAGAGTTCTCTGGGAGGCGGGCTTTTTTGTCGGGGTGATTGCACAGCCTGACTGGAAGGCGAAAGAGGACTTTCTCTCCCTGGGAAGCCCCCGTCTCTTCTTTGCAGTCTGCCCGGGCAACTGCGACTCGTTAGTGAATAATTATACCGCGGCGAAGAAGCGGCGGTCGGAGGATCTCTATTCGCCCGGCGGAGTCCCCAAAAGACCGGATAGGGCGGCCATCGTGTATTCCGATAAGATCCACGCCCTTTTCCCGGAAATCCCTATCATTCTTGGGGGAATAGAAGCGTCGCTGCGGAGGTTCGCCCACTATGATTACTGGTCCGATTCAGTCAGGCATGCCATCCTTGCCGATGCCCCCGCAGATCTTCTCGTATATGGTATGGGTGAGCAGCAGGTCACCGAGATAGCACGGCGCATCTCATCCGGGGAATCGCCCGGTGATCTGACTGATATCCCGGGAACTGTATTTCGTGTTCCTCCCTCTGAATACCAGGGGATTTCCCGGTGTGCAACCATTGAGATACCCTCCTATTCAGAAGTCCGTGATGACAAGGGTATGTATGCAAGGGCATTTGCGATGCATTACCTGGAACAGAATCCACGTCTGGGAAAGGCAGTCGTGCAGAGGCATCCAAAGACCGTGATCATCCAGAATCCGCCAGCCCATCCCCTCCCGACCCGGGAACTCGATGCCATCTATGAACTCCCTTACACGAGGGAAGCACATCCCGTGTATACCCTCCCGGTTCCAGCGCTTGAGACGGTGAGGTTCTCGCTCACAAGCCACAGGGGGTGTTTTGGCGGCTGTTCATTCTGTGCCCTCACCCATCACCAGGGCAGGATCATCCAGAACAGGAGTATCGAATCCCTTGAACGGGAAGCAGAGAGGCTTGCGAGTATGCCCGGTTTCAAGGGGGTGATCAGCGACGTGGGAGGGCCTTCAGCCAACATGTTCGGGATGGAATGCTCACAGTGGGCACGTGCCGGCCCCTGCCTGGATCGCCCGTGCACAGGATGCCCTTCCCTGGAGATCTCGCATCAACGACAGATGGAGCTCCTCGCCCGGTTGAGAAGAGTGCCCGGGGTCAGGCATGTATTCATAGGGTCGGGAATCAGGTATGACCTGCTCATGAAGGACCCGGAAAACCCCCTCAGTACCCTCTGCGAGTTCCATGTATCGGGTCACCTGAAAGTTGCTCCGGAACACATCTCACCGCATGTGACGGGTCTCATGGGAAAGCCGGGGCGGGAGGTCTTCGAAAAGTTCCTTGCGGAGTTTGAGAAGTGCCAGAAGAGCCCGGATCACCGGCAGTATATCCTTCCTTATTTCATGTCGGGTCACCCTGGATGTACCATCAGTGACATGGTCGACCTTGCCGAGTTCATTCAGACTACGCGGCTTTACACAGAGCAGGTCCAGGATTTTACCCCAACGCCGATGACCGTTTCAACCTGCATGTATTATACCGGTCTCAATCCATTCACCCTGGAACCCGTCCATGTACCGAAAGGGAGAGAGAAACGTATCCAGCGGGCACTGCTCCAGTACCGCGACAGGAAAGGCCAGCACCTGGTCAGGGAGGGCATCCTTGCAGCGGGCAGGGGCGATCTCATCGGGAATGGGAAACGATGCCTCATCCGGAGGGAATAAACTCGAGGGTCCCCTTCGCACCAGGGGGCGGTGTGGGCGAGAAAAATGCGAATATCGGGGAAGAAAAAATTACTCCCCTGCCATCTCGATTCCCTTGGTGTCGCAGGGAATGCACTTGGCCATCTTTTCATCAAATATTCGGTAGGCATTCGCAAGCACTGACGAATTCGAGATCATACCTGCGAGGAGGATTACCTCTAGAACCTCTTCCCGGCTTGCTCCCTTCTTTACCGCGGCCTGCATGTGATAACTGGTACAGTGCGGACAGCGGAGTGCAGCACCTACTGCCAGGCTGATCAGTTCAATGGTCTTGCGGTCCAGGGAACTGGTCTGTGTGACAGCGCTCTTATAAAGGAGATGAGAGATAAGCACTTCAGGCCGTTCTGCCATTTTTTTGAAAATAAGCGGGGCCCTCCCGAACTCTTCATCGATGTTTTCCATCCAGAGGACAGCTGTCTCATCTGCTCCCCGGGAGAGAATTTTCTCCAGCGTGTGTTCAAATTCTTCGACATCTTTCATGGGATATCGTTTTCAATATCCCATTCAGGAATACATTATAGTGCTGGCCTGTGACCGTAAAATGCCAGAAATCCCGGTGAAAGTCAGGTTTTTATGGGACCCCTGCCAATGTGGTACTCAGGTCCCCGACATCGGGAGACCGGGAGAGACAATCATGGAATATAGGAGTACTTTTCTTCACTCCATCAGGTTCTTGCTTCTCATCGCGCTTTGTTTTGCAGCGATAGGAGCCGTTCAGGCCGCACCACTCAGATATTCGCCTGTTGAAAAGCCCGCCGCGATTATTGCCCTTCAGCACTCGTATTCCCCCGGGGATATCTCACCGTCTGATCTATCCCATGCTGGCACCTCTGCGGAATTATACCTGTCCGGAAACACAGGTCCCCTGAAAGAGGGGGTGTTCATGCCTGAGAAGAGTTCCAGGAGAATCAACGGGAGCATTCTGTACAGAACGCCAGGTATGGACCCCTGGAAAAACCGGTTTGGAAAAAACCTGTCCTTAAACTCCCCCATCGTATCGGGAACCGGCACCATTGTCTACATGGATTTTGGTGGAGGTTTCTACGGGATCGTGACAGATGATGGAACCCATTATATCCCTGGTAACCTCCCGGCATCATGCAGGGAGAATGGTCTCCGTGTTACATTTATGGGGAGGGAAGGTGCACCCAGGCCCGATATACGCATGTGGGGGACACCGTTCCACATCCTCTCAATAAACCCAGTCGGTGAAGAGATCTCTGCCACCGGAACCATCGAGTTCATCGAGCTCGAAGGGGGATTTTTCGGGATCGTAACCACAGAGGGAGATCATTATCTTCCCCTGAACCTTCCGGAAGAGTTCAGGGTAGATGGCCTTGGAGTCACGTTTACTGCGAGGACCGCACCGGATGTGAACACGATATACATGTGGGGGATTCCCGTTTCCATAAAAACCATGTCAAAGACTTCGGAAGCAGGAGGATCTCAAGCCACAAGCCTGAGGGGGCAATGGACCCTGGAAAGTATGGCACGGGGTAACATCATGACCCCGGTGATCCCCGGGACTGAAATTACCGCCTATTTCTCTGATGATGGCAAGGTCAGCGGCAGAGCAGGCTGCAACCTCTACGGAGCATCATACAAGGCAACAAGGCAGTCGCTTACCATTGACCATGTATTTTCTACCCTCATGTACTGTACGGATACCCCTGCAGGGATCATGGAACAGGAGTCAGCCTTCCTCCAGATCCTTACAGATGCAGCATCATGGAAGGTGAGGGAGGGCTTACTTGTGATCTCGGATGCACGGGGTCGCGAAATTTTCCTCTTCTCACCAGGCGTTGAGGATGAGGCCGATACAGAAAAACCCGTACTTGAGTTCTGGAGAACGGGTGGATTTGCCGGCATGGATGACCACCTTGAGATCTATCCTGATGGGAGTGTCAGTCTTTCAAGGAAGGAATACACTGCCGGGTTCAGCCTTTCGGAACCTGAACTCGATGCAATCGTTGCACTCATGGAGGATTCAGGCTTCATGGCTCTCGCTCCACAGTACGAGGCACCACCCGGAAGTGCGGATCTTTTCATCTATCAGATCTGCTGGCAGGGCAAAACCGTCGTCGTGCAAGACACGGTGATCCCCGCGGGTCTTCAGGAAGTCATTGATGAGCTGACCTCTCTCGTGGTGGAACCACGGCCCTGATGACGTAATACCTCCAGCAGACAGGTAACATCCATTTTTTTTCATACGATTGCCCACGACATTTTTTCTGCGCATCAGGGAAAGCAGCCCTGATCCACAGTACATTTCAACATCGGGCACTGCGAATCAACCGATTCTTTTATGTGCGGGCAGTTGACAGTCTAGAGAAGGAACAGTGACGAATATGAATAAGAACTATTCTGGTGCAGGGATGATCACCCTGGGTATATTGCTCGCCCTGGTGGCCCTTTCAGGATGTATCTCTCCTGAAAACCTGATGATGGAACCTGGAAAAGGATCCGGAGGAACTCCAGTCCCCACGTCAGACAGTGCGACCCATCCAGGGGAAATCCAGGGAACAGGAGAGATCATCACTGAAGCGCCAATAAGCCAGGGTGCACAGCAGTATTATGTGAAGACTCCCTACGGGTATATCCTCACCACACCCCGGACCGGAGTCAGGCTTGCAATCATCGAGATCAAGGAGGATGTTGATGCATCAGGCCAGGAGTATCTCACGGGGAAAGTGAGAAACGAGGAGAATTTCCGCATCAACCATATCACCTTGAATTTCAACCTGTTCAATTCGAACGGGAACCTTATCGGGAATGCGCATGCCAGTGTGAACGCCCTCGATCCCGGGAAAGTCTGGATGTTCACTACCAACAGTTTCCCGGCAAAGGATTACCACTTCTACCAGATGGCAGAGGCATTCACCGTCTGAGTGCAGGAACGATTCCATACTTTTTCCTGGTGAAAACCGAACAATCATGACGGGGAGAGAGGAATTGTGTTTTGCAGGCGGGCAATAGCCTGAAGTGTGCGGGGAGAAAAAAACGTGTCGTGAATGCACTTCTCCACGGGAGAATGCACTCCCTTTATCCTTTTCAGACAACCTGGTTTGTCTCGGAGAATGGTTTTATCCTGAGAAGGATGTAATCCCGCATGCGTGACGGAATCACGTCTGCGAGGTCCCCAATCGTGATTCCATCGTCCACCTCGGTCGCCCGTATCCGCGAGCTGAAGGTATCATATGGCAGTTTGACCCGAAGCCCCGCCATCTGAACGGTGATGGGTGTGGGAGAGAGGACGTCGTGAATTTCATCGATCTTCTCTGAAATGACATCCATAAGCCTGGCAGGGGATATGGAGAGGGGATCTTTTGCCAGGATCTCCCGCTTCCTGTCAAGGACACGCGTCACTTCTTCCACAACTTCATCCAGTTTCGCGATCTCCTCCGACTCCTTGGTCCTGTGCATAAATCTGCCAATGCCCCCCACATACCCGTCGACGGGAGGGTCAATCAGGTTTCTGAGGGCTTCAGTTGACGGCCCTCCACAGAGCACAATCGGGACCTGGATGCCCCTCCGCAGGACCGGTAATTTATGTTCGATACAGGTCTCAAAATCACCCAGCAGATACACTGCACAATCGTGCTCGTTGATCACGTCGCGCTCCTCCTCGTTCATCTGCGAGATACGCTTCCCGAACCCCCGTGCGAGACCGACCATGTTGGTCTTGGCGCCGAACCGGCGGATGTACTCTGCCACGTCGCAGGATGCATGGGGGAGGTGATGAATTTCGAGGGACGGAGTCACCACCGCGATCTCGGTTCCCACAAGGGGGGAAGAGGTAATATCGCCAGTGAGTGGTTTTCCCACTCTCCGGATAAGCTCGATATCGTCTTTCGGGACAAGGGCCTGGAGCACCACCTCCTGGGCAATCATGTGTTTCTGGATGATGTATCCTCCCAGGTCCTCGATGAGGTCGATGATCTCATCGTGGCGGAATATGCCTCCCTTGTAGGTGACCGGAACAAGTATCACAGTGTTTCCCCCATCAAAGAGAATTTTTCCTTTACCAGTTCCTCGATGTCCTCCGGCAGGGTGTTTTCACTGGCAACCAGGTAAAACCTGCCCTTCCCGTAATACTGCCGCCGTACCTTGAAACCTTCCGGCTGGATAACCTGAAGTGCATAGATCAGGTCTTTGTAGAGCGTGTCGCTCGGATCAAAGACCGGAAGATCCGGGAGGCTTTGCGATTCTGCCTCGTCAAGGTTCATGAGGATGGTAAAGCGGTCGGGCTGTTCCACCTGTTCTTTCCCATATTTTTCCCAGAGGATCTTCAGAAGGGGTGCAAGATATGCCTCGTCACCGATGGAGATTATCACTTTCCGCTCCTGGATATTCACATCGGCAAAATCCCGGAGCAGCACCATGCCGGGCAGCTTTCTGGTCACACCCGCTGCAATGAAGAGCGGAATTCTGGGATCTATGAAGATATGAAGCTTCGAGACCACCCGGATAAGGTTGTGGTCAAGCAGTACTACGTCCGCGATACGGCTGTAGTAGTCGCCACCGGTCTTTTCAGGGCATTCAACCTCGAAGTATTCCACGGCCTCCATCTAATCTCCCTTGATAAACCCTGATGCGAGGAGTGCGGATCCGACGGCCCCGATGTACTGGGCGTGGTGGGGAACAAGGATCTTCGTCTGGAGGAGCTCCTCCATGGCTCTCACGAGACCCTGGATCAGGGAGGTGCCTCCCACCATAATGACCGGTTCCTTGATGTCCACTTCCTGGAGCTGCTGTTCGAAGACCTGTTCTGCAACGCTGTGACACGCCGCCGCAGCGACATCCTCGGGGGTGCTTCCTGCTGCCAGGGCATTGACAAGGCTCTGTGTGCCAAAGACGATGCAGTAGCTGTTCATGGGGACTTTCCGTGAGAGCCCCTTCAGGGCAAGCGGTCCGAGTTCGGTAATGTCAACACCGAGCCTCTTTGAGGTCATCTCCAGGAACCTTCCACTGGCACCGGCACAGATGCCCCCCATGGTAAAGGTCCCCGGAATCCCGTCCTGGACACTGATGGCCTTGTTGTCCATCCCGCCGATATCGATCACCGTGGATGGTCCACGCTGGGCATCTGCCAGGAACACCGCTCCCTTGGAGTTCACGGTCAGTTCCTCCTGAATGAGGTCCGCTTTCACATGGTTCCCGACGAGGAACCTGCCGTATCCCGTGGTGCCGACTGCCTGGATCTCCTCGCGGGTCACCCCCGCCTCTGAAATGGCCCGCCGTATCGCTTCATCCGCACTCTCGATGACTGCAGTGGTGGGAAGCCAGCCGGTCCCGATGATCTCGTTATCCTTCATCACGACTGCTTTCGTGGTACTGGAGCCTGAATCGATTCCCATCGTCAAGCCCTGCTGCACCTCCCTCGCCAGGAGTGCCCTCCTCCTCGCAATGGTAGTCAGGGCCTCCATCCTGGTAAGAAGAGTCCCCGAAGTGGTCCTTTCGGTAAATGAATAACTGACGACGGGTAGTTTTGAATTTTCATGGATAAAGCGACGCAATTCATTCCTGACGATTGCGGCCTCGGCACATCGGAAGCAGGTTGCGATGAAGACGGCATCGGCCTCAACCCTCCCCTCGACGAGTGCTTTTGCCCGGGCAATTGCGAGTTTGAGATCCGGGCTTCGCACATCAAGGCCGAATTCGTCGTAGGACTGCCGGAGATCTGCAAGCCTCATATCAGGGAAGAAGATCTCGGCGTCGACAGCCTCCGCAGCAGCATCTATCTCCTTCTGAACCCCGCTGTATTCAGGTCCGCAGGAGAGCTGGGCAATCCTGACCCTTGTCATGCAGCTCCCCCGTTCAGACCATCTAAAAAGCGTTTGATTGCCGCCACGAATTCGACACCCTCCTCATCGTTCCCTGGATATTCAAGGTCCAGGATGGGAACTTTTCTCTTCCTGATGAGGAAATTTATCAGCTCGTTTGTCCTTGCACACCCCATGCAGCCAAAGGAGAAGTCCGGATTGTTGATGATGATGGCAGCCTCAGCCTCATCAATCATGGGGCCGTACAGGGACATCCTGCCCCTGACCCCGGATGGGACCTCGACCGCAGCCCACCTGAGTCCTTTTTTCGGCCCTTCGGGGGTTATCTGGAGCGGTGGGGATTCAAGCCCCGGTGTCTGTATCCTGTCTCGAATCTGCAGCGCAGCAGAGAGGGGGGTGTGACCAAACCTGGCCACCAGGTCAGAAAGGATGAGGCTGGTTGTGGGATAAATAAAGACCTTCGCCATGTCAGGACTCCTGTGAATCAATGATCTTCTTCAAACGGGCAGCATCGAGTTTTTGCACCCGGGACGGGGCAGGCGGGTGGGGTGTGTCTTCAGGTTTTCTCGCAGGGAGTGTCTCAAGACCTTTGGAGATGCGCCGAATAAGCCCGATCTCGAATTCATGCCCGAAATACCCGGGCCTGGCACCCCCGAGGTTTGCACGACACCTTCGTGCATCTCCAGGGGGAAATCCCCTGTCTTTCACGAAAATATGCGAGGGATCAAGCGTACGCAGTGAATCGACGATTCTGTTCACGTCATCCTCGCTTCCCGTGACCTGCAGCCCAAAACACGTCTCCTTGATCATCACACCCTGGGAGATCTCATATGCCCGAATCGCCAGGTCAGAAGGGGTCATATCGGGGGATTCAACAAAGATGTACTTGGTCACCGTTCCGGCATAGCGGGGGCTGTACTGGGTCATGACTTCACTTCCCTGATAAATACGATCTCTTTCTCCTTCAGCAGAGGGAGTTTGTCCAGATCTCGGACCTTTCCAATGACATTGGTGCTCTCAAATGGTTCAGAGGTCGGCCCGAACTCGCTATTATTTGTGGTACGGACCCCCACCATTCCGGCACCCTTCCGCGAATCGTTGGTTATCGCGAGAACACCCGCAGAGACATGGTCCACCGGGGTATTCTCAGGATTGATATTCACACCTTTGGGGATCTTGGGCTTGAAGAGGAATACATCCTCAAAGTTGAAGAAGAAGGGGATCCTTCCCACATCGTGGAGATGCAACCCCGTAAGGTGACGGAATATTTCACACGAGTCGGGAGCTGCCGTGTCATCAAGTTCGATATCAATGACCCGCTCAAGGGATACGACGCCTATATTCACTTCTTTTGAATAAAGGCTCTGCATCGTGGTGGGTGGTTCCTGTTCAACAACAACCAGGCTCGAACCCTCAATGGTTCCCTTGACCCTGACTCCCCGGGAGGATGCGATTTCCAGGGCTTTTTCAACGGGTAATCCGATGAGATCGAACCTGGGAGGGTCTACCTGCACGCACAGGATTTCACCTTCCTTTGCCAGGCGTGCAAGCTCGAGTCCGTGCGTGACCTGGCCGGTGATGGTGTGTGAGGGTGTCCCCGGAAGGTCCTGAATATAGATGAACAGAGCGCCTCTGGATCTTCCGTTCGTTCTCATGGTGACGGCCCCCTCCCTCCGGGGCAGTTTCACCTCGTAGTTCACTTCTGTGCCGGCTTTCCTGTTGTCACGGATATGGGTGCTCGCGGACCTCTCCACCACAAAGTGGCCGTCAGCGAGAGCGAGCAGCATGTGTTCGACACTTTCCGCAGCGGAGATATCGGTGATCTGATTCCCGCTGTATCCCTGGGAGGTGATCCGGAGGAAGGAGATGATCTCCATCCCGTCCTCAAGGAGAAGATCCGGATCGACTGTGGTGAACGATCGGCTGGTATCGGCCCAGCTGACAATGGGAGCAGCGGTGTTGATCTGATCGCCGGTTCCCCACCGGTCGATGATTCCTCTGCCGCTGACAACCTGGCCGATCACCCCGCCACCTGCCGGAGCCCCGTGATCTGAAGTGTGGCGGATCCGGGAAAATATGAGGTACGACCGTCCCGGATCATAGCCGCCGCAGCCAAGGATGACGTCGCCCCTCTCGTATAACGCGGGGGCCCGGGCCGGGGTATACGACGACGGGAAAGGCCCGAATGCTGCTGCATACCTGTCCTGCCAGTGTATCTCTATCGGGAGACCCAAAGTTGAAGATTTGAAAAGCTTCTGCCCGTCAGGATTGAGTTCAACAACCACTTCGCCTGCCGTGGTATCAAGCCGCATGCTGCCAGTAACCGCTGATTCCCGGGCTCCCGGGCGGATAATGGCAACAGAGCATGCCTTGTGGCGGCCAATAAGGATATCGTGTAACCTGGCTCCGTCGTTGATCGCCTGCGGTTTTCCATCAATAAGAAGGGTGATCATGAAAGCCCCTTCAGGAAGCGGGAGGTTTTGCCATGACGTCTCGTTCTTCGTCAGTCAGGAGCGCCAGGATATCGGCAGTTTTGCCAATCTGTATGATCTTGCCTCCCCGCATGAGGGCCAGCCGATCGCAGATGTCCCGCACAAACTCCATATCGTGGGATACGACGATGAATGTCTCATCCATCTCGTCCCGTGCATGCATGATGGAGTGTTTCACGTCGATCTTGGTCAGGGGATCCATGGTCCCGGTCGGCTCATCGAGGATGACGACCCTCGGCTCACGGATGAGAACCTGGGCGAGAGCGACCCTGTGCCGCTCCCCTTCAGAGAGCTGGCCGGGCAACCGATCAAGGATCTCCTTGCTCTTCTCCTCCGAAAACCCGGCCATCCTGAGCGTGATTACTGCTTTCCTCACTGCAAGCTCTTTTGGGAACTCAAGGCCGATGGCATCGGTGAGATTATCAAGGACTGTCCGGTGCGGGTAGAGGTCATATTCCTGGTGCAAAAGCCCGATATAGCTCTTCGCCCTCCCCCGGTTCTCTATCCCGGGCTTGGTCATATCGACCGCATCATCGCCGATCTTGATGACCATCTCTCCTGTGGTAGGCTCGATGATGCCCGCGATTATCCGGGAGAGGGTTGTTTTGCCAGCCCCGCTCTTTCCGATGATTCCGAATATCTCCTTCTCCCTGACATCGAAACTCACACCGTTCACAGCCCGTACAACTCCACGGTCGACGGAGATGTATCGCTTGAATACGTCCCGGGCGACAATGATATCCCCTCCAAATTCCGGAATCTCGAATTCTTCGGTATCGGAGAGACCGGCCATGAAGGTGCGGATGACCTCCTCAGGTGACCCAAGTGCCGTGATCTTCCCCTCGGTAAGGAGCATGGCACGGTCAGCAACTTCACTGATGACCTGGGAAAAGTGTGAGGTGACTACCATTCCCATATGGTTCTTCTCTGCTGCCTCAATCAGCATGGAATGGACAAGGTGGGCGGTTTCAGGATCGAGAGTGCCTGTCGGTTCATCAGCAAAGAGAAGGAACGGCTCTTTGGCAATCTGCCGGGCAAGCACCACTCTCTGTTTCTCACCGCCGGACAGGTCTCTTGCGATATGCATCATCCGGTGCGAAAGTCGTACCTGGTCGAGGAGATCCGCGGCACGGTTGATAGCCTTCTCCTGGGGATAATTGATATCATCCAGGGCATGAAGCACGTTCTCGATAACCCGGTCATTCCCGTAGAGGGCGAATGTCCTCTGGAACATGATGGCGGTATGGGTCATGAGCCTGCGCCGCACATCATCGGAGGGTTCATTCCAGAGGTCAATGTCAGCCTTTCTCAAATTCGCCCCACACTGCGGGCATGCCGTCCCTGCCATGCTCCCGACACCAAGGAATGGGCAGTGATCACACACCGCGACATGGTAGATGATCCGACCTTGGGTGGGTGGCTGTTCAACACCCCTCATCAGGTGCATGAGCACCGTCTTCCCGGCCCCACTGCGCCCGATGATCCCCAGCACTTCTCCCTCACCGATCTCAAAAGAAATATTGTGAAGGACTCTTTTCCCCTCAAAGTCCATGCAGAGATTCTCAACGGTGATCAGCGGGTTCATTCGTATCCTCTTACTAGACAATGTGATCTTCTACGCATATTACTTTTCATCTGGCACCGTATCCCTGACAGGGGGTTTACTCCATGAGTCTATTCACGATGGCAACCACCTCACGGACATTCTGAACCACGTGATCGGCGGCCTGGTAGAGATCGTGGTGTTTCTTACCAGCCTGCTCCTCGGTGAGGATGGAGATATCTGCCTTTTTCATGGCACAGAGGTCGTTGATCCCGTCGCCAACGAACACCACCCGGTCAAATTCTTCCTGGAGGTCGGCGACTATCTGCGCCTTGACCGTGGGAGTCGCAACCCCGAAGACGCGATCCCGGGGAATGCCGAGATAATCCGCGATCTTCTCGAGTTTTGCGACACGATCTCCTGATGCGATGTAGGTGGGGATTCCCATGCGGTGGAGCTCACTGATCACCTCACGTGCCGCTTCGAATGGTCGCCCTCCGGTGGTGACGGTAAACTCGATACCGGGAAGACCCATGTTCACGATCACCCCGCTGTTCATTGCGACCATCGCCTCTCTCCTGCACACCTTCCATACGTGCCGGATACAGTCCTGGAGGTCCCCTATTGTGGCATACTCCGAGTGGTAAAGTGCATGTGCTATCTCATCTGCAGTGAGGACTTTTCGTGTACAGCTGACCCCAAAGCCGACCTGGTTTTCCACGAGGTAGGAAGAGAGGAGCAGATCTCCTGGAGTGGCAATGATATCGCGGGAGTGGACATGGATGACCACAAGGACACGCTCCGTCGAACTGAACGTGAGGCTTACCGTCTCGATGCCGGGCAGGAGTTCGCCGCTTCTTACGTCCTTGGCAACCCTGAACGTATGCAGGAGGGTTCCGGCACTGTCAAAGACCACGGCGATGGACATCGGGATCAGGGGCCCTCATATTTATGTGCGCAAAACCGGCACTCAGTATGAGAGTGCCCACGATGCTAGCTGATACCGCAGAGAAGATAAAGCGCATGGAGATACGTGGTGCGGGACGGATCGCAAGGGCCGCCGTCAACGCACTGGATGAGTACTCCTCATCCATCAGCACCCGCGATCTGACGGAATATCTCAAAAGGATGAACGACGCGGCCTCGCTCCTTGCTGCGACCCGGCCTACCGCGGTGTCCCTCCCAAACGCTATCCGTTCCGTGATGTCGGCACTCAAAGTCCCGTATCCCGGCGTTGAAGAGGCCAGGGCTG
>CAYNXS010000012.1:20880-26452 GCA_964401215.1 uncultured Methanolinea sp. | reverse complement strand
CCCTGTTTCTTCAGACTAAAAGAGGGAAAAGTGATCAGGCTCCTGCAAATCCGCGGCAGATACGGTGACTGAGGTACCCAACAGCAATGATGAGGATGCCCAGAACCATGAAATAAAAACCAACGAGAAATCCAAAGAGGATAATCCCACCGAGCATCGGGTAAACCATGATCAGCAGGGCAAAAATGATTGAGAGAATGCCTGAGATGATGTAAAGGGTCCTTCGTGAATCACCTTCATGGATCAATCCGGAGAGCAACTGCATCATCCCTATAATGATGATTGCAGCGCCGAGGATCTCGCTCATGATTGATCCTGCGATGATCGGGTAGACAATAACCCCGACACCTACGAGGATACCCACGATACCTCCAAGGAGAAGCAGGAGAGAATGCGGAGCCCCTGCTGGCATCAGGAGCGAGGAGAGGAGCATGATGATACCGAGAATGATCAGGAGTACGCCGACAAGTGTAAGGACTGCGATTGCTGTGGTCCTGGGAAACAGCATCATGAGAAAGCCAAAGATAAGGGATATCACTCCGAGGATCACGAGTGCGCCCCACCCCCTGTCGCATGGAGTCAAGACGACAACAGAATCTTCCATATGGGATCTCTTCATCTCCTGCGTCCATGAAGATATCGTGTCACAGTAGTGGGGAATTTCCCCGAGTGTATGCCGGAGAACGGGGCGGACGCAAGGCAACAATCCATTCCTGAAGTGATTCCCGTTAGCGTTGAAAAGGTATGATGATGAGACCGTACCTAAAAAAATTACCTTGAATTCTTTTCGGGCAGCGTGTGGAGCGTTATCATCCCGTTACAGGAATTGCAGACATAATATTCCTCCGTCCAGCATGAAGGGCAGGCCCATCTGCCGCACAGGATGCACTGCCGGAGTTCGGTATTCGGAAACGGGCTGTTGCAGAGATCGCAGACGAACCGGGAGAAACTCGAGGTATCCCGGTCAGGATTCTCCCCCTGCTTCCTGATGCGCGGGATGTCCTTTCTGATGCGGGATACCAGATCCTCTGTCCGCAGCCTGTTCTGTTGACTACCTGATGACCTGCTTTTCCAGAGACTCAAGCCTCTCCTCCATGCTTGACAACTTCTCTCCAAAGGTTCTTTCAAACTCCTTCAGTTCTGCTATTCTCTTTTCATCCTGCGAAAGGTCCGCAATTTTTTCATCGCGGAATCTCTGCGCATCAGGTTTCCTGACGAGAGACCATTCATCGATCATAGCATCGAAACGCCGGTCAAGGTACTCATCGAGACGGCTCTCCATCGGGCGTGTTATCTCAACTCTGCCTACGGAACCCCTGAAATAATAGTAAAGGATGAAGCCGACCAGCAAGATGAGAATGAGAAACAACAGCGCTTCAATTATCGTCATTTTCTCATCCCCTTCAGGTGCTCCAGCCTCTTCTCAAGCTCTGTGAGTTTTGCCGAGGCAGTTGCTTCAAACCCGGCGCAGGTCCTGGATTCGTCCTCGATCACATGAAGGCGGGTATACAGATCGCCAAGGTCGCTCCTCGTGGCAAGGTTCCATTCCTCGATCAGATACTTCATGCGTCGATCCAGGTATCCGCCCATGTAATCGTACGGGCTCATAGATCCTCCAGTGTTTTCAATTCCCTGTCAAGCCGGTCCGCCCTCGCCTCGAGTGTGATTCGTTCCTTCTCCAGGAAATCTATCTGCGTGTGAACCCTGGATAGCCTCCTCTCCAGTTCGTTCAAGTGAACCCTGCTGATGAGACCCCACTCGTCAATCACGGCAGGAAGGTTCTGGTCAAAGTACCTGTCGAGATCCTTGTCCATTGTTGGAAGCCGCTGGTCGATATAGCCGGGAACTTCCTTCAATGAGTCAAAGAAGGAATGCTTGTCCCCCGTTACTCCGGGTGTTTCATACATGGTCATTCTGCATCACTTCAGTCGATCCTCTTCTTTTTTAATCTTCTCGATCAGGTGATCGAGTTTACTCAGCTTGACCTTGCTCTCAAGCCTCTGGATCCTCTTCTCCACTGCGTTCTGCTGGGCAAATATGTCTGTCTCCAGGAGGGAATTCTCGTCATCGAGGCCTTTTAATTCCTCCATTTTTGCGGGGGATACCCTGAAGAACGGGTTTGCAGTTTTTTCGATATCAGCCTTGATCACCTCAAGTTTTTCCTTTTCAAGTTCTACCTGTGCCATTCTCGTTTTCGTGTACATGAGCCGGATCTCCCGTATAATGAAATATACGATGATGAGTCCTGCAATGATGAAGAGTATTGGAAGCGAGTTATTGACAGTCACCCAAATGTCAGCCATGGTACTGCTCCCAGAATTACAGGTCTTTCTCGGAGATCTTCTTCTTTACCTGCTCGGTTCCTTTTTCGAGAGTATCTTTAACAGCAGATGAACCCTCTTTCAGGTCTTTTTCTGCTATTTTTGCTTTCCCCTTGATGCTGTCGGCTGCACCTTTTACTCCTGACCTTACACTCTCCGCTGAGTCTTTTGCACCCTTCTTGACCCTATCGGCAAGAGGAGGCCTCTTCTTCACGGTTACTGTCTTTCCCGGGGCAATACCAACACTCGCGATATCCTCGGTGCTGAGCCTGATATACCCCTCCTCGACAAGGGTATCCGCAAACACGGTTACCGCGACTGGTTTTGCAGATGCATCCTTGAAGAGATCAACCTCATCCCCTTCCTTGATACCGAGTTGCTTGAGGTATACCTCGTTGAGCCTGGCACGTCCCCTGCTTGGAAATGCCCTCTCCTGAATTTTCAACTGTACAGAATCCATATGAGAGAAACTTGCGTTGTCAATTTATATAGTTATTCTTAAAAAAAGGGAGAAATGATAGTATAATCTGTTTAAAAGGGAAATGAATCATTTTAAAAGTCTGGTTTAAAAAAATGTCATTCTTATTAATTTTTCCCCAGTATCCCTGTCAGGAAGATCCCGTGTTGAGCCATGTTGAAACGTGAGGCAGATTCAGTGAGGAATCCTTCGGATATTGCAGTGGTGAATTTTGCACAAAAGACCGGGTCGATTCAGGGGATGCTGGCTTTTTCCCCTTGTAGGGCATGGTTCATGCAGGCTGATGAGAAAGTAATTATCTTTGGCCATCTGAGTGCATGACATGAAATCAGCAGTTATTCTCCTGCTTTGCCTTTTCTGCCTTGCAGGAAGCGTGCAGGCATACGTTCTCACCATCTCTGCCCCCAAGGAGATCACTGCCGGGGCGCCCCTGGAAGTGACGGGTGACACCACATTTCCGGTCGGAACTCAATTTGATATCGTGATCTATAAACTGCAACCTGCCACTCCCCAGGAGGTAGCCCGGAGGATGGTCATCATTGATGAATCCAAATCGTTCCAACTCTCATTCCCGACAACCGGTCTCGAAGCGGGAAATTACAAGGCCGAGGTCAAATTCCCCCTGGATCCTGGACAAAGGCTCTCATCAGACTCTGTAACCCTCCGGACATTTACAATCCTGGACAGATCCGGGGAGATCGTGCTCACGGTTGATACCGAGCAGGAACTTGGTGAAGCCCTCCGGATCGAGGGGTACATTCTAAAAGCAGGGGTGACCACCATCACGCTGAAAGTGAGTGGTCCTCAGGGAGCAGTCGTTCCTCCCCAGGAGGTCCGCACGACCACCCAGATGGGAAAAGACGATGGGTACTTCTCCAAAACGATTATCGTTGAAGAGAGGGGCAATTACTATGTTGACTTCTATGATATCAGGGGGTTCATGGCGACCATCAAGTTCATGGTAGATCCCCCCATTATAGCAACACCATCTCCAACCGCTGAAACCATCAATACCACACCTGGTGTGCCGGTGTTGCCACGTACTTCTGCACCCCTCGCAGGATGCCTGGGAGGAATTCTCGGTGCAGCAGTAATTTTCTGGCATGTACAACGGTTAAAGAAATAATTCCTTCTCCACTTTTCAGGGAAGTTCACCAACAATTCCTGATCATATCAGATTGTTACTGCCCTTTTCGAGCGTGGATGTCGCATCCTGCAAAACCCGGAACGATCCTTTTGGAACCATAATTTCAAATCTGGCACCCTTGCCAGGTTTTCCCGTTTCAGAGATTGACATGCCATAGATCGATAGAATTTCCCTAACCAGATAGAGGCCGAGACCGTGATTTCTCCCGAAATACTTGTTGAATATCTGGGTTTTGATTCCCTCCTGAACACCAGCCCCGTTGTCTTCGCAGGTTATCACAACACCCTCCCCCTGCTTATGGTACGTAAATCTGATTTTGGAAACCCCGTTGCCGTGCCGGATGGCATTGTCCACAAGATTCGGGAATACTTTCCTGATGAGGGGATCAGCATATACTTCAAGTCCCTTGAGGGCATTCTCCACCTCCACTCCGTCAAGTTCCATCAGGATAAGAGACTGGCTGAGTGTTGCAGCAAGATCAACCCATCCCGGAAGGTTTACACCTGCCTCCTTGAATTCCCTTGAAAAAAGCATCTGCATTTCTATGCCGGATGCGGTGTTTTTTATCTTCTCAAGGAGTTTTTTATTCTCTGGCTCTGCCACCGAATCCTCAAGCATCCCTACAGTCATCCTCAGACCATTCAGGAGATTGAGGACATCATGACGGGTAACGCTGGTAATGAGACTCAATTTTTTCCCGGTCTGGAAGAGTGCTTTTTCGAGCATGATACGATCGCTGATATCCATCACACCGGCAATAATTCCGGAATGACCATTTCCGTTTCCTGCCAGGTGAGAGAATGAGAAAAGAACGTGAACCATGGTTCCATCTTTACAGACCAGCCTCAAATCGTATCGACAAGGGCCCTGCTGCGGGTCATTCAATGCCCCGCGGATTGTGGTGATCCCTTCTTCATCAAGGTATGAAAAGAGGTGTTTGCCTGCAATATCCTCTGGAAGGTACCCGAGCATCGAAGCCATCGTAGGATTCACAAATGTCGTGATACCCTCGTGATCCATGACCCAGATTCCTTCGTGGATTGTCTCTATGAGCGTTCTGTATCTGCTCTCGCTCAGAGTGAGACTCTTCTCTGTCTTCTTGTGGTCCTGTATCTCGCGCTGAAGACTCCTGTTGGCAGCGACAAGTTCCTTTGTTCTCGTCTGAACCCTTCTCTCGAGCTCATACTGAGAGCGTTTGAGGAGGGTAATATCATGCATCACGATTGCGACTCCCTGCTCCCCGGATTCAAAGATGAGAGGCACGATTCTCGTACGCAGATAATGCTTCATGCCCTCCATAGTAACTTCAAGGTCACGAGCCATGACCTGCCCGTCAATCACATCTCTGACTGTCTGGATATCGAGTGAGAGATATCCTCCTACTGGTGTGAATTCAAGGGATTTTTCGAGAATATCCGTTTTTTCACACCGGAAAAACGTGAGAAACTGGTTGTTAACCTGTGTCACGAAGAGGTTTTTGTCCATGATCATGATGAGATCGGACGTGAGACTGATCATGTCAGTGAACGGAACCCGTTCGCAGAGTGAATAGACCTTGGCTCTCCCGTATTGTCGCATCGCTGCCTGGCCACGGGCAACCATGACATTGAGGTACTTGGCAGCAGA
>CAYNXS010000012.1:17796-20780 GCA_964401215.1 uncultured Methanolinea sp. | reverse complement strand
GCGAAACAGATCGTACATCCCTGCCAGGGAATGAAGTCGGTGCTATGGTCCACAGGGTACGGTGTTCCAATGAGGTTGACACTGGAAGAAGAGATTGAATATGCAATCTGGAAGATCACAGGTGTTGCGTGCCAATATCACAAGGATCTTATCCCCTCGATCTCCCGCATCATGGCCGAAAAAACGGGAGAAGATGCTGGGGAGATAAGCATTGCATTAGTCTCGCAGATCAAGGAGATTATCCGGGAAGATGTCTCGTTTCACTTCAGGAGAGTCCATCCCGGATGTGCGCCTTCCGCCTCCTGTCAACCTGGAGAAGGGATGTGCCATGAATAACTCCCCCTCTCTCAACCCGATGGGAGATATTATGACAGATATCGACTCCCTCAATGAAGCCATCGATCGTGAATACATTCAGTCTGTTGAAGCTTCGAACACATGGATGGCCTACCTTACCTCATGCGCAGCACGAAAAGAGAATCCGAATATCCAGCGGGAATGGATAAGGCTTGTGTATCCCCCGATGGAGACCGTGCATATGTCAGAGATCTGCGAGCAGGAACAGGTGAGCTATTGAATAGTGGATACGCGATACGGAAATGCAACCCCTCGAAACCAACCTCCTCATGCCATTCCAGATCTATATCCAAAATACCCTTTTTTTAATGCCCTGTAAACCCGGGAAAAAAAATGGTCTATGAAAAAATACTATCAGGTGTGTTTCCGCCATGTCAACGCTTCATAAAGCAGCAGTATGAGGATGACAAGGCATCCTCCAAGGAAGAATGCGAGGAACGGGTCAAAGGGAACGCCTGCCGGTACACCCGCCACTGAATGTTCAATACCTGTTGCAGGGGAGGGTGAAGCCAGTGTCCCTGCACCTTTCTCGGCCTGGTAGGTTGTTGAGATATCTCTTCCAACTCCGGCATCAGTATCGGCGTCCGAGGAAAGCAGAGGCGACATCGAGTACGCTGCGAGGGTGGCGAGGATCACTATGGCAAAAAGTGTGGCATATTTGAGCAGGATAGACCGGATGTTCTGGACTCTTGGAGCGACAATGAGAAGCTGGTCCCTGAGACCGTATACCTTGATCTCCCTTCCTTTCACACTGTAGCGGATCTGCCTCACTTCCACAAGCCCAGCTTCAACAAGGTTTTCCAGGTGATATTTGACCGTCCCCATCGGCATATTGAGCGAGGAGGTCAGGTCTCCGGCTGTTTTCGGACGTTCCTGGAGTGCATGAAGGATATCGGTTGCGGACTGGCTTGCAATTGCTTTTCCAATCTTCTGGGCACGTTCATCTCCAGGCTGGAGAACGACGACTTCACCGTTCTTATATTTGGCCTCGGGGTCCGCTGAATCACTGGTCTCCGTATCCATATCCCCCAAACACCCGGGCACTAGCGTCCCTGAAGTGCCTCCATGATCCGATCCCTTCCGATTTTCATGGCGAGATCAAGGTGCTGGACATTGGGGCCACCACCCTGGGCCATAGTTGCCGATCCACCACCCTTACCACCAAGGATTGAACAGACCTGTCCGATGATCTCACCCGCGTTGACCTTGCTGGTCCCTGACATGAGAGTGACCGTGATACGCTCTGTCCCGCTTGCAAGAAGGGCAACCCCTCCCCTGCCAGAGATCTCACTACCGATTACGGCGAGTTCCTTGCCAGAGAGATCGATCTTCTTAACAAGGAGGGGGGTTCCCCTAATCATCTCGGGGGACAGGTTTTTCTTTTCAAGGTCGGCAAGTCTCTCCCGGAGGCGTTCTATCTCCTTTTTCTGGCTCTTCCACTCGGAAAAGAACCTGCTCACGGTAGCGGGAAGATTCTCGTACTGGACAGAGAGAGTCTCTGATGACTGGCTGACGAGCCCCTCAAGCCGGTGAACATATTCGACTGCAGCCATCCCAGCAGCGAACTCAATGCGTTCGATGCCGTCCTGGATATGTTCGACCCTTATGACTTTGATGAACCCAATATCCCCCGTACTCCTGCAATGGGTACCTGCACATGCTTCCACGTCGCCTGCAACCTGCACGATGCGGATATCCTTTCCCGGGGGGACCCCCCCCTGGTAAAGGGCAAAGCCATACGCCTGTTCAGCTTTTGTCCGATCGAGATGTGACACGTCCACCATCTGGTCTGCCATCACCATCCTGTTTGCAGCGATCTCAATCTTCCGGAGTTCATCCGGAGTGATATGCTTGTAATGACGCAGATCGAGCCGGGAACTGTCGAGCCCTTTCTGTGCTCCAGCCTGGTGGATGTGTGCCCCGAGAACCTCTTTTGCGGCGTGGAGCATGAGGTGCGTGGCGGTGTGGTGGCGCATGAGAGACCAGCGCCTCTCCTCGTCAACAATCCCCTTCACGCGGTCTCCCCTGCGCAGTGTTCCGCCGTTCACGTGGTGTATTATGACGTCCCCTACCTTCCGGACATCATCAACCCTGACCATGTTTTCAGCTGTGATCAGCATGCCGCTGTCGGATGGCTGTCCTCCTCCTTCCGGGTAGAAGAGCGTCTGGTCCATCACCACGTTGCCGTCAAAGAAATCGATGACCATGGCATCGAATTCCATGTCGCAGGGCTGCTCATAGAAGAGTTTCCGGGTTCCGGGAAGGGCACTGATCCGCTCATGGTGCTTGGCAAACGGATCTTCGGTTTCCTGGGGTCCCGATTCTGAGTGCATGTCAGCGATGAGCGAGTAGAAATTATCGGGGAGTTCCACCACCGCCCCTTCAGACACTGCCACCTCCTTGATGATCTCTGGAGGTATGCCATGGGAGTCGTACAGGGTAATTATTTCCTTTAACGGAACCCTCTCCCGTTTATTCTTGTAATTCCTTGCGATCCTCTGGACAATCTTGGTGCCCCTCTGCATGGTGGCATTGCTCTTCTCTACTTCACGTTCCACGATTTCATGCACGATCAGCATGTCCTGTTCGAACGACTGGGTTCCGATAATCCTCATCTGCTGTTCGAT
>CAYNXS010000012.1:0-17696 GCA_964401215.1 uncultured Methanolinea sp. | reverse complement strand
GTATCGACGATCCAGTTGGACATCGGATAATACTTCTCACCTGAAAGGTCAATTGGCGGCTTTCCTGTCTTCTGGCGCCCGAGGTTCATGAAAACGAGCGTCGCTACCTCGAGCCCCCCGATGAGCACCTCAACACTCGGGCCGGCATTTCCTCCTCCAATCCACGGATGCTCCTTGTAGGTCACCCTGTTCAGATCCCCTCCTATGGATGATATGAACTTCTCGCAGAGTTCGAGGGTATGCTCTTTCCAGTAGATCTCCTCGATGTCTGAGTTGAAGGCATGGTGTGCCATCATCTCAAAGAGCGTGAGATGGCGGCCTGAACGTCCAACAGAATCGAGATCGTTCAGCCTTATGCACGGCTGGGAAATGGTGAGAGGATTTGCCGGGGGAGGTACGATACCTCCCGTGACCCAGGGCTGGAAATCGGCGATGGATGCGATGGTGAGGTATATATCATCACGCCATCTTGCTGCAACAGGGTAGCGGTTGATCCTGGTGTGGCCATTTTTTTCGAAGAAGGAGAGGAACGCCTCACGCATCTCATCAACAGTATGACGGCGGAAGACGGGTGCCCCGATGAAGTTATAGGTCTCACATGGGGCATCTCCGCAGATCTCTGCTGCGGGATTGCGGGTCCAGAATGCTGCCCCGCACTTGGTACATATCTTCCGGATCAGCCCGTTGGTCTTAAAATATTCGAGCTGGTATTCTTCTTCTAGCATAAAACCACACAGTTTCCAGTTTATTCGGTTTTTAACGATAAAAATTGTTGGATTCCTCTACTCTTGCTTTGCCCATCTGTCCTGGTACCAGACATCGTATTCCTCTAGCATCCCGCAGACTGACGCAAGGCGGAAAGCAAGAATATGCCAGCAGCATTTCCCCCGGAACAAGAAGTCATTGCAGGTACAGAAATCCTCTTCAACAATATATTCACCTGATGCACCGACCACTACGATAAAATCACGATATTTCCTGATCATCTTCTTTTCAAGTGAAAGTGCAGCCTTCTCACCCCGCTCTCCGTATAGATGGATCAGCTCCTCACGTAACTGAGGGCTTACGCACCTCTCATCGTTCAGTCTGCCCCAGAATTCCTTGGCGTCCATATCTGCAGGTACGGGGTATCTTCGATATAGGTCCAGCCCAGCTTCTGCGAAAGCATCTTCATTGCAGGGGATTCAAGGGCATAATGTGTTGCCTCGATCAGGGGTAGAGAAGAACTACGTGCAACAGAATGTCGTACTTCGGCGGAAAGGATTGCAGAGGCACCAGCAGCCTTTGCCTCATCGATCAGATCTGGGATGAACCCCGAACCTCCCACAACAGCGAGTCTCCCAGGGATCAGGGGCCTTCCCCAAGTCCGGAGGGGACATCCCAGCCGATCAGCCATCTCCTGGAGATCAATCCTGCAGTTCCCGACAACTCCGAGAGAGAGGGGAGAGGGGCTCTCGATCTCCAGGAGATCCGCAAGGACATCATTGACACCGCCTGGAGCATGGTCGAGGTTGGTGTGCATTACGTAGATGTTCATCCCCGAAATCAGGACATCCCGTATGAGCATGGCCAGCGGACCCCGGATGGAGGTCACCGCATCCCAGATGGGGGTATGATGCACGACAAGCATATCTGCCCGTAGATCGACCGCCTCCCTTATCACTGGATTGGTCGCATCAAGGGCGCAGCAGATTCGCTCCAGGTCCCTCCTCCCTTCGACCACGAGGCCGATCCTCTCCCTGTCCCATTCCTCTGCGAGTGCAGGCGGGGCAAGGCATTCCATAACACGGATAAACTCCCCGATCTCCATGACAAGAGTATCGATTCTCTTCTTTATTAAAGATATATTACTGTTAGTAATGCGAAACATCTTTAAATATACATTATAAAATATTGTTGTATGAAGAAGACCATCCATCAGGTACAAGAACGGATTCGGGATGGGAATGCCCGGGTGGTCACCGCCGAGCAGATGCCGGATATTGTCGCTGAACTTGGTGAAGATAGGGCACTTGCTGAGGTTGACGTAGTGACTACGGGGACATTTGGTGCGATGTGCTCCTCTGGCAGTTTCTTCAATTTCGGGCATGCCGATCCCCCTATCCGGATGGAGAGAGTCTGGTTGAACGACGTTGAGGCATATGCCGGCCTGGCAGCGGTGGATGCATACATCGGCGCAACACAGCAATCGACCACCAGGGAGGATCAGTATGGTGGCGCCCATGTGATAGAGGACTTCATTGCCGGAAAATCGGTTGAGCTTCGTGCAATTTCGAGAGGCACGGACTGCTATCCCAGACGAACCATCACCACAGAACTGCTGCTTGAGAATCTCAACCAGGCTATCATGTGCAACCCGAGAAATGGGTATCAGAGATACAATGCAGCCTGCAATTCCACTGATCGCGTCCTTTATACCTACATGGGGATGCTCCTCCCCTCATGTGGGAATGTGACCTATTCGGGATCAGGCCTGCTCAATCCCATCTCGAACGATCCCGGTTTCCGAAGAATAGGGTCAGGTGTCCCCTGTTTCCTGGGAGGTGCACCGGGGATGGTCATAGGGGAAGGGACACAGGCCTCGCCCGGAGGGGGCTTTGGAACCCTGATGGTAACAGGCGACATGAAACAGATGGATACCGAGTATATCAGGGCAGCTACCATGAAAGGATACGGAGTGACCCTTTACGTAGGACTGGGGATACCTATTCCTGTCCTTGACATTGAGACGGTAAGGAGTACCGCGGTAAGGGACGAGGATATCTCGGTGGATGTGATTGATTACGGCATTCCAACAAGGAGCAGGCCATCCAAGATGCAGGTAAATTATGCGATGCTCAAGAGCGGCCATCTCGAAGTGAACGGAGAGGAGGTGCGGACATCCTCGCTCTCCAGCCTGCGCAGGGCAAGGCGGATCGCATCCGAGCTGAAGGGATGGATAGAATCGGGAAAGATGAGCGTCTGCCTTCCCACGAGGGTGATTGATTCCGCGAAAAAGGCAGGTCCCATGAGAGAGACTGTTCAGGGCCCACGGGTACTCGAGATCATGGATCGCAGGGTTATCTCCATATCAGAGGAGGAGCCGATACGAGATGCAGCCCGAAAACTCCTGAAAGGTGAGACCAACCACCTCCCGGTGATCAACAGTGCGGGGGTGCTCGTGGGTATTGTGACGACCTATGACATCTCAAAAGCTGTCGTGAATCCCGGCAAAGGCACCCTTGTCCGGGACATCATGCGCCGGAAGGTGATCACCACGACTTCTGACGAGGCAGTGGATATCGCAGTCCAGAAGCTCGAGAAACACAATATAAGCGCCCTCCCTGTGGTAGACCGTGAGTTCAAGGTGATTGGGATGCTCACCGCGATAGATCTCGGGAAACTCTTCGGGGGAAGGTGGCTGAAATGAAGCTTCTTGTCACATTCTCCAGGAAGGAGGGAAAAAAACCTATCATAGCCCAGGTTGTGAGGGATACAGGAGTGCTGGTAAATGTGGAACGGGCACTCATAGATTCATCCGAAGGAGAAGCCCTCATCGATATCCCTGATGATTCATGCCGGATTGTAAGGGATAAGCTGGCAGATCTCGGAGCAGCAGTACGTCTCCTCGAAGAGGAGATCTCGCTCGACGAGAGCGAGTGTGTCGATTGCGGTGCCTGCATCAGCATCTGCCCGCAGGAAGTCTTCACATTTGATAAAGAATCAAAACTTCGCATGGATGCGGAAAAGTGTGTCCTCTGCGGCCGGTGTATCGAGATCTGCCCCCACAAAGCCCTCTCGCGGAAGTCCGAGACCTGAGCAGCAGGATTGGATGATATCCATCATCCGGGATAATCCGGCTGGAAATCCCGTTTCCCTTTCGTTGCTCTCCAAAGGTCTCAATTCTTACCCTTTTTAAATACCTGCCCCCGGGAGAGCCATTTCCTATCAGGGAGAGTAAAAACCCTCCAAAGAACTCCTCTCTTAATTACGGTGAGGGTGCATGATTCCACGGCAATCCCTGAAAGCCGGCGGGTTCCGGAGAATGTTCCCTTTCCTTTCGACAACTCTTCAAGCGCTATGAGTATTTTCATCGCTCTCTCGCGGTGCAGCCCGAATCCTATGCTGACATGGTAGATCCGCCTGCCCTCTGTCCGGTCTATCCAGGTACAATCGGTAAAATCCGGGACAAGGCATTTCCTCATTTCAGAGGCAAATCCTGTAAGGGTGTTTTCGGGTTCCGCCCTGATCACCACTGCAAAACCCCTTTTTCCTCTGAGCATGAGAGGCGCTCCGAGTTCTGCATGGAACGTGGAAGGGACTTTCTCGAGTAACTGAGACTTCATGAGGATAGATACAGGATCCTTGCCTGATGAGAGATGAAAGGGACCGAGCAGCGTGATATGGGGCTCATGCCGCTCGGATTCTGCCAGGTTGAAATGCCCGGCCAGATCTGACATGCATTTCCTGAACTCCCGGTCATCCAGGGAAATCGTCACGAGGTAGGTTGGAAGATCATGGCTTCCCATCATGCGGTTCCTGTGGCCAGGAGTTCTCTGATGCGGCATGCTTCTGGAGAATCCTGGGATTTTGGCAATGAAAAAGGTGATGAACGTTCCGGGTCTGATAACCATCCTATTTTTTCATTCATCCCGGTGCACATCTTCTCAATGATCCGACGGCGGTTCCATTTTCGGGAGACAATAGCGACGATCATTGCAGAAGAGGAGGAATATATCCATGCCGCCCGCAGAGGAATGATCGAAGCACGGCGGGAGATAGAGCATCACATTTCCCTGGATCCCTTTTTTAAAGCAACACTGGAACCGGTCCCCGTACAGTCAGAGAGTAAGGTTGTGAACCGCATGGCGGCAGCCGGGTTCTCGGCCTCTGTGGGACCAATGGCCGCTGTGGCAGGGGCCATTGCCTGGAGTGGAGTGGAATGCATGATGCGCGCAGGTGCCAGGATGGCATTGATTGACAACGGCGGAGACATAGCGCTGTGTTCGGACAGGATTCTTCATGTTGGTATCCATGCAGGGGGATCTTCTCACAGCGACAGGCTGGCATTCGAGGTCCCCCCCCAGGAGGATATTCTCGGCATCTGCACGTCATCAGCCACCGTCGGGCCCTCTCTCTCGTTCGGCAGCGCTGATGCCGTCACCGTATTCTCAAAAAACCCCGCTCTTGCGGATGCATGGGCAACGTCAATTTGCAACAGCATCACGCCGGACGACACGGGTGCAATCGGGAACGTCCCATGGAGGGAAGTACAGGGGATTTTCGTGATAATCGGGGATTGGACAGGATCGTTCGGTTCACTCCCCGCCATTGTAAAGGCACATGTCTCGAGGGACCTTGTTACCGGCGGTCCCTGGTGAATGCATCATTCCAGGATTCAGATCGAAATGCACCATGAGGTTTCATTGGGAAACCTGGTTCCTTTCACCTGAAGTCAGGTATTTGATGTTTCCCCGTGTCTTTTTTAAAAAAATGCAAGGAAAGGCGTGGGTACTGTATGGGGGAGGGAATTACTACAGTGCCTCATCAATGAAACGTAGGGCTCTTGCGTATGCATCAGTCCCGCGAAAATTCACGAGAACCTGGTCTTTGTCACTCACGCTCATTACCGGCTGATCATCCTCAACGCGGAATACGATTTCAAGAAATTCACGCTCGGTGATCATGACCCCCTGTACGAGCGCGGATGCAGGCTGGAGGATCAACCGTTCCCTTTCAAGATCGCCAGGGGATTGTCTGAAGTAATAGTAATACGTCTGGTAAGCATTGAAAAAGTCGGATACAAGAAGATCACGCCTGAGCTCATCTGGAAGGACAGCAAATTCCCTGGCGAGCAGTGCCTCATCCTCATGGGTTCTCTCAAGAAGTTCTTCTGCAATGCAGGCCATCTCCCTGTACGAGAGGCCACTCTCCTGTTCCGGCATAGCTGATGATTGAGATTTGTCGTGTTTATACCTAGCGGATATTCTCCCTGCCTGGTGTCCGGGCCAGTCCATGATACGAGCACTCCACCCTTTTCACATACGGGGTTTTTCCATCATTGGGCACGAGCATTATCTTCTCTTTGCGCCATACATTAGGCAGCAAGAGGATATGAAAGAAGAAGAACTTGACTGGCGGATCTATCACGTCCTGGCAGAAAATCCCGGCATGGACGAGCGTTCACTGGCAGGGCTGTTGCAGGTCTCTCCGGAGGGAATCCACGAATCCTTTTTAAGGCTGCAGAAATCCCTTCTCATCGAGGTCTTACCCGGAGGTGCCCGGGTGCTCTCCATCCCTGAGATGATTCTTCAATGCCAGGCAAGGTACGATAAGAAATGCCCCTTCTCATTTGAAGGGGGATTAATAAGGGTGAAATCCGGGCAGGAAAGAAAAGATGACTGAGGTATTCGTCCTCCGAATCGGCCATCGGCCCGAACGCGACCAGAGGGTGACAACCCACGTTGGTCTCACTGCACGGGCGCTCGGCGCCAGGGGGATGTACCTGGCCTCACGCGATTCCGGTATTGTATCGAGCATCCGGGATGTAGTCAGCAGGTGGGGAGGGGATTTTTTCATACAGGATGACATATCCTGGAAAAAGTGCATCAGGGAATGGAAAAAATCCGGGGGTGTGGTGGTACACCTCACCATGTATGGTGAACGCCTGCCGCATCACGAAGACATACTCAGGCAAAAAGAGCGTGTCCTGGTGGTAGTGGGAGCAGAAAAGGTCCCTGGGGAGATCTTCGGCCTTGCCGATTACAATATCGCGGTCACAGGTCAGCCTCATTCTGAGATATCGAGCCTGGCCGTATTTCTCGACAGGATCTTCCTGGGTCGCGAGCTTGAGTCCGAATTTTCCGGGGCACGTATCCGGATAATCCCATCTCCCGAAGGTAAAATAACAGAGGAACTATGAGCGGTTCGGTGCTGGTCTGCGGTTTTTCAACCCGCCATGTGGCACAATCTGCCCACAATGCCGGGTATACCGTATATGCAGTGGATCACTTCTGCGATCAGGACCTCTCCTGGTATTCACACGACAGGGTCCGCTTCAACGAACTTGCCGAACTTCCGGGAGCAATCGAGGAGATCTGTTCACAACACCATATCGACTGGCTGGTCCCGACTTCAGGTGCAGAACTGCTCCCTGGAAAGATTCCCTTTCTCGGGACTCCCCCGGAACGTGCCCAGCGTTTTATGGATAAAATGCTCACCCAGGAGTATCTCGAATCACTCGGTATACCTGTTCCAAAAATTCTGCCCTCTGGGCAGTATCCGGCAATGATAAAACCAAGGACAGGTTCCGGAGGCTGGCGCAACCGCGTCATCCGTGATAACGAAGAGCTCGCCCGCTGGCTCGAGGATTTTGAATCTCCCCCCTACCTTGCGCAGGAGGTGGTTCCCGGGACCGCTGCGTCGGTGTGCTGCGTTGCAGACGGAGCGGGGAACGCACGGGCACTCGCCGCCAACAGGCAGATCCTGCGGGGAGAGGAATGTGAGAATTTTGGCTTCTCTGGTTCCATGACACCGTATCACTGTGAAGGTGCAGCGCTGATGATGGAAATGGCCGAAAAGATTGCCGGGGCGTCAGGGTGTCAGGGTACCCTTGGGATTGACTTTGTGCTGGGAGATGAACCGTGGGCTATCGAAGTCAATCCCCGGTTCCAGGCGACCCTTGATACTGTGGAAGCATCGTTGGGGATCAACCTCTTCTCAATGCATGCTGATGCCTGCCGTGGGCAGCTCCCCTGCAAAAGACTTCCGGTGTCTGGTTTCGCGGCGCGGAAGATCCTCTTTGCCGACCGTGATACTGAGATCAGGGAAGATCTCTCGCTGCTTTCCCCAATGGTTGCGGATATTCCATGGCCAGGATCCTTTTTTGAGGAAGGCCATGCAATTATCAGCGTGTTTGGATGGGGAAGCACTTCCGGTGAGGCCACCGCCAGTCTGGATAAGCATATGAACAGAGTCCGACAATATATGGGTTGAAGGTCCTATGGAAGAGATCCTCGCAAATAGTTCAATACGTGCATATCTCGCCCGCCTCATTGGTGAAGAGGGACTCTCTCTCCTAGAGAGCTTTCCCCGCGAGGGAGAGTTTTCCGATGAGGAACTTGCTGCCCAGACAGGGATCAACCTCAACTCGGTCAGGCACACACTGTATACCCTCTATGAGAAGAGGCTTGCAGAATACCGACGTATCAAGAACAACGAGACAGGCTGGCTCACCTACCTCTGGCATCTTCGGATCGACCGGGTTTATGATGTGATCGCGGAAGACATGGAAACCATCCTGGAGAAGCTCGAAGCCAGGGAAAGGTTCGAGGAAGAGAACGACTTCTATATATGCAAGGAATGCGGGTTCATGTTCACGTTCAGCCAGGCGATGGACTGCGAGTTCAAGTGCCCGACATGTGATCTTGGTCTTGAACATTTTGATAATGAGATCCTCTTAAAAGCGCTGAAGAAGCGTATCCAGAGCATGAAAGAATCTCTTGGGCATGCATGATTTGGCCAGGCAATGGGTGGACCTCCTCCACGAGACCGGCTGCAGCGAACGTGTGATACTGCACTGCGTTGCAGTCCATGATGCCGTGATGGAGTATCATCGGGAATCAATTACAGATCTGGCTGTTCTTGAAGCTGGTGCGCTGCTCCATGACATCGGGCGGAGTATTACCCATGGCACTGCTCATGCCCAGGCAGGTGCCGGATATTGCCGCGGGAAGATGCTGCCCGAACCAATTGTCAGGATAATCGAATGCCACCTGGGCGCAGGCCTCACCGCGGATGAATGCACGCTCCTGAGACTCCAGCCCATTGACTGCATGCCAGGTACGATCGAGGAAAAGATTGTTGCGCATGCCGACAACCTTGTTTCGGGAGACCGTACAATCCATATTGAGGAGCGGATGATGCGTTCATTCAACCTCCCGCGTCACCTGAGAAAGCGACTGTATCATCTCTGGATAGAGATGGAAACCTTCAGACGCTCCCCTATAAAATGATTCGGCGGACCTGGGGAAGATGTCGGAGACCTTCGATAACCGGTGCGGGGAATTCCCCATCGATGATCACCACGAGCCTGGGATCTTCAGAAAGTTGTGGATCGGTCACGTAGATCTGGCGAATTGTAACTCCCGCTTCTGCAATCACTCTCACTGCAGCGCTCACAATTCCTTTTTCACTCGCATCTTTCGGAAGGATGGTCATCACAGAGAGATCAAGGTGCTCGGCAACCCGCGAGAGATCGGGTGCTGCCCTCATGTGGGTGAATATATCCCTGTGGAGTGGGAGGGAGAGGATGCGCTGGGCGGTGGTGTCCACTACTCTCCTGTCAGTACCAAGGGCTTTTGCAACCTGTGTAGCCGGGATCTCGATATCGTTGCAGGTGATCCTCCCGTCTCCATTCACCCCAAATCCATTCTCGAGAAGAAATTTTACCACACGGGTCTGTGACGGGGAATCAGAAAATTCTCCGATGATCTCAGACCACATGATTGAGATGTTTGATCTGGTTATTAATATACATCGCAGTTCAGTTCTGTTCAATACTGCCCAAGAGAGCGCTTCACCATATGAAGGAAGCCCGGGCGAGTCTCCTATACTTTCTGAACATGGATAACCTTATTTCGAAGCGGCATCCATTTAGTATGGCACGTGCGAGGGTTGCCGAGCCAGGTCAAAGGCGCCAGCTTGAGGGGCTGGTCTCGAAGGAGTTCTTGGGTTCAAATCCCATCCCTCGCATCACTCATTCTTCAGGCATTACTGGGATATTGTCCGTTTTTTCTGGAACACTCTGATATTCTATCTGGATATGTCTGGAATATGCGGCAATTCCGGATTCATTCCTCTGAAAAAATGAGAGAATTATTGTTCTATGTTCATTCTGACCGGTTGTAATTCTGATGACCTGCCAGTCATTGTAGTGCCATTTGCATATACTCACATCCGGATTCAAGATGATTATATTCTATGAGGCATTATCTTGAAGCATGGGAGATTTCGACCCAAGAAAGCATACCGCTGAAGAGGCGGGCTACGATGCCAAGGATAACTATGTGCGCGGGCTGAAAATGCCTGAAAACCGGTTCAAGAATATGGTGCACAACCATTCCGCGGAAGAACAGAAGAACATGAGAAAGCAGGTTGATGAAGCCGAGGCAGCAGGACTTCGTTCGTACCAGGTTACACACTCCAAAGGCTATTACACAATTGAAAATGGTATTGTTATCGGGAGTGCGAAACGCTGATATCTCATCGTCATGAGAACCCGACCTATGCATGAGCATCGGCAGAGTCTGGAACACACCACCTTTCAAAAAGGACCAGACTTATTATCATCCCTTTTTCACATGTACCACTATTCACGTATTTATTGCACAGGAGAATCGTTCTCATATTCATTCAAAGAAAAAAATTGAATGTTTTACCATTTGGCTGGATTTTTCAGGTCCAATCCAAATCTTCTCATTTCAATCGAACTATCTCATCGTCACCTGGAAAAGGTCCGCATTCCTTCCATCAGGTTTCTTCCGATTTCTGCACAATAGCATATACACAGAACCGTGTATTTCACCAAGAAAAAGGGATTTCCGGATGGGCGTTTTTTTATTTTTTACCCTTTACGTGTAATCCCATGACAAGGCCCAGGATACAGAATGCAGCAAGGGTTATGTGAACGGAAGAAGGTGAGGCAGTTGGAGAGGGAGAGGGTGTCGTGGGAACCGCAGTTGGCGGTGTGGTGGTACTCTGTGTTGTTGGCGGAGGGGGTGTGGGGGTTACGTCCACAAGCGATAAGGCAACAAGTTCCACATTGTCAATGTAACCCTCTGCATAAGGCCCGAATGCATAATCGCCCCTTGTCGTAATTGCGAGGCGGTCCATGAAATAGAGATCACGTCCGATAGTAACAAAGTAGCCCCACACAAAACTGCCGGATTCCTTCTCGGTCACCTTGATATCAGCATTCTGGAGTTCTTTGTTGTATTTTACGGTGATATGGTAGGTGGCGTTCTCCTTAAATTCCACCGTGTTGCAACCGGGCACCTCTCCGCAGTAAGACGTATAATAACTGGTAGCCTCGTGGAGCATATTGCTCTGGTCAATCACTCTCAGGGAAAAAAGGCGTCCGTATTTTCCATTTTCCAATGATGAGAGGACGTTTGTTCCCCGGGAAAAGTCCATTTCAGAACTGATCAGCCCAAAGCGAAATGCACTATTCTTATCTGAGGTAAGAATGGTGACATCATAATCCAGGACAAACGACTGCCCGTCGTATTTAAAGGGAGTGAAAGAATAGCCATTCGTCCCGCCTTCTGTCTTGAAGTGATACATCTGGAGGGAGGGATCCCAGAAATAGCGTGAAGGGCTGTTTGTGGTCCAGCCGGGATCCTGGGAAAAATCTGTTTTGTATAACGTCGTTTTCTCGGTTGTTTGAGCTCCCAGAGCAGGTAATGCGATCCCCGCACTGAAGATCATGACCAGCAGGAGTGTGGGTATTCCTAATTTTGGCATGGCGTCTCTCCTTAGTAATGATATGCTCCTCACTCAATGTTCAGTGGAGGATCCTGACTGGTGGTGAAAGGATATGGATCTGGCGAGTCAGTCAGATCCTCTAGTAGAGGAGAAATATGGGTTTCCTCTGTTATGTACATATCGCAATAACCCTTACCCTGTCATACAAAGTTATTCTCTGAACAGTGAAACAGCAGGGCTTCCATGGAGGGGATTTTTTCATTCCCGGAAAGGAGCAATATAATTAATAATCAAGGCATACATGGAGTATAAGGGGTAAAATACAGCGTGTTTTTCTCTAGCATTCCTCTATGGAGGGTCTGATGGACGGCCAGATTTTTTACAACCGCGGTGTTTCCTTTCATAAAAAAGGGATGTTTGACGAGGCCATTGCGGATTATTCACGTTCCATTGAGATTAACCCGGCTGATGCTGAAGCATACCATAACAGGGGAGTTGCCCGGGCGGGGAAGAGGGATTACACCGGTGCGATAGAGGATTACCATATCGCAATTCGCCTCAATCCCCACTTCACGGAGGCGTATTATAACCGCGGTGTGGCGTTCTCTCTCCTTCACCGCCCCGAACAGGCCATACGGGAATTTTCTACCGCTCTTGAATCTGATCCCGATTTTACAGAGGCATATTATAACCGGGGCCTTGAATACACACGACTTGGAGAGGACGACCTGGCGCTCGCAGACTTTTCAAAAGCACTCCAGCTTGATCCCAAGTATGCAGCGGCATACAACAATCGTGGAGTGATCTTCGGCAGAAAAGGCCAGCACGAGGAAGCCATCGCAGAGTATTCACGAGCATTCGAGATTGATCCGACCTCTACCGAATCGCTCTTTAACCGCGGGCTGGAATTTTCACGGCTCGGCAAGTATGATGATGCTGTTGCAGATTACACGCGTGCGCTGGAACTCTACCCCGGAAACACCGACATCCTCTATAACCGGGGAATCGTGTTCGGAAAGATGGGACAGGCAGAAGCGGCCATTTCAGATTACCTCGCGTGCATCGATAAAAATCCACTGTTCGCCGAAGCGTACAATAATCTGGGGGTCGAATACAGCAATCTTGGGCTCATCGACACTTCGCTCGAGAACTATGCGAAGGCGATAGAAATCAATCCGAGATTTGTGGAAGCTTACAACAACAGGGGGGTCCTTTACAACCGGCTCGGCAGGTATGATGACGCAATCAGAGAATTTTCCCGGGCAATTGAAATTTTCACCGAGATAACAGGTGAGCCGGCGCTGGCAACCATCAAGGCATCGCCCGCGGTTGAAACGCAAGGTTCCGGGCCTGCTGGGCCAACCCCTGGAATGGATGCGGTTGTTGGAGATAACAAGGAGAACGTGGATGATCGCCAGGAGGGTGTGGCTGATGAGGAATCACAGGACCTGGCAATCCTCAATCTTTCAAGGGAAATCGCACAGACTCCTGACGATCCCGGACTTTACAATGCCCGCGGACTGGAATATTCCCGGCTAGGGTCCTCCGAAAAAGCGATAGAGGATTATTCGAGGGCAATCGACATTGATCCCGGATTTATCGAGGCATATTACAACAGGGGGAATGAGTATGATCGCGTTGGAAAAGTCGAAGAAGCGATTAATGACTACACGAACGCCCTGAAGATCAATCCCCAGTATGCTGAGGCCTGCCTCATGCGGGGGAACAAATACCAGGAATCCGGAATGTCTGACAAGGCGATATCGGAGTACACCAAGGCTCTCGAGATCAATCCCGGATTCCCGGAAGCCCTCTACTACCGTGGCCGCGAATTCTCCCGGCTCGGCCTCTCTGATATGGCGGTGAGGGACTACACGAGAGCACTCGAGGTACAACCGGGATATATCGAAGTCCTTCTTTGCAGGGGAAAGGAGTATGACAAAAAAGGGCTTTCCGACCAGGCCCTCGCCGATTATTCCGCTGCACTCTCTCATGATCCTACAAGAAAGGAGCCATACCTGTTCAGGGGGATCCTGTATGCCCGGGCGCGGAGGACCGATGATGCGTTCTCTGATTACAGCAGGGCAATAGACCTGGATCCCGAATACAGGGAAGCATATTTTCAGCGTGCTTCCCTGAACCGGCAGGAAGGCAGGTATGAACAGGCAATTGCTGATTATACACGGGTGATTGAGCAAAACCCGGCTGATATTGATGTTAGGCTGCAGCGGGGTCTGGCGCACTCATTGCTCGAGCACACTGATGAAGCAATCGCTGACTTCTCCCGCGTACTTGAAAAGGACTCCGCGAACTTTGATGCATTGTTCCACAGGGGGCAGTTACTGGGCCGTTCGGGAAAGTCCACGGACGCTCTCGACGACCTTTCACGGGCTATCCATATCAATTCCTCATCCAGTGATGCGTATATTGCACGTGCTGCCGAGTATAGCCGGATGGACAAGTATGATGAGGCTATCTCGGATCTCTCCATGGCAATCGAACTCAAACCTGGGGACGACACCCTGTTTTACACCATGGGTCTCATGCATGACAGAATGGGGATGACAGAAGCAGCCATCCTGGACTTCACGAATGCAATTTTGCACAATCCCGGGAACGAGAAGGCCTTTAATAATCGCGGCAACGGGTACGCAGCACTTGGACAGTTCGACGAGGCTGTTGCAGATTTCACGAGGGCAATCGAGCTGAACCCGGGCAATGCAACCGCGTACTACAACAGGGGTATAGAATACGGGGAGAGGGGGATGCTTGACCGGGCCATTGCTGACCTCGGGCAGGCAATTGTCCTGAAACCCGATCTCGGTGAGGCATATTATAACCGGGGAGTCGCGTTCCACAAACAAGGAATGCTGGACGAAGCGATTGCTGACTACACCAGAGCCCTTGAGTTACAACCTGACAATGAGAAAGCCTACAACAACCGCGGAAATGCGCACGCAGGAAAAGGGTTGATCGATGACGCAATTGCAGATTTTTCGCGGGTGATTGCGCTCAACCCGGACAGCCCTACTGCGTTCTATAACCGTGGCATTGAATATGGAAAGAAGGGGCTGATAGACCAGGCAATGGAGGACTTCTCACGGGCCATCGAGATCAAGCCTGACCTCGCCGAGGCATATTACAACCGTGGCGTGGCATACCAGAGAGTGGAGCGTCTCGATGAAGCGATTGCAGATTATACCCGGACAATCGAGTATTCCCAGAAAAACGAGAAAGCCTGTAACAACCGTGGGAATGCCTATGCGGCAAAGGGGATGTATAATGAGGCTATTGCAGATTTCACCCGGGCCATCGAGATCAATCCCGACAATCCCACTGCATACTATAACCGTGGGATAGAATACGGCAAGAAAGGGCTTACCGATGAGGCAATATCCGACTTTAAGAAATCTGTCGAGCTGAAACCTGACCTCGCTGAGGCATACTACAACATGGGGAATATTTACTACAACCGCAACCAGAGCGAGGAGTCGATCCGGGAATTCGATCGGGCACTCTCAATCCACCGGGATTATGCGAGGGCTTACCTGAACAAAGCGCTTGCATGCGAGAAGCTCTCGCGCATCGATGATGCGCGATCAGCATATGAAGGCTTCCTCCGATCCGCACGGCATGAATCAAAGGAACTGGTCGATTTCGTATCCCAGAGACTCCGTGACCTCTCTTTAAGAGGACACTGATTTTTTCAGAACAAATAAAAAAGGGTATCCCCGTTTCCAAGTCCTGGTTTTCAGGTAAACGTGAAGGACTGGGCCCCACCCTTGAATGCAAGTGAGCTCTGCTTGACCACGAGGCTCATGTGACCCGGGGTGAATTCGCCGATATTCTTTATCGTAATCTGTTGCGATGATGAAGGCAGGACTCTGCCACCGTTGATGAAGAGGATCGTTGTCGGATCACCCGGCGGGATAACAAGGCTCAGGGTCGAATGCAGACCTGCATACGAGGGCACATTGATGCCTCCCGCAAGGCCGCTCCTGACAAGGTTTCCATTTACATACATCCGCACCGCATCGAAACGGAAGTCGGTAATTCCAAGAGCGTTTGCATCTATCACACCGTTCTGGGTATTGTCGACAAAGATCTGCACGGTGTCCCCCTGAGAGAAGGAATAGGTGGACCCGGCAACCTTGATCCATCCGCCCTCACCGGTCACAATGAACTGGAGATACCCTGGCAGCAGTGTCCCCATCCGGCTCCCCGTGAGGTAGATTTCTGCCATTTCAGGGGCCGTGACCTTCACGGCCGTGCTCTGGATCCGGGTATTATACCCATACTGGTTCCCGACGGTCAGCGCCACATCATAGACCCCGGCTTTTGTATAGGTATGAACCGGAGACTGGTCGTGGGAGAGAGCCCCATCACCGAAGTCCCAGGAGTAACTTGTGGGTAATCCGGTTGAGAGGTCATTAAATTGGACCACGAGTGGGACAGTGCCTTCGGTGGGGACCGCGGTAAACTGGGCAGCCGGAAGGGTTCCCGCCGAGATGTAATGAGCCTCGGTCTTCTGGCTTGTGCCATACAGGTTCCTGACGGTCAGGGAGACAGGATATGACCCCGCTGTTTTATACGAATAGACTGGCGCCCGCTCAGTCGAGGTTCCCCCGTCTCCAAAGTTCCACTGCCATGAGGTCGGGGCTCCGCTGCTCGTATCAATGAACTGGACCACAAGTGGTAATTGTCCAGCCCGCGGATCTGCGGTGAAACTCGCCTTTGGCGGCTGCGGGGAAACCGGGCCGGAGGGAATCGTCGCGACAACTGATGATGATGTGGGCGAGGTCTCCACCGGGATAACTCCTGAAGCGGTGGTTGTCCCGGCAGTGACAGTTGAAACCGGAGACATTACGGTGGTCATTGGAATGGGGGTGTCCTGTGCAGAGGCAGATTCATCTGAGTAGACCAGCATCTCACCCTTTCCTCCCCTGTAGATCACCTGCACGAGGGAGGGGATTCCTGCCCCATCATACTGGATGCGGAGCGTCTTTCCCGGTGTCCAGGGCCAGTCCTGCGCATGGAGGAAGGAGATTGACGATGCAGGTATCTCCTGGCCATTGATCTTCACCACGGTATTCCCCTTCTGGAGGGGATCCCCGCCATCATGATAGAGGTAAACGACGTTTCCCGACCTTTCGATGTTGGCCGAAAACTGGGGTACAACATCCGGCTGGGGAGGGAAGAAGATCATCACCATAACCATGACTGCGATGATGATCACCACCGCTGCAACCAGAGCCAGTATGATATTCCTTGAGATTGCCGATTCCCGATCCATTCTGCTCCACTCGAAAAATTCACTCGAATCCTTCACAGAAAGGGCTGCGTAACCCTTCCCGATCTGGTATTTAAATTTCATCTCTCCTGACGCTATATCAATCTATCCCCAAAAACGGCATATTTTTTGAGGGAATGCATGAAAGAACCCATCTGCCGGACCATTGTGGTGAAAAAAACAAACTCAGGTTCGTGTAATGCATGAAAGCCTATAGTGTCTGGTATGATGTGACGGCTCCCTGGAACGTGGTTGAGGCAGGCGAGGAACAGTCAAGAGTCATGGTCCCCGAACTATCCGGGCGAAGCGATGTCAGGATGACCGCAGAATCGTGCCAGACTGGGGCGATTGGCACCGCATTTTCGAGGATCTGGATTTCCCCATCTCCCCCTTCCAGGACAAGATCGAGGCTTGAGAGGAGATCATCATAGCCGCGGATGGTGACCTCGCCTACCCCTCCGGCAGCAGTCTCCCTCCCGTCAACGTACATCACAACCCTGTCGAATGAAAATGCAAGGATTGCACCATCCCTGATCGAGACCTTCCCTTTCCCATCTCCCTCAACAACCAGCCGGACCCGTGATTCCTCAGGGAGATTGATTGCCTGCCCGCCAATCTTGATCGCGGAACCTGGTTGTACGACAGAAAACTCGATGAAACCTCCAGGTGATAGTGCACCATCCCTCCCCGATTTGAGGGCAACATCTCTCTCTTCTGCGGGAGTGACAGTGATATATCCCTGGCTTATCCGGGTGTGGCCGCCGAAACTGTTCTGAACCGAAAGGCTCACCTGGTAACTCCCTTCTCTGGCGTAGGTATGGCGTGGATTCTGAAGGGTTGAAGTACCTCCGTCACCGAATGACCAGGCCCATTCATCCGGAATTCCGGTGGAAGTGTCAGTGAACCGGACAGTCAGGGGAACCGGGCCCATCCTGGGAGTTGC
>CAYNXS010000011.1:13782-26724 GCA_964401215.1 uncultured Methanolinea sp. | reverse complement strand
AATGTCGTGGTGCCAGTGAAGACAGCATCCGGAAAGGAGGAATGGTCCGCGGGAACGATCAGGATGAAGATACACCGCCTGATGACGCGCTTTCTCGAACCTGTGGAGCCCGCCAGGGCGGACTTTTCCTCACTCTCACTCGATACCGGGGGGCTGGCGTATGAGGAGGCCTGGTCCTTACCTGGACAGGCAGCTGACAGGTCTGTTACACCCTCCACGATTTATACGGGGGGAGAGGACGAGGCCTCCCGGAGGCTTAACTCGTTCATTTCAGATGACCTTGACAGGTACCCGGCGCTTCGGAGTGACCCGGCACTCAATGTGCTTTCAAACGTGAGCCCCTACCTCCATTATGGCCAGATATCCCCTGTGTGGATCGCACAGAGAGTTCTCGAATCCGGAAGGGCTGGTGCCGACGCGTTCCTCGAGGAATTGATCGTGAGGAGGGAACTCTCCATGAATTTCGTGACGTATAATCCCCACTATGACAATTTTTCCGGGCTCCCGGCATGGGCAAGGGAAACGCTTTCGCGGCATGCGATGGATCCGAGAGAGTATACGTATGCGGAGTCCGAATTTGAAAACGCGCAAACCCACGATCCTTTCTGGAATGCGGCACAGCAGGAGATGATCATAACCGGGAAGATGCACGGGTATATGCGGATGTACTGGGGAAAGAAGATCCTGGAATGGTCGGAAAGCCCCGAAGAGGCATACCGGATTGCACTCCATCTCAATGACAAATACGAACTTGACGGGAGGGATCCGAACGGGTATGCAGGGATCGCATGGTGCTTCGGGAAGCATGATCGCGCCTGGAGTGAACGCCCGGTGTTTGGAAAGCTGCGGTATATGAACGCGAATGGATTACGGAGAAAATTCGATATCCAGCGATACGTGGAACGCATCGGTGCCCTTGAAGGGGAATGAATGCATGGGTGGTAACGGGAGATGCCTTTGAACCCGGGAGATACGAAGATCAGAGAATTTCAGGAGCAGGTATACCGTTTTTACCGGCAGAACGGGCGTGATCTTCCATGGAGAAGGACAACGGTCCCTTACGAGATCCTGGTCTCCGAGATGATGCTCCAGCAGACCCAGGTCGAGCGGGTCTGCGGGAGATACGAACGGTTCCTTGCCCGTTTCCCGGACTTCCCTTCACTCGCAGGCGCGGAACTGGGCGAGGTGCTCCATGAATGGCAGGGGCTTGGATATAACCGGAGGGCAAAGTCTCTTCATGAGACCGCAGGAATCGTAACAGAACAATACAGCGGGACACTCCCTGCCGAAGAAGAGGTGCTTTCATCTCTTCCGGGCATTGGAAAGGCAACTGCTGCCTCTCTCATGGCATTTGCCTTCAACATGCCATCGGTCGTTCTCGAGACGAATATCAGGCGCGTCTTCATCCACTGCTTTTTCCACAACCATGAGAAGGTGAGTGACCGCGATATCATTCCACTCGTTGAGGCAACCTGCGACAGGGAGAATCCGAGGGACTGGTACTATGCACTTATGGATCTCGGGAGTTCGCTCAAACGCAGAATTCCAAATCCCAACCGCCGCAGCACGATGTACCATACGCAGCCGCCTTTTCAAGGATCAGACCGGATGATCAGGGGCAGGATCCTTGCGATTCTTGTTGATGAACGAAAAATCCCGGAACCCGACCTTGTCTCCCGTCTCAATACTGACTGGGAGAGGTTATACGGTATCCTGAAAATCCTGGAAAAGGAAGGATTTCTGAGAACGGAGGATGGACAGGTGAGCCTGCGCTGACCTGAAACCGCCCCGGGGACCGGTTGCCTTTATCCCCGGAGGTAGTATCCAATTACCATGAGCAGCAGGCCCGTATAGAACATGATCGCCCATGGCCAGGAAAATCCTAAGTTGATGGTGGAGAATCCCTTGAGATCCTGGATGAGGAGGAGTATGAAGCCGGCTGCGAAACATATCAGACTTATCTGCTTTTTCGTATTTTTCTCCATGGAAAATCACTTGTTATGATGAATGCCTGTAGAAATATACGAAGAGGATGGATATATTCCCTTTTCACAGGGGCTGGAGGGATGCTTTTGTTCTCCCCGTGGAAAATCAGGTCGGTTTTTACAACCATTTGATTCCCCTCGGGACATCGGCATGCACATTCAAGAAAATGGCATAGCCCTTTTCATATCAAAACGAGAGGGTGAACGTCATCGTTGCTTCCTGCGAATTCCAGGATCAACGAGGAGAACAAAGAGGTCGTGCATGGGTTTTGGGGGTATTTCTGCAGTCCCGGTTACCACTCTCTCGTCAGGATAACCAAGCCGTTCGCAGAGCGTGATGGAAATCCCGGGGATTACCTCGAGGAAGTGCGCCGCAAAAATACCCACGTCAAAGGAGGGATCCGCGATGAGAAAGACCGCGTTTCCTCTTGCAACCTCAGATAACGCATCCCTTGCTGCGGCAGGGTGATCCCTTCCGTGCGCCACCACGACCGAGACCCGTGACATCGGGAGGTGAAGGCGTGCCAGGGTCACCTGTAGCGACGAGATCCCGGGAATAATATCCCCGTCAAGGTATCCCAGACCCGCGAGCATCGGATCGCCGGTTGAGAGTACAACTGCATCACTGGGGAGAGCATGGAGCGACCGGTAATCATCGATGATCCTGACATCACTCCCATCACTGATGTGGTCCTGGGCAAGTTCGATTGCTCTCAAGGATCCATACAGGATTCCGGCATGCGAGATGGCATCGATCGCTTCAAGGGTAAGCATGCCAGGCCCGCATCCTACTCCTACAATCTTCATGCGCTGTCCCCCAGAATGTTTCCCTCCCGTGATACGATGACCACCCTGAGCCCGGGATACTCCTCCCTCATCCTCGTGAATATCTCATCGAGGGTGTGTTCAAATCCGGGTTTCATGGAGAGTTCTTCGACGGTGAGGCATCCTGTTCCTGCAAGAATATCAGGATCTAGAAATTTGAGGATCAACCCCGGGAGCCCGCAGAGAATGACCTCTCCCCTCGCCCTTTCCAGTGCTTCGCGTAAACGGGCACCGGCAAGAATTGCCTCGTAACCGGGAAACAGGAGGCGGGAAAACCGAAGGCCAAGCCTGCCGGTCGTGAGCACGATGCGGTCAGAACGCTGTATCCTGTCCAGCATCGAGCTGGTGAGGTGATCATCCCATGGTTCAACAAGGCCAGTTGAACCGAGGATCGAGATACCCCCCGCGATGCCAACGCGGGGATTGAGAGTCCGCGTTGCCACATCCTCTCCTTCCGGAACTGAAAGTTCAACCCGGGCACCGGAAAGGCCCGTCTCGCGCATGGCATCAATCATGGCATCGAGTATGGTCTGGAGTGCTGTGGGACTGATAGCAGGCTCTCCTTTGCGGAACCGCGGGGTGTCCCTCTCCCATCGCCCGATTCCACTCCCCGCGGACAGGATGATACCGTTTGGTGCAGGGAACGCTACTGCCTCGAAAACAACACCATCTGTCGCATCTCCCGGGTAATCTCCTGCATATTTTGATGCCCGGGCATGCCCGTCTTTGCCCTCCACCGGGATGGTGACGGTGAGCCCGCATGGGATGCGAATTCTCACTTCACATACCAGATTCCCGAATGAAAGAATTGCAGCCTTGCACGCTGCTGCAGCCGTCGTGCCCGTGGTATACCCTCGCCTCAGCACGTCCCCACCTGATGTGAGGACTCCCAGCCCAGATGTTACAAGCTCCAGTGATCCGGAATCCCGGCACGCACTCACCCATTCTGGAGGGTACACAAATCCCGTTACCGGGTCGGTGACAACATGTGCTTTAAGGGTCATTGACGCCCTGTTCGGCATGGATGGTGATGATCTCGTTGATAGCTGCAACCGCAACAGGGGTTCCGCCCCGGGTCCCCTCGTTTGAAATGGATGGGACGGGAAGTGTCCGTAAGAGTGCCTTGGATTCGGCAGCATTCACGAAGCCAACAGGGGTCCCGACAACAAGGGCCGGCCTGTGGCCCTTCTGTATCAGGTCACAGAGAGAGAGAAGGGCTGATGGTGCATTCCCGATGACGATGATCGAACCGTCAATTTTTCCGGCAAGTGAGATGATGCCAGCCCGGGATCGCGTAATACCGAGTTCAGATGCAGAATCTGCGTGATCGAGGGAGCACAGAATCTCGCTTTGGTGGCCTTTCTTCTGGATTCCCACCTGGACCATCCTGATATCCGTGATTATGAGGGCCTGCTCCCCCAATGCACGGAGGCCTGCCCTGACCGGATCGTGGATAAAACGGAGGAGCGCCGCCATGTCAAAATCCCCGACTGCGATTGAACACCGCTGACGAACTCTGTCCTCATAATCCCGGTCACCTACTCTTTTCCTGGCCAATTTCCTGCTTGTTTCGGAGATGCGGTAGGCCTCTCCTGTCGTTGCCCCAAGATCAGTATACGTACTTCCTGTGGTATCCTCTCGGGGTGATAATTCCTCTGACATCTTCTCCCACCTTCCATATCCTGCTCTCATTTCCCCCCACGATCACGGCGCTGTGCATATCGACTTCGTCTTCCAATGCCGCAACCTCTCCAAGCGTGGTGACTTTCACCACCTCTCCCTCCCGGAATGCATTCTTTACGAGCCCAAGCGGGGTGTCAGGGTCACGGTGGAGGGCCGCGATCTCCATTGCACGGGCAAAGTTATGGGGGCGTCCCCTGCTCCTGGGATTGTACAGCACGATCGGGATTCCCATGGCAAACGCAAGAGAGAGTCTCTCTTCAATCACCTCAAGGGGAGTGAGAAGGTCCGAGAGACTTATCACTGCGAAGTCACCGGAAAGCGGGGATCCAAGCCTGGACGCTGCAGCAGTCGCGGCAGTAACCCCAGGGATGACCTCGATCCTTGCTCTCGATTCCGCATGTGACGCTACTTCCAGCACGATACCCGCCATGCCATACACTCCGGGATCACCCCCACTCACCATGGCAACCACGTGATTTCGTGCTAGTGATACGGCCTCCTTCGCCCGTTCTACCTCCTTCCCCATACTGCTCCTTACCACATTCTTTCCGTCGAGGAGGTGCGGGATGAGGGAGAGGTATGATTCGTTTCCGAGGATATACTCTGCATCCCTGATTGCCCGTTTGGCCTGTTCTGTCATCTGATCGGGATTTCCAGGCCCCGTTCCTACGATATAGAGAATCCCCGGACTTTCATCTGGCGATGGCAACGGTCACCTCGCCAAATACCGTCTTTTTCATAACAAGCTCCTTCCTTATGGATGCCGCAAGTGCGGCGGGCTCGGCAACACCCGCAAGCCCCACTGCCCCGGCTCTTGAGGGTGATTCCGGCGGGAACCGTGCCAGCACAGAGTCATCAAGGTACACAAGGGTCCCCCCCAGCGCTCTCACCGCATTGATTATACCTGGTTCATGGGATTTCTTCACTGTTGTCGCAAACACGCTTACCTCCTCTGGTGGGATATCTGCGGCCAGGAGGGCCTTCCGGAGCGCATCTTCGACAGCATCCTCACCTGTCCCCCTCCTGCAGCCCACCCCCACAGAGTACTTTCCATCTTTTACCATGATGGCGGTTCCCGGCCCTGCGAGGATCATGGCCGGTCCTGCAATGCTGTAGAACGGAACATCTCCATCCAGTATTGCAGCATTTACCCGAACGGTGGATTCCTGGTTCAGTACACGGGAGTTATGCTCCCGTGCAACCACTTCGACTGAAGGTTTTCCGGCACGCTCCGTTGCCGTTGTGATAACCGGAGTAAGGCCAAGTCCGGACAGTTCCTTTGCCAGGTCATTGGCGCCGTGGTGTCCCCCCACGAGTGGGATCGCAAACGAGAGGCCCGGGTCCACCACCACCACTGCAGGATCTTTCCACTTGCCACTGAGAAGGGGGGCAATCGACCTTGTTGCAATCCCTGTGGACATCACTGCAACGATATGGGAGGAATGATGAAATGCCTCGCGGAACGCATCGGGAGTATACGGTTTGAAGCCTGCCTCGAGAAATTCTGCGATTCTCTTCCCAACTTCCTCAAACCTTCCCAGGGCAATGACTGTTCTTCTCATGAGTAGAGATGAGACCTGTGGTGACCGGGGGGCTGTGTATCGAGAACTCCCCCAACGATAAGGAGGGCGGTCTTCTCGATTCCAGCTTCCCTTGCACGGCGTGCGATATCAGATACCGTTCCCTTCACAACCTTCTGGTCAGGCCAGCTTGCATGGAAGACTACCGCAGCGGGGGTTTCCGGAGGACATCTCAACCTTGATGTAATATCTTCAAGGTGTCCGGTCCCGAGAAAAAAGACCATGGTAGCCTGGTGTGTCGAAAGGGATTCAATCTCATCCTTTCCGAGCGTTGCTCCCGCCGGGCGGGTGATAATCACGCTCTCTGCAACACCCCCAAGCGTGAGCTGAGTTTTGAGTGCAGCTGCTGCTGCAAAGAGTGAGGAGACTCCTGGGACGACTTCGTAGTCCACTCCAGCCCGGGCAAGGCCCTGCATCTGTTCAACAATTGCTCCGTACAGGGACGGATCACCGGAATGAAGCCTGACCACCAGGGATCCCCGGCGTGCATGATCTGCCATCAGGGACACAATCTCCTCAAGTTTCATGCCGTGGCTGTCTTGCTTTATCCGGGCCGGAGAGTTCTCAATAAGCTTTGGATTGACGAGTGACCCCGTGTAGAGAAGGACCTCCGCCTTGGAAAGCAGGCGTTTCCCTTTGAGGGTAATCAGATCCGGGTCTCCCGGTCCGGCTCCGACAAAGTAAATTTTTGGTAGGTCAGGGTCCTGCATAGAGCACGCTCATATAATCACATGTTTCCGGGAGATCAGCGTCCCTGTAAATCCGCATATCGGGAAGATACATCCTCTCGACAAGAATAAACGTGCCATATCCTTCCTTCTGAAGCATCATTGCAGTCTCCCTGGGTTTCCTGACCTTGAGGAGGATTTGGCACTGGGGTTTACCCCTGCCGGTGACCTGGAAGCTTTCGTGTAAGGAGATACCTGCAGCTGATGCAAATGCGGTAATCGCACTGATTCCAGGTTCGGTCCTGCAGACAACCTGGGGATAACGCAGTCTCACCACATCGCAGAGCCGGGTAAACGTGGAAAAAAAATTCGGATCGCCGATAAGCGCAAGAACCGCGGTTCCTGAAAGCGCAGCATTCGCAATCCGGGCTGCATTCAGGTCCATACATTCCCTGATATGTGCCTCATCATCTGTCATCGGGAATTCCAGGATCTCTGCATCCCGGTACGGTGCAACAAGGCTGTGTGCAAGTCTTCCCGGAACAAATACCGCATCGGCTTCCCTGAGTATCCTGACCGCTTTCAGCGTGAGGAGTTCAGGGTCCCCGGGACCGAGTCCAAGACCGATCAGCATCCCGCCGAACCTCCGACAATGATGGTCACAGGATTTGCAGGTCTCCACATGTAATCTGTCCCAAGCGGACCTGCATGTGATACCTGAACGCTGATCGCTTCCCTGAATATCCCGAGGTCTCTCATGATGGTAATGGCTGCATGGATCGTATCCAGTTTGACCGCATTGAGGACGATAGTCCTGACATTTCTCCGGGCAAGCAAGGGGAGGACAACTGATAGTTCCCTTGAACCCCCGAGAAACACACAGTCAGGTCGTGGGAGCAGAGGTATCAATTCAGCCGCACTCCCATGGAAAAATTCAATATTGGTGACACCTGCCTCCTCTGCGGCCTTCCTTCCGAGTGTGATTGCCTCTTCCCTTATATCGAGAGCAGACACCTTCTTCACCTTCGTGGCTGCATTGATGGATACTTTCCCGGTCCCGCATCCGATGTCCATGAAGTGATCACCGGGCTTCAAGTCCATCTTGAAGAGTGAAATTGCCAGGATCTCGTCTTTTGTAGGTCCTCCGGAAAGTCTCATGCGCAATCACTTACAAAATGCGCCCTGTGGGAGTATTAATGCTCGGTTAGTCCCCGGAAGAGGTGATGAGACAGGTCATTTAAGGCTCCATGCAAGGCTGCAGCGCGATCCCCCCTGGTATCGCACCTGCAATCCCGAAACACCAAAAGCATAAGGAACCTGGAAAAGAGAGATTTAACAGAAAATTCAGATGTTCCCCTCTCACCGCCTGCGTGGCCTTATCACGGACATCGACGGGACCATCACTGATCCCGGGCGAAGAATACACCTTGGTGCTATCGTAGCGATCCGGGATCTTGTTGAGAAGGGGATCCCGGTCATTCTGGCAAGCGGGAACACCGCGTGTTTTCTCGATGCGATCTCGAAGATGATCGGCACATCCGGAATCTACATCGGTGAGAATGGGGGGATAGTCCGGACCGGGTATGGCCACGATCTCATCCTCCTCGGTGATGGCGATCCCGCCAGGAGAGCCTTTGACCATCTCGCAAAGGCGTTCCATGAACGCGGGATAGAGATCGAGCCGTACAGCATCCCCTACCGTTTTGTGGACGTGGCATTCGCAAGGACTGTTCCTGTCCAGGAAGTTCAGGAGATTATCCGGGACCACCCGGTGGAGGTGCTCGATACCGGCTTTGCCATACACCTCCACCCACCAGGGATCAGCAAAGGCGAGGCGTTCTCACACCTTGCAACCCTCATGGGGCTCACCACTTCGGATTTTCTCGCCGTTGGGGATGCCGAGAACGATATCGATCTTCTCAAAAGGGCAGGGATCGGTGTCGCGGTTGGAAATGCCCATCCGGATCTTGCACGCAGTGCTGACAGGGTGATGGAAAAAGAGTATGGAGAAGGTTTTATGGAAGCACTGAATGAATTTTCTCCCTACTTCCTGGAGAGATAGCGGTCCACCACAATATAATCCTTGATATCTTTTACCGCCTCGAACGGGATATAGAGGCGGTCTCCCTCCGTTCTGTAGCCTGATGTATCGAACGAGGGATCGGGATATACGATGAGATCTACAACCTGACCGGTCTCGAAATCGACCACCAGGTTCTTGAGGGTCCCGATCATCTTCCCCTCGTTTGTGACGATCTTCTTCTTGGATAAACTGCGGGCAAGGACTCTAGACATGAAAAAGGGTGTGGCCCTATTCATATATAAAGATGTTTAAAATCGTCGGATTGTTCCCAATTCGGGTATACAAAGAGGGCCTAGTCTTTTTTCGTCACATATGATCTGCATTTGCCAAGGCAATGCAGGGCTCAGAGTGACGGGAAGACCTTGATGATATCCGACTGGGTAAGGATTCCCACAGGGCGACCCTCGTCCATGACGATAAGACGCCCGATATCCCGCTCCTTGAAACTCCGTATCACTTCGAAGAGCTGGACCGATGAAGGCGCGATGACGACATCGGGTGTCATGATAGTGGAGATCGGGGTGTCCATGGAAATATCTCTCTCAACAGCCTTGGCCACATCGCTCATGGTCACGATCCCGAAGAGGTGATCGCCCTCGATGACGGGTGCTCCCCTGATGTGGTGCGTATTGAAGAGCTGAAGGGCGATCTTTAACGTATCTGACCTTTTAAACGAGATCAGCGGACTGCTCATGTAGTATTTAATTGGTTTCTTGGGGAGGGATATCATCTCGAAGATAGAGATGAGGAGTGTCTGGGAGACCTCATCCCTCCCATATACTTCCCCCCGTATGAGGAGCTTGTTCACCGGGGTTGGCCCGATCGTGATCTGGTCCCCAATCTCGAACACCCGCACGGAGCCCATGACGGTCGCGTTTGCCCGGCATATATCAGGATGGCACAGGGTGGTAAACGCGATCTCCACTACCTTGACCCCCTGCACCTCCTCGCCGTTCCTCGATATCTTTACATCGTACTCTTTGTCTGTGATGTCAAGGTTGAGCGCACGATATGCCTGGGCAGTTGGATTGTATCCCCCCTTCGGACCCGGGATACCGTCAACAAGGCCGATAGCTTTTAAGGCCTGCATCTGGTTCCGGACCGTCCCCGGGTTCCGCGTTATCACCTCCGCAATCTCCTCACCCTTTATCGGATGGGAATGCTGGCGATACAGCGTAATAAGCGTGATAAGGATGTCTTTCTGGATTAGGGACAAATCCATAATGGTTTATCATCTGCTTGGGCACATATATAGATTAGGTAGAACCACAGTGGAATTTGAGACCATCCCTACGGTGCCCACCGCCGACGAGATCCTTGACCGCAGCTTCCGGCGGGCAGCATCGAAGATGAAGCTCAAACGGAACAAGGACCGGGCCAACGAGGAATTCGTCCGTGCTGTGAGCCAGGCCATCCATGACCGGCTTGTCAAGGTCATGCAGTCATTCCCTGAATTTGATACACTCCCTCCCTTTTACCGGGACATCGTGGACATCAAGTGGGGACTTGATCGTGTCAGGAAAGCGCTTGGAGGAGTCGGATGGGCTGCACGGTGGGCCCGTACCCACGGGCCCGGCCTGGCTTACCAGACCAGAAAATCTGAGGATCCCTCACAGATCAGGAGAAGAGCGGTTGCAAGGCTTTCCTCAGTTGTTCACCAGATTGAAGACGATCTGCTCTTCCTCAACGAAGTCCGGAATGTTGTTCGGAAACTTCCCCATGTGAGTGACGAATTCACGGTGGTTGTTGCCGGGTATCCCAATGTGGGAAAATCCTCATTTATCCGGCTGGTCTCAACTGCAACGCCTGAGATTGCTGCATATCCTTTCACCACGAAGGGTATCATCGTAGGCCACCGGGCCATAGGGAGGGAGCGGATGCAGTTCATCGATACCCCGGGTGTGCTTGATCGACCACCCCAGGAGAGGAGCGGGATCGAACGGCAGGCCGTTGCCGCCATGATAAACCTTGCCTCGGCAATCCTTGTCATCATCGATGCAAGCGAGCACTGCGGATATCCGCTTGAAGACCAGTTCAGGCTTCTCCACGAGATAGAAGAGATGGTCTCGGTCCCTGTCAAGGCAGTCGTGAACAAGTCCGACATCACCTATTTTGACGGTTTTATCAACATGTCCACCGAGACCGGCGAGGGGGTAAACGAGGTACTCGAGAACCTCCTCGCGCTCAGGACGATATCAGAAGAGCAGAGTCAGGGCATACCCGACTAAGAACCCGAGAATCGCCCCGCCGTTAATGGGAGGGAGCCCTGCCTGGGGTTTCCCGCGGTTTACATAGACAAGCAGCAGCGACAGCCCGGCAACAGAACCGATTATTGCGCCGAGTGCAGGGAGAGTAACCGGGCCAATTCTCGTTCCATTGAGGAATACGTTTGCTGATACCACGAGGACTGCCGGCATGATGAGATCTCCCATCCCCATGATGAACGCGCTTCGTTCACCCTCCCCAATGGGCCCTACACCCTCCTTCCGGTAACTGTACCCCCGGCGTTTCGGGACGATAAAGAGGATGGGGCTTTTTGTCTCGACGACCCCTTCCGCGAGCGTTATCATGTGTTTCGTTTTATACACCGAGATAGCATCATACACGGCCAGGATGATGAGAAGGATAATGACCGGGATGACCTCGAGGGATATCCCGAAGATCGAGGCTGCCCCCGCCGCGATGAGAAGCCCGAGCGTATCTATCACATACCACTCCGGGTAGAGGTAAAGGAGGAGCGTGGCGAGGATTGCCGGTACGACACTGCCTGCAAGAACAAGGAGCGGGTCGCTGAAAAGGGCATACGAGAGCGATCCGAAAATATAGATAAACGTGAAAAAAATCGAGATCGCGATGATGATTCCGATAAACCGTTTGAGCTTGAACCTGATCATGAGAAGGAGAAAGGCGGTAAAGACGAGCAGGATTGCAATGAAAATAAACGGATTGGCAACCGATGAGGGATCGTCAAACGCGGTGAGACCGGCATCCTGCATGGGCAGAGAGAGCAGGATAGCCCCTATCTCTACGATGATGAGCATGAGAGGCATTGCAAGCATTGGCAGGATCGAAGATGGCTTCATTCGTGGATCACCGGACCCGGGTTAGTTTTATACATGCGTGTCCATCATCTAAAAACATGGACATTCGTGAATACCTCGGCGATGTAATTCTTCTTGTCATCCTTGTGATCTCCACCCTGGTGCTCGTATTCAATCTGAATTTTGATCTTATCAAATCGGTTGCCGCTGCACTCATGATGCTCTCTCTTGGCGGACTCATATTTCTCGTTCACTGGAAAGTAAGGCTGATCGAGAAGAGCCTGACAAACAGGGAACGGATGGTAAGGTTGAACATGGAGGAGATCGCTGCGAAGATGGCCCAGAAATACGACAGCCACGTCTCCCATATCGATGGTGTGGTGGAAGAGTTCTCAAAACGCGTATACCGGTAACAGGGAAAGGGCAGGAGCTGGCGAAGTATGGGTGTTGCATTTCGGGATATCCTCGGTGACTATAAGGAGCCGGTCAGCTGGGAATCCCTTGCCGGAATTGCGGCGCTTGATGCGCACAATGCCATTTACCAGTTCCTGAGTATTATCAGGCAGCCGGACGGCACACCGTTGATGGACGGGGAGGGTCGTGTCACATCGCACCTCTCGGGTATCCTCTTTCGCTCGGCAAGTTTCATGGAAAAAGGGATTCGGACGGTCTGGGTATTTGACGGGACTCCACCCGATATAAAACAGGAGACCATTCGGGAGCGCAGGGCTGTAAGGGAGCTGGCCGGAGAGAAGTGGCAGGAAGCTCTGGCACGGGGAGATACGGAGGAGGCATACAAGCACGCACGATCCTCATCTCGGATTGATGACGAAGTGCTCCGGACCAGCAGGGAGTTGCTTGATCTGCTCGGCATCCCGTGCATCCAGGCTCCGAGCGAGGGAGAGGCACAGGCTGCTCACCTGGTCCAGAGAGGAGACTGCCGGTACGTTGTCTCACAGGACTATGATACGCTCCTCTTCGGCGCTCCGTTCCTTGCAAGGAACCTCACCGTCAGCGGCAAGAGAAAAATCAGAGGCAGGAGCATCTCGGTCTCCCCAGAGAGGATCATGCTCCCTG
>CAYNXS010000011.1:5724-13682 GCA_964401215.1 uncultured Methanolinea sp. | reverse complement strand
AGAAAAATCAGAGGCAGGAGCATCTCGGTCTCCCCAGAGAGGATCATGCTCCCTGCTGTACTGAAAGGGCTCTGCCTATCCAGGGAAGACCTCATAAAAGTCGCAATACTGGTAGGAACTGACTTCAATACCGGGATTCGAGGAGTGGGAGCAAAGACTGCACTCAAGATCGTCCAGAATAGCGGGTTCAAGCAGGTAATCGAGGAGAAATCACCCGAAACCGAATGGGAGACCATCGAGGACTTTTTCTTACACCCGCCTGTCACCAATGATTACCAGCTTGAGTGGAAGAGCCCTGATCGCGAGGGGATTCTCCGGATGCTCTGTGATCGGTTCGACTTCTCTCACGATCGCATCCAGAGGGCGCTTGATGGTATGAACGCGAAATCCGGGCAGAAAACACTTGATTCCTGGTTTTAAAAAAGACATGGAGTCTGTGGTATCCCCTGAACACCGGAGCACTGGATCCCAGTTCCGCGATCGTGTCAGGGCATTCGCTTCCATACATAGGCAAAACGCTGGATCGCGGTGATATGACCCATCACACCGAAGAGGACCATAAGCCAGCAGAGCAAAGAAAGGCCGAATATGGGGCCAGGAATAAGGAGAGTGAGCAGTCCTGCCATGATAAGGAGCACGAGGCGATCCGCCCTTCCCAGAACACCCCCGTAGTGTCGGCCTATTCCCACTGCCTGGGCCTGGGTCCCGAGATACGACGACATCAGGACCCCGGTGAGTGCAAAAACTCCGACCTGCCAGCTGGCAAACCCACCTGCAAATATCCCGGTAATAATAAAAATATCGGCGTAACGGTCCGCGACATGATCAAGAAAGTCACCCCGTTTTCCCTCGATCTGCTGTGATCGGGCAAGCGCACCGTCGAGACCGTCCATGACTGCGTTGAGTGCCACGAACACGGTCCCCAGAAGGACATTTCCCACGTAGAACCCAACACCCGATGCAGCAGCAGCGATGAGCGCCCCCACGGTGAGAATGTTTGGTGTGAGACCAACCCTGCGTGAGGCGGATATAAGCGGGGCCATGATATCCTTCATATAAGGCCGCAAAACTTCGAGAGTCATATACTCACCCCCAGGTAATCCGACCAGTCTGTTGACCCGGATGAAGGCGGGATCTCGCCCCGAGAAAATTGTTCAATCAATCCGGCGCACCCCGGGATATCCTGATTGGTGGTATCGATCTCGAGAACAAATGAATCGTGATATGATTCAAGTGTCTCAATGAGGATGACATCGCATGCTTCTGCTTCTACGTTCTCATGAACCTTCTCCTCGGAATATCCCCGGTTTCTCAACCGGGAGGCAAGTACATCCGGCCGGCAACGGAGTATCACGATGCGGTCACAGGTGAGAAGGTGGGCAAGATGACCCTCTACAAACCCCTCAACATTCGGAAATTCCCGTGCCCAGCGCTCTTCATCGATGACGAGGGTGTCCCTCACCCAATCCTTCTCAAGGATATACGGTTCAATGGTTGACGTCAGTGCGACAACGGTGTGCCCGCGTTTTTGCAATTCCTGGGCAATGCTTGATTTTCCAGTCCCGGGTGTTCCGGTTATCCCAATCATCATATGGCGTGAATGGCATTCAAAAACTGGGTGTTCTCCCACTCTTCACCGATACTCACCCGGATATAGTGCTCGCCGAGGGATGGAAAGCTCTCGCATGATCGGACCAGAACACCCGCCTCTGCAAGGCGTCCGGCCATCTCTTTTCCCGTCATGGGACTCGTGTCCACCATCACAAAATTTGCACCTGATGGTGTGACAGGATACCTGCATTCCGAAATAAGTATATCCCTCAGCCTTTTCACCCGTTGCACGGCCTCCTGAACATGTCCAGGATCCTGCAGGGCCCCGATGGCGGCAGAGGCGGACACGGAGTTTACGGTAAACGGCGTGGCTGCGCGCATGTAGGCAGGGACCAGCCACTCAGGAACGAACGCATAGCCAACCCTGAGACCTGCGAGGGAGAAGGCCTTCGAGAAGGTCCGGCCGAGGATCAGGTTGTCATAGGCATCCATGAGATTCCGGTAATCATGATCGCAGAACTCCACGTAGGCATTGTCAAGGAAGAGGACCCCCGAAATTTCTGAGAGTATACGCTCGACATCGGCCGGACTGGTCACAGTCCCTGTGGGGTTGTTTGGGGTACAGAGGAAGGAGACCTTTGCCTCTTGTGCCTTTTTCATGAATGCAGGGATATCCACGGAAAAATCGGTCTTCCGTTTAATACTGATGACAGTAGCCCCCTGGGCGACAGCAGCGAGGCTGTAGAAGGAGAATGTCGGAACTGAAATGGCAACCTTCTCGCCAGGTCCAACGAGCGTCCGGAGCACGGTTTCGATCACCCCGTCCATGCCAACTCCGGTCACGAAATGGTAGGGCCCGTGATATTGCATGAGTGCGGATTTGAGCTCGTCCATCCGCTCATCGGGATAGCGGTTCGCCTCACTGAGAGCCCTGCATCCCATCTCAACCGCCAGCGGTGATGGGGGTCGGGGGTTCTCGTTGCTGGCAAGCCTTGCTACACGGCAGGTTTCACCCTTTCCAGAGATCGCGCCTGTCCTCCGGGCAAAGACATAGCCGCCGGACCGATAACACTCCCTTATGAGGGAATCGTATCCGGGAATTCTTTTTTCTGCCATTCTGAACCCACCAATGTGTCTTTTTGAGTATACGTTCTCCCGTCTTATTAATGGCGTTGCAGGGAGAGCATTTCGATATCTCCCTGTATGCCGGGATCACCCTCTGCTTTCCAGGAACTATCATACCAGGGACGTAAGTACCGGGAAGCCAATCATTTTATAGCAAAATTCAAAAGAACTGTTGAACAGGGGTAGATGAACATGGAACAGAACAGGTCATACACACTTCCGGAACTGCCATATGACTATTCGGCCCTCGCACCGAGCATCTCTGAGGAGCAGTTACGCATCCACCATACCAAGCACCACCAGGGGTATGTGAACGGTGCAAATGCCATCTATGAGAAACTGGACAAAGCCAGGAAAGAGGGGGTAGATATTGACCAGAAAGCCACATTGAAAGAGCTCTCTTTCCACATCGGCGGATATCTCCTGCACGCCCTTTACTGGGAAAATATGGCACCTGCAGGGAAGGGAGGCGGGATGCCGAAAGGAGCCCTCGGGAAACGGATCGAGAAAGAATTCAGCTCTTTTGAACGGTTCAAAAAAGAATTCACCGCCGCTGCAAACAGCGTGGAGGGATCCGGCTGGGCTGCACTCACCTACTGTCCCAGGACCGGGAGGCTCCTCATCATGCAGGTCGAGAAGCACAACGTGCATGTCTTCCCGTCATTTTCCGTCCTGATGGTCGTGGATGTCTGGGAACATGCGTATTATATAGACTACAAGAACGATCGAGCGAAATACCTTGAGAACTTCTGGAATATCGTCAACTGGGATGTGATCAACACCCGGCTGGAGAATGTCCTGAAAAGGTGAGTGAGATATCCCCCTTGGGATACCGCACACAGCATTTCTGGGGAAACCTCCTCAACAGGAGGGGGATCTTCCCCTCGTTTTGAGAAAAGTTACCCGAGTGCTTCCCGGATTATCGTGCATGCCTGATCGATCTCTTCGTCGGTGATGACCAGGGGGGGCACCAGGCGGAGGTTTCCGTCCGCTGCGCAGTTGACGAGGAGCCCCCTCTCCGCACACTGTTTCTGGACGGCCCCGCAGCGGTCACCGACCGTCATCCCTATCATCAGGCCCCGAACCCGGGGATTATACTTCGAAAGATTCGTCCGGAACCGTTCTCCCTTCCCGGAGATAGACGGGAGTATCTCCTCGATTACCTGGAGCGTGGCGAGCGCTGCGGCACATGCGAGAGGACCCCCTGCAAAGGTGCTACCGTGCTCGCTTTTCTTGAATTCAAGACCTTCCCTCGCAAGGAGTGCTCCCATGGGGAATCCGCTTGCAATCCCCTTTGCCAGCGTGATGATGTCGGGAACAACCCCGGTATGCTGGATTGCAAGCCATTTCCCGGTTCGGCCCATTCCGGTCTGAACCTCGTCAACGATCATCAGCGCCCCGGCTCCGTCGCAGATCTCGCGGATCTCCCTGAAGAAACTGTCCGGGGGAATGATGACACCTGCCTCTCCCTGGATAGGTTCAACAATGACCCCTGCCGTGTCACTGTCAACTGCGTTCCTGAGCCCTTCCGCATCACCATACTCGACAAACGTCCTGGCCATGCCGAGCGGCTCGAACGGTTCACGTATTCCAGGCTTGTGGGTAACCGCAAGGGATCCAATCGTTCTCCCGTGGAATCCGTGCGTGAAGGCAACAAACTTCTTCCTGCCGGTCCTCACCCTGGCAAGCTTGAGGGCTCCGTCGCTTGCCTCGGCACCGGAATTTGAGAAGAAGGCTTTTGCCATTCCTGTTCTCTCAACCAGTTTCTGTGCCAGTTCAGCCTGGCCCGGGACGTAATAGAGGTTTGAACAGTGGATCAGCCGTTTTGCCTGCTCGCAGATAGCCCTGGTCACTGCAGGGTGGCAGTGTCCTGTGCTGCAGACTGCGATCCCCGCTACGCAGTCGAGATACTCCTTCCCCTCAGCATCCCAGACCCGCGATCCCTGGCCCCGGACAATCATGATATCACGGGAAAAGGCGGGCATATAGTAACGGGCTTCGAGTGCCCGGTAATCATTGTGTTTCTGCATAGTATCGCACATCCTAGTGTGTGTTTGTCATTCGTATTCGATGGTTGCGGGAGGTTTCGGGGTGATATCATAGACCACCCTTGCCACGCTCGGTATCTCTGAGGTGATACGCGAGGCCATCCTGTCCATAACGTCCCACGGGATGTGGACAGGATCCGCGGTCATTCCGTCACGCGAGTTTACGGCCCTGACAGCGACTACCCATCCGTGCACCCGGTTGTCTCCTTTTACCCCGGTCCCGAGCCCCAGCAGGGCTGCAAAGCACTGCCAGGGATCATACTGTTCAACAAGCTCCGACTCCACGATCCAGTTGGCCTGCCTGACCACCTCGATGTTGTCAGGAGTTACCTCTCCGACAACCCGCACTGCAAGACCCGGTCCCGGAAACGGCATCCTGTGCTGGATTTCCAAAGGCAGATCGAGCGCCCCTGCCAGTAGCCTTACCTCATCCTTATAGAGGTCCCTGAGTGGCTCAATTACCTTCTCGAACTCCATGTGGAGCGGCATGCCTCCCACGTTGTGATGGCTTTTTATCCCCCCTTCACTCTCGATACGGTCAGGATAGATGGTTCCCTGGAGGAGAACGCGGGCATTCGTCCTCTTTGCCTCACGCTCGAATACACGGATGAACCGCTCACCGATCACCTTCCGCTTCTCCTCGGGATCTTTGATACCCCTGAGTGCAGAGAGGAATTCGTCTTTTGCGTTGACTACATGCAGATTCAGGTGGCCGAAGATCTCTGCGATGCGCTCGGTCTCGCCCTTCCGCATGAGGCCGGTATTGACGTATATTGGATCCAGCCGGTCGCCAATGGCACTCGCAGCAAGTGCTGCACACACCGAACTGTCGACCCCTCCCGAGAGTGCGATGACCACACGGTTGTTGCCCGCCTCGCGGCGGATCTCGTCAATCGCATTTTCTATGAATTTTTCTGCTTGTATCATATTTTCACACTCACCTTGGTCTCCTTCCATTCCTCTCGTGGCATGCCTTCACAAATCCGATGAAAGGCGGCGACGGCCTGGTTGGTCTTGACCTGAACTCCGGGTGGAACTGCGTGGCCATGAAGAAGGGGTGGTCAGGGATCTCGCAGATCTCCATTTTGTTCTGGTAGATCCCTGAAAAGACAAGTCCTGCCTTCTCAAAGTCGGGGATATACCTGGGGTCAACTTCGTAGCGGTGCCTGTGCCGTTCCTCGATCTCTTTTTGCCCGTAGACCTTCATCGCAAGGGTCTCCTCTTTCAGCGTGACTGGGGAGTTCCCGAGCCGCATGGTTCCCCCGAGCTCGGTGACCTCGTACTGCTCCGGCAGTATGGCGATCACATGCCTGCCCTCCCCCATCTCGGCGCTTGTGGCATCTTCCCACCCGAGCACATGGCGGGCGTACTCAACCACCGCCATCTGAAAACCCAGGCACAACCCGAGGAACGGGGTCCTGGTTGTCCTGGCCCACTGGATGGCATCCACCTTTCCTTCCATGCCACGCTTCCCGAAGCCTCCGGGGACGAGGATCCCGTCAAACTCGCCAAGCTGCTTTGGCTCGTATCGTTCCGAATCGAGCCACGTAATCCTCACCTCTGTTGAGAGAGCCCTCCCTGCGTGTTTGAGGGCTTCCTTGATGCTCAGGTAGACATCCTCGATCCCATACTTGCTGACGATCGCAACATTGACCCGTTCCGTGTATTCCTGCGTAACCTGGTGGTACCAGTTGATATCGGCTTTTCGCTTTTCGAGGCCCAGGTGTTCGGAAAGAACGTCCCCAAGACCCTCTTTTTCCAGTTCCAGAGGCACCTGGTAGATATCCGGGGCTGTTGCCGCACTGATCACACCCTGGAGAGGGAGATCACAGAATGCTGAGATCTTTCTTTTCGTGTGTGATCCAATAGGGCGATCGCTCCTGCCGACGATGATATCCGCATGAAGCCCGAGTTCCCGGAGTGCTTTCACCGAGTGCTGGGTGGGCTTGGTCTTGAGGTCCCCCATGGTATCCTCCGGGATGAGAGTGACATGGATAATGACCGTGTCTTCCGGATGTAAGTCCCCCCTCATCTGCCTCACGGCCTCGAGAAACGGCATACTCTCGATATCCCCTACAGTGCCCCCAATCTCCACCAGGCATATGTCGGCGTTCTTCTGTCCCGGTATCTCCTTCTCGGCCGCGAACTGAATACAGGATTTTATCTCATCGGTGATGTGGGGGATGATCTGGACAGTTTCGCCAAGGAAATCACCGCGCCTCTCCTTCTCTATCACCGTCCGGTACACCTTTCCCGTTGTAATGTTGTGGGATGATGAGAGATCGATATCGAGGAAACGCTCATAGTTGCCGAGGTCAAGGTCAACCTCGCTCCCGTCGGAGAGGACAAATACCTCGCCGTGCTGACCGGGGTTCATGGTCCCCGCATCAATATTCAGGTAGGGATCGATCTTGACCGCGGTGATCCCATATCCCCTGTTCTTCAGGATACGCCCTACTGATGCAGCGGTGATACCCTTCCCGAGCCCGCTCATTACTCCACCGGTGATAAAGATATATTTCAAGAGTTACCCCCGTCCTGCCAGTTCTCCGCTGTAAAAGACTTGCAGAGATTGCATATCCAGATCTTATGTGGCTGTGCAATCTCCGATATCATTCATCTCATTTTTTTATTTGCTGGCACATGAGATATCTTTATTTGTCTGCATGAGCGGGGTCAGGGGAGAGTAAGCCCCCTTTTTCCTCAAATATCCCGAAATTTTCATTTTTTTCAGGACTAGGAATCCCGCAGTACCGCAAACGCGGCGCTGCTCCGGGAGAGCAGGGTTCCTCCCGGCTCCCCGTTCCTGATCTCCCCCTCGGCAAATATCACCCTTCTCCCTTTCTTCACAACCCTTCCCGCGGCATATAGCGTTCCCTCTCGTGATCCTGCAAGGAATGTCGTTGTCTCAGTGATCGTGGCAATACGCTCGTCGGGCGAGATCATGGTATACATTGCCAGCACCATGGCCTCATCTGTAAGCGCAGTGTACATTCCCCCCTGGAGCCAGCCCTCACCATTCAGCATGTCAGGGCGTACGGGCATTCGCAGGACAGCGGTGCCGCTCTCTGCTGATTCCACCGCTATTCCCATCAGGCAGAAAAAGGGATTCGCTTTACTGCCAACCCGACGTATCCGCTCCAGGTAATCCATGCAGAATGGTGGAACCTTCTTCATTAAGAAGGATACTCTCCTTCTTCATTAAGAAGGATACTCTCCTCAACCAATCGCATC
>CAYNXS010000011.1:0-5624 GCA_964401215.1 uncultured Methanolinea sp. | reverse complement strand
GTACAAAGATACGCAGTGCGGGGCAAAAGTATTTAAAAAGGCAGTAATTGACGCAGTACTTGAAGATATGGTCTCCACGGGTTTTGAATTCGATGTGGAACTTCTCTGGCGAATCCAAAAAGCGGGATTCCGGATCCGGGAACATCCGATTTCCTGGAACAACATGGGAGATTCAAGGGTGAAAGGGGGGGATGCCGGCCGAATGCTGTGCGGACTTCTGAAACTGCGTTTCTTAAGGTGAGGAGCCGTGATACCAGAATCCATAGAAGAGAGGAAGAAGATGGCGTTGAGGCTCTTCGAGCAGGGTGACTACACGGGATCCTATGCGCTGTGCCGCGATCTGCTCCCGGGTTCTCCTGATCCTGCTGTTTCCATACTCTGCGCCACCAACCTCTTCCACATGGATCGCCTCGATGAGGCCGAGGCCTACTTCCGCGACCTTATTCATACGATCCCTGGTTCTTCCCACGTTCACAGCTACCTTGGGCGGATACTCGAAAAAAAAGGAGATGAGGGAGCTCTTGGTGAATTTGCAAGGGCTGTATCGCTCGATCCCGGGAACCTTGAGGCGCTTCGCAGTTATGCATCCTATGTGCTTGCATCGGGTGATCCCTGGAGAGCGGTACCCGTCGCAAGACACCTTGTCGCAAAATCCGGCAGGGCTGATGACGCACGACTCCTTATAAGGGCGCTTTGCCTCTCCGGGATGCCGGAAGATGCGCTCATCGAATGGACACGGGCTGCCCGGCGGGGCCTCCCTGTCGACAGCGAATATATCGATGTGCTTTCTGCCTGCGGGAAGCATGCTGATGTGGCCGTCGCGTCAAGAGGGGAGTTTGAAAGGACCGGAGATCCGGCGTTTGCCCGCTTTTATTGTGCGGGGCTCGCACGATCAGATCCCGCCTCTGCCCCGGGGGAATACGAGCGGATCCTGGCAGCAAGGGACGATCCCGGGATCAGGCTCGATTATGTCCGGCTGTTCAAAGACCGTGGAGAATACGCCCTGGCCCTGAATGTTCTCGGTCCCCTCCTTGCACGTCCTGCAGTGCAATCCATTCACCTCCAGGAGGAATGTGAACTTCTTGCAGGAATGGGGAGAAAAGAGGACGCCGAACTTCATTATCAACGGCTTATTGAAAAGGAACTCGATGCACTGGGGGACCTGGAGTTTCTGCGTGGGTTGCTCTCCAGTTACAGGGGATTTTTACGCACCCATTATCCTGTCAAGGAGGCCGAGAAACTCCTTCTGAACAGACTGTCCTCGCACCCTGAGGTGACCTGTCTCCTTGCCATGGCCTCCTTTTACGAGGAGATCGGGGATCACTCCGAATCACGATCCTGGTATTACCGTGCGTACCGGAGCGATTTTCTCACTGGGGGCCCTGAATATGCACGGTTCTGCGAGCACCAGGGTGATGTGAGGGAATGCGAGAAGGTGATGCTGTATGTGCTCAACAGCATAAAGAAGAACCGGGACCTTATCCGGGTGGCCGGGATGGTCATGGAAGATACCCGGGCACTGTACCGCATGCCACGCCTGATGGAGCGGCTCAAAGAGCGGCTCCAGGAAAGGTCGGGCGGTCTCACTTCCCAGGGGCTCGAATTTCTGTCGCTGGCGCTCCTGGTCTCTGCCTCCCATTCCCTCGAGGCAGGGGACCATGTGTCGTGCAAGCGGTCATGCCTCGAAGGGCTGGACAATATTCCCCCCGGAGCAAGGAGTATCCACCCGGAGGACTTTCTTATCCTTTTAAAGGAATGCAAAACGAGGTCCCTCTGTGATGTCCCGGCCCTTGTCACTGCAATACCTCATGAAGAGCCGGCAAAGATCCGCGACGATGATCCCCTTCGTGCGCTGGACCTTGACGATCAGGAGAAGAAAATTATGGATTTTTTAAAAATCCACCACCAGGCGAGCGAGATGGATCTGCGCCTTCTGCTCGGCACGAGGAGGGTGGTTGGTATAGTGAACAGGATCATCCAGAAGGCGTCTCAGCATGGCCTCATGGTGATCGAGAAGAAAGGTGTGGGAAAAGATGGAGAGATCTATGCATACAGGCGGACCTGATCACCAGGCATCTGATCGGCTGGAGAGCCAGAACATCATCAATGCGATTCGGAGGGGGACGGTCCCTGCGAGCGGGCTTGAGAGGATTGCGGTGGGGCTCGATGTGGAGGAAGGGGTTATTGGTGCCCAGCTGGATTTTGTCAGCAGGGGGGGAGGCGATATCAAGTTCATACGCGGGGATTACGGGAGCGGCAAGACCTTCCTCGTTGCAAGGGCACTGGAGATTGCCAGGAACAAGGGGTTCGTGACCGCTCATGTCGTGATCTCTTCCTCAGCCCCGCTGTACAAGACCAAGGGCATCTACCAGCAGATCTGCGCATCGTTGAGAACCTGCGACGAGGAACATGCCCAGAAAGCGATCATCGATACCTGGCTCTTCGGGATCGAGGAGCGTATCCTCAAGGTGAGCGATCAGTCCCTCTCCGATGAAGTGCTCGAGAAAGCAACACTCGCAGAGATTGAGACTGCCCTTGCAGGCATTTCAGAGCTGAACACATCGCTTGCCGCTGCCCTACGAACCTATTACCGTTCCAATAACGCAGGGGATTTTCAAACAGCCCAGGCTGCGATTGGCTGGATTTGCGCAGAGTCGAATGTGGGGAGAGAGTTCAAGCAGAAGGCAGGGATAAAGGGCGATATTGATGAAGCATCCGCATTCACGTTCCTGAGAGGTTTGCTCAGGATCATTGTCAGTGCCGGGTACAGCGGGCTCGCGGTTGCCGTCGATGAAGTGGAGACAACACAGTCCCTCCCCCGCAACCAGCGGGAGAAGGGATACCGCACACTCCAGATGATTGTTGACTCGCTGGACCGCGGCGACTTCCCGAATTCATACTTCCTCTTCACGGGGACGCCTGCATTCTTCGACGGTCCCCGGGGAATCCGGACGCTTCCTCCGCTCTTTGACCGGATCAGCGTGGTCCAGGCAGGGGATGAGTTCCGGAACCCGAGACAGCCCCAGATCACCCTTGCCAAGTTCGATGCGAAGAAACTCGAACAGGTCGCGCTCAAGGTAATGGACATCTACACCACCGCATTCACGGAGATCGACAGGACAAGGGTCTCACATCGGTTCATACGAGCCATGATCAAGAAAGTGACCAGCAAGTTTGGCGGGAGAGTCGATGTCATTCCAAGGATATTCTTGAAGGAATATGTCGATGTCCTTGACAAATGCGAACTGTACGAGGAGTATGATCCCTGGCAGCAGTATCATTTTGATGCCGATCATCTCAAGGGAGAACTCAGGGAAGAAGAAGAAGCAGTGATGGTGATGGAATTTTGAACCATTCCCCGTTATACCGAAGAAGTGCAGGGGGGATTTATGTCACCATTCTTCTTCTTCAATGAGACCAATCACAATCTTAAAGCCTGTTTTTCGATGATGTAGTACGTATGGATATGATGGCTGCAAGGTCATTCTGCATCATCGGAGGGCTGATGCTCCTTGCAGGTTTTTCTGCCGGTTCAATCATCCTTGACACGGATCCAGGGACATTTTTTATTGGAGACAGGGTACACATCAGCGGTCATCTTGAGGATTCAAAGTCCATCGCCGTATTCCTCTTTGTGACAGGGGAGGGTCTCGATCCCGCAGGGGTGACCATGGAAAACTTAAATCTCCCGGCGGGTTCCGGCCACTTCTCATCCGCGTTCGTCCACCCTGACGGGAAGTTCATCTTCGAATGGGATACTGCATTCAGCGTGGGCCCTCTCTTCCCGGGGACCTACCGGATATATGTTGTCGATGTGCCCCTGAACCTCAACCGACTTACGGACACTGAAGATCTCAGCATTGCAGTGCTCAATGTGACGTTCCAGAAACGCCCTTCTACCGAGATCCCGCTTGGATGGGCGGTGCCTCCTGCGGCCCTCGGTTGTTGTGCGGGCATCCTGATCCTGAAAAGAAGAGAGCACTATTGAAAACTGTTGCCATCTGCTCCAGGAAACTGCTCTCTTCCCTGAAAATGATCGGACAGGATTTCCATGGCAGCAGCGGATATTCCTCTTTTTTTTAAAGCCCGGGCTGCGTAAATACCGTGGAGCCTGGGAAAATCTGGAATAATCCGGGGAATACTCATGGCGGGACCCTCCGGATCCTTACTGACCTCGCATGGGCAGGCAGGCCTTCCGCGTCTGCAATGGTCTCGACTATATCGGCCATCCCAAGAAGGCCCTCCCTGCTGATCATCTGGACGGTCGAGCGCTTGCAGAAATGCTGCACATCAAGGCCCGAATGGATCCGTGCATACCCTGCAGTGGGGAGCACGTGGTTTGTCCCGGACGCATAATCCCCGCATGCCACGGCTGCGTAAGAACCGAGGAATATGGCTCCCGCATTGTTCACCCCCTGGAGGATTGCCATCGGGTCTGCGACCTGGAGAGAGAGATGCTCCGGGGAAGCCTGGTTGACGATGGTAATCCCCTCATCCATTGAATCGACGATGATATACCCTGCGTTTTTCATAGACTCTTCAAGGATCCCTGCCCTTTCCGAATCCCGCATCCCTTTTTCGAGGTGGATGCCCACCCTTCCCGGGAGATCGGGATCTGTTGTCACGAGCAGGTTTGCCGCTCTTGGATCATGCTCGGCCTGGGCAAGGATATCAACAGCAATGAACTCAGGGTGTGCACTCCCGTCTGCGAGCACCACGATCTCGCTCGGGCCTGCAGGGAAGTCGATCTCCACACGGTCTCTCATCAGCATCTTGGCCATTGTCACGTAGATATTTCCGGGCCCTACGATCTTCTGGACGGGACGGATACTCTCTGTCCCGAGCGCCATGGCGGCGATTGCCTGTGCTCCTCCGACCGCGTAGATCTCATCGACTCCTGCGATATCCATTGCGACGAGAGTAAGGGGGGAGATGGGGGGCGGGCTGCAGCAGCAGATCGATCCAACCCCTGCAACCCTTGCGGGGATGATGCACATGAGGGCAGTTGATGAATAGGATGCTCTTCCCCCGGGAATGTACGCGCCGATTCGGTCGAGCGGGGTGGTCTTGACACCGAGGATAACCCCTGGTTCCACTTCCTCGAGCCATAATCCCCTCGGGAGTTGTAACTCACAAAACCGGGTAATCCTCGATTCTGCATCAATAAGGCTCTCGACGACCTTTGTGTCAACCAGATTGTACGCTTCCTCCACTTCCTCCCTGCTCACCTGCAGAGTGTCAGGGACGACACGATCAAATTGTCTTGATAAATCAAGGAGAGCCTGATTGCCATCCCTTGCTACCCTGGCGATGATATCTTCAACGACAGGTTTTGCCGACGAGAGCTCGGAAACGCGGTTTTCCATCCAGTCCCCGAGTGTTGTCGCCTTCCACATGGGGATACAGTAGGACCGATGGTGTGTTAAAGATTCTTTCCCGGAATCACCTGGTATACACAGTTGATAATACAATTGATTAATTTCTGCACACAATTAAAGGGAAATATTCATCACACTTACTGCGAAAGGACTACCAGTGAGACCTATGACTATTACTTCTAGGAACCTCTGCATAGTGCTACTCCTCAGCGCTCTCGTCATTGGCGGTGCGTTCTTTGCAGGATG
>CAYNXS010000010.1:2833-27152 GCA_964401215.1 uncultured Methanolinea sp. | reverse complement strand
TCCAGGGTGCATATTCCCTGCATACCGCGGGGCGGACATCATGGATCCTGCAGAAGGCCTTACGATCCTGTGTCCGCCCCAGAAAAGGACAGTATCGCAACATCCTGCCTGAAGTGTCATACCAGAATCGCACCTTTTTGATGTGGGGAATATCTCCGGCCGCAATATCGCTGCCGTTCACCGTTCGGGCGCTGTCCAGACATACCGCCACGTACTGCAGAATATCTCTCCTGTCGTGCTGGAACCATGGGATGAGGTCATCGACCGTCCCTTTCTGGCCCCATCCCCACCGCTCGCAGCAATGTCCGCACTGCTGGCAGATCTGTTTGGAGGTCATGATAGCAGTCAGAGAAAAAGTATGAAAAAAAGTGGTTCTTGGTTTTAATAAAGGTTCAGATATACCTGGCCTTCTTCGATAGTTTCATCGGGGTATACAGCGGCCTGAACGGCATTGCTCCGCAATCAGCATGGACAAGGGTGACAAGTTCATCGAATGAGAACAGCTCCTTGAAGGGCTTTTTTGGATTGGACTTCGACCTGATTGTAACCGTGAGTCTCCCGCTTTCAACTTCGGTATCGCCGACAACGATAACATAGGGCACCCAGTCCATCCCTGCCTCGCGGACCTTCTTGCCGACGCTCTCGTCGCGGTCATCGAGGTCAGTGCGTATCTTTACGCTGTTCAGGTCACGTGCAATCTTCTCGGCAAACGAGAGATGCCGCTCGGCAACGGGGATGACCCTGACCTGGATAGGGGAGAGCCATGTGGGGAGCCTCGGTACATCCTGTCGTGCAGTGCTCTCCAGGATGGCACAGATGACACGCTCGACGGAACCCGTGGGGGAACAGTGGAGGATCGGGGGGTGAACCTCTTTCCCGTCGAGGTGATACTTGATGTTAAACCGGAGTGAACTCTCGACATCGATCTGGACGGTCGGATTCTCGATCGGTCGTCCCTGGCCGTCGATGGCCGCGAGGTCGACCTTCGCGACCCAGTAATGGACGCGCTCGGAGAGTATCTCGATCAGCATCGGGCATCCTGAGACCTTCACCATCTCCGCGACCCAGTCCTGATGCTCGTCGTAGAAGTCACGTGTGCACCGGATCACCCCGACAAGCTCGGTCCCGAAGTCTTTCCCGGTCTCCCATCCCATCATGAGCTGCTCCTCAAAGCAACGGAGTGCTTCAGGCATGTCGGTGCAGAGCGAGTGCATATCCGGCATGGTGAACGCACGGAGCCTTTTTAACCCGATAACCTCTCCCTTCTGTTCGTGGCGGAAGGAGTAGGTGGAGAGCTCGTACATCTTCATGGGGAGAGTATTCGGGGAGATATGCATGTCCCGCATGATAGAGAACATCCCAAAGCATGCCGCGAACCGGAGCATCATGCTTCTCGTACCGCTCTTGAACCTGTACTGGCGTTCCCCGAACTTGTCAGCATGCTCGTAGATCGCGCGATCGGAAAGGTCGTACATCACGGGAGTCTCAACGGGAGTTGCACCGTACGGGAGCACCTTCTGCAGGACATAATCGGCCAGGAGATCACGCACGAGCTTGCCCTTGGGCATCCACCTGAGGTGGCCCACGTCGGAAACCGGCTCATAGTCCACAAGTTCCTTGCTCCGCATCAGTTCGACATGGATCGGTTCCCCGCCACCCTCGGCAGGTTCTCCGAGCTCTTTTTTGAGCAGGCATCCGAATGACGAGTTATCCATGAATTGCGCTGGTTCATGCCTCTTCCCGTCTGGTGTGAGGACAAAGAATTCGTGGGTGACCTCTTTCTTCTCGACCTTCTTTCCTTCCTCGGGGGGAAGTATGGTCTTCGAGAGCTCCGAGAGGGGGTGGCCTTTACATGAGATGCGGAAGGATTTGTACCACCCGAATGGAGCGCGTGTTACCTCAAAGCCAATTTCTGCGAGGAGATGCTCGAGCATCTTCAAGGCACCGACTGCTGCATCGGGTCTTGCAAGATCGCTCGAGAGGTGTGCGTACGGATAGAGGACAATGTTCTCGACGGAGAGCTGATCGGCGGTCTTGGAGATCTCCGCGCCTGCGAGTTCGACAACGCCGGGAATGTCGTCCTCATCAACTGCTTCCACGGCACAGAACACGGTGAGCGCCTCTTCTGTAAAACCCTTCAGGGGCTGGCCTTCTTCTGCCATTCCCGTCTTTTTCTTGGCCTCGAATTCAATAAAATCAGAGTGTATCAAGAGAAGTCGCATAGTGTAACTCCCGTTACGGTCAGATTATCCCAGATAAATGTGGTTTCATGGTGTATATACCCATTCAGAAATCCTGCAGGTTCCGGTGGTACCGGGAAAGTGTCGCCTGCCGCTGGTCCATGTACTTTGCATCCTTCTTCCTGTCGTAGGGGAGAAGTGCTCTCTCCGTGGAATAAAAGACCAGCTGTCCTATAGGCATCCCTGCGTATATCCGGACCGGTCGCTGGTTCACGTTACACATCTCGAGCGTGATTGAACCCCGGAACCCCGCATCAATCCATCCCCCTGTCTGGTGCAGCTCAATTCCAAGCCTGGCAATGCTGCTTTTGCCCTCGATGCTGGCGACGATATTGTCGGGAAGGCCGATCACCTCGTGGGTCTCGGCCAGCATGAACTGCCCCGGTTCAAGAACGACAGACTCCGTCGTGGTTTCAGCAATGCCGGACATTATTGTCTCCTGCTGGAAGGGATCGATTATCCCATCACCCCGTTCATACCAGATAAAATGGTTCCCGAGGCGGATGTCAAGGGAATTCGGCTGGACGAGCCCGGGGTCGAAGGGCTCAACCCTGATAAACCCCCGCTGGATCCTGTCCAGTATCTGCCAGTCAACGAGAATCATGTAAAAAGGTAAGGATCCGGATGAGTATTAGGACTTCCTCTTGCCCTGGATAAAGAAGAGGAGAAGGACTCTTTCCTGCACGAGAGGGTATCTCTCATATGGAAAAAAACACCTGTGTCACCAGCACCTTACCCGGTTGGGACAGGGAAGGAAGTGTCAACTCCCGTGATCTCGCTTAAGTATACTCCTGAACCAAGCCACCATTCCTCATCAACAGGAAGGACATACCCGATCTTCAGTTCCTGGCGGTTCTCCCTCTCCGGATTCGGCCACACAAAGACAATATATCCCCCACCCGATCGTGCGGTCTCGGAAAGAGCCCTGATATTGTTCATACCGAACGGATCCTGTCGCTCGATCAGGCTTGTCCCAATAAGGTTCGGCAGGTGTGGATGTGCAAGGAGGGTCCCGTGGTAATCGTATGCATACAGGTAATGGGCATCCGGATCGACAAACATTCCTGACCTGTTCGAGATCTCGGCAAATGCTGCCACATCGCCATGGTCGCGCCCATATGCAGCCCCTTGTTCTACGAGCGTTGTCATTTCAGGCACCGCATTTTTGATAGCACCCGGACTCCCCTCCTCAAGGTCTTCACAATAAATTCCCGATCCTATCCACATGTCATCACCTGCCGGGTATACATACCCGATCTTTACGACATAAGACTCCCGGGATGATTCATTGATGAGTCCTTCGTGAGGTGAGGGGTACAGGTAGGCGATATACCCTCCGCCGTATGCAGCCACATGCGCCCCAATCCGGATGACGGGGAGCCCGCGGAGATCGGTCCAGTTCAGCCGGTTCATCCCGATACTCTCCCCCAGATAGGGATGCGCGAGGAGTGTCCCGTTGTAGTCATACGCGTAGATATAGAGGTCTCCGCGTGTGAATGATCCTGTGTCCCGGTTGAACTCACGGAGGGCAGCTTCTTTTCCTGAAAGGTTCGCATATCCTGCAGCATCCCGGACAAAGGATGCCAGTTCTCCGGGGGTCATCGTGAGGGGTTCCTCCGTGACCATGGGTGGAGAAATACACCCGGATGAAAGCACGAAAAAAATGACAAGGGTGCAGGCTGGAACAAAGAAGAGCCTTTGATGCATGGAGATCCATGTGTGCGGAATCACCATAAAATCCGCGATTTTTTCACCTGTTGTATCAATGCGCCCGGAATATCGGGATGAATCTGCCGTGGATTGAGGAAAATTTCCTCAAATGTGATCTGGGAAGAAAACCCTCCAATCATTCATCATTGAGATCCGGATCAGGTCCTCCGGATCCCAGATCCCTGTCCCGTGTTCCGGGATCGATGTGCCATTCTGAACGCCGCATGAGCCCGTGCAGCGTGCTTGCTTCCCGGGCAGTCAGGTTCGCCCTGCCGAATATCCGCCGCATCATCAGCATGGTGACTTGGCGCTTGAAATCAGGGTGTTCGATGAGGGTCAGGTACTGGTCAATGTGCCGGTAGAGGTGCTCCATCTGCTCCCTCCCGGCCAGGAGATACTCGCCGCGTGGGAGGTGGGCTAGTTCATACGCCATCACGGCAACCGCATGGGAGAGGTTCAGGATAGGATAGGCGGGTGAGGCCGGTATGGTACAGATAACGTCGGAACGCCGGACTTCGCGGTTGTTCAGCCCCCAGTTCTCCCGACCAAAAAGGATGGATACACTTCCCTGGAGATCTCCAATCAGATCACGGATCTCCCCGGGAGAATAATAGGGCATGCGCATAGGATTGCATATGGACTTGCTCACTTCTCCGGTGGTGGCAATGACCATATCACTCTCTGAGTAGGTTTCTTCGAGGTTTTTTCTTTCAGCTGATTCAAGCACATCACGGGCGTGGCCAGCCCTTGCGAGTGCATCGTCACCAAGCGGACATGGGTTTACAAGGACCAGCCGGGTGAACCCGAAGTTCTTGATTGCCCTTGCAGCGAACCCCACATTTCCCTCGTAGAGGGGTTCGACCAGCACAAAAGAGATGTCCGGCATCCCCCAGCCTACTGGACTGCGGTCACCGTAGCTTTCAGCACATCGATCCCCTGGTCGTACACAGCGTTCCCGACAACGATAGTATCTGCATATCGGGCCATTTCCGCTGCCCGTTCTGCAGAATTGATACCCCCTCCATAATACAGGACCGCAGCATCAAGCGATTCTGAAACTGCTTTTAATACCCCGGGATCTCCGTATTTTCCGCTGTATTCTATGTAGACGATGGGGAAGCGGAAGTAACTGTCCGCAACCATGGCATATGCTGCGACTTCAGCAGGTGTGAGGGAGCAGGTGGAACGGGTGACTTTCCCCACAGAGGAATCAGGATTGAGCACAATATACGCCTCGGGGACCACCCGGTCCCACGCAACCTTCTGCTGGAGTACCCATTGCTGGTGCTTGCCCACGATCCATCTCACGTCCTGGCTGTTCAGGACACTCGGGACAAAGAGGAAGTCAACTCCTTCAGCAATGGCCGCCTCCGGCCCCGCGGGTTCCACCACAAGGGGAAGCCCGTATTGTGCCACCTGCCGCAGGAGTTCCTGCATGTTCTCACGGGTCACGTTCAGGGTGCCTGAAAGCATCAGGGCATCCGTCCCGCTGGTCACCACCCCGGTAATTTTCTCTGGGGTAAGGTGCTTGTCCGGGTCAAGTTTGGTCACGTGGCTCCAGCTTTTCCAGTTGATATGCATTGGCCCACTCCATCAGATGATTATAATATCGTCGCTCTGTTTCTTCTTCTTTTTGAGGGGTGCTGCTGACCGGAGTTTCAGGATACGGTCTTTGGGCAGTCCTGCCCGTGCAGCGATCAGTGAGACATCCATTTCATGGAGGGTTTCAAGATTATACACACCCGCCATGAGTAATTGATCGATGACCGGCTCGGTGGTTCCTTGTATGTTCATGAGATCGGACCTTCCCTTCTCGAACTGGGCTTTTGTGACCCGGGTGGCATACGGCCTCCCAAGGGCTTTAGCTACTGTCTCGACATGCCGGAATGCCGTATCGGGAGAGACCCCGCTCTTTAATGAGAGATAAAGCGGATGGACCGAGAGGAGGTCTTCCGGCCTCGAAAAGCCGGCATCCCTGTACTTCTTAAGGCTGAGAGCGGGTATCCCCATCTCCTTAAGAAGCCGTTCCCCTGCTATCTTTTTTGCCTGTGCCTGGAGATGTTCAGCCTCCTGGTCGCCGATACCTGCGTCTTTCAGGACAGCGCGGTTCACGAGACCAAGGGCTTCGATATCGTTGACCCCGGCCTCGTGCAGTTTTTTTATCACCTTCGCAGGGCTTCTCCCCCGCCTGTGAGGGAGGATTGAACGGACGAATTTCCGGCAGTCGGAGCGTCGCCGCAGAAGGTCCATGGCCTGGTGTGCCTCCGCGTGTAACCCCCGGATGTTCTCTTCGGGAATGCCGAGTGCAGATGCGAGATTTTCAGGGGTAGAATTCGCAACATCATAGACGGTATAAAGGTGGGCTGCAACCATCTTCCTGTGCAGGGCATCGGACATTGATGGCATGAGGAACAGGGTTTCCCTGTGCGAGGTGATGTGGTGGCACAGGGGGCATCCAATATCCCAGGGTTTTGCACCCTTCCTGACAAGGCGGACAGAATGGAGTGTGTGAGTGGGGCAGACCTCATCGGTCCTCACTGCGAAGCCCCACATGGTCATAGGGAGGCCGATATTGAACGTGCATTCGGGATAGTGGGTGCACCCGATGAACTGGGTCTGGTTCCTGAGGTGCCTGATACGGATATCATGGCCGCAGACCGGACATGGTCCAAGGGTCAGTTCCTCCGCAGTCTGGTCCATGATCTCCTCCCCGATTTCGTGCCGGTGGGCCTCGAGCTGGTCGAAGACCTGGTGGAGCATTCCCCGCGACTCCCCGACCACGTCATCGCGGGTCCTGGCCTTCTGCTTTATCAGCTGCATGTGTTCTTCGAGGGTCTGCGTCATATCGGGATGGGTGATCGTATCGGCGTGATGCTCGAGGCTCTCAATCACAGCCCTGCCGACAAGTGTCGGCCTCAAGGGATTTCCTTCCACATATTTCCGGGACATGAGTTTTGCAATAACCTCGTGCCGTGTGCTTTTTGTCCCGAGCCCCAGTTCCTCCATTCTCTGGATAAGGCGGCTCTGCGTGAAGCGGGGTGGTGCCTGCGTCTCTTTCTCGTCCATCCTGACCTTGAGGAGAGGGAGTGTTTCACCCACCCTGAGCTCAGGGATGATATATTCCGTCGCGGCACTGAACGGGTATACCTTCCGCCACCCGGGCTCCAGGAGCTGGCCGCCGGTAATGGTGTATGGCTCTTTTCCTGCTGCAAGGAGGATCTTCATGGTCTTCCACCTCGCATCAGGAGAGAGCGTTGCAAGGAACCTGCGCGCCACAAGCTCGTAGATCCTCCACCGATCCTCTCCAAGATCCTCCCTTTTCGCAGCGCTCGTGGGGTGGATAGGGGGATGATCGGTGCTCGTTTTCTTCCCCCTTGTAGGAGTCGATCTTCGGTTGGAGATCACCCATTCCACATCAGCCCGGAACGCAGTCGGTTTTAATGCAAGGAGAATTGCATTGAGGTCGAGCGATGCCGGGTATACGGTGTTATCGGTTCTCGGGTAGGAGATGAACCCGTTCATGTAGAGGTCTTCTGCAAGGCGCATTGCATTTGCAGCGGAGAACCCAAGCCTCGCAGCAGCAACGATGAACGATGTGGTATCAAAGGGTGACGGGGCCCGGTCAACTTTTCCACCCTCCTTCACATCAGTAACAACAAGCGGGGGAACAGTGCGGTCGCGGGCAGACTCGGCTTCTGCAGGATCGGTGAACCGCGAGGTTGTATGCCGCGCTTCCATCTCCTGTCCCTGTTTCTCGGTGGTAAGGTACAACTGCCAGTACTGTTCGGGCGTGAATGCCTCTATCTCCCTCTCACGATCCACGATCATGGCAAGTGTCGGGCTCTGGACCCTTCCAACCGAGAGGACATTTGCCCCGCCCCGCCGTGCTGCAAGTGAGATGAAGCGTGTCAGGGAAGCCCCCCACATCAGATCAATGACCTGCCGGGCTTCACCGGCAGCTGCGAGCGCGAAATCGAGGTCGGTCGTGTTGGAGAACGCATGCCTGATCTCATCGGGAGTGATTGCTGAGAACCTGGCACGATCCACGACCACTCCGGGATTTGCGTCCCTGACGAGCTCGAAGGCCTCTTTGCCGATCAGCTCCCCCTCGGTATCAAAGTCAGTCGCAATCGTTACCCGGTCCGCCTTCCGGGCAAGTTTCTGGATGAGGGAGACGATCTTCTTCTCGGTGGGAACCTTGATCGTGGGGGCATCGATAAGGCTCCGGGGAGTCCGCGACTCGCTCCGCCAGTTGGAGTATCCTTCGACAAAATCGATCTCGACGACATGGCCTTTCAGGCCCATAACGACGGTCCCGTTGAACTGGTAACTTGAGATTCCCCCGTCCCTTACCTCGAGGACTTTCTGCGTTCCTGCAAGGATGCCCGAGATCCTCTTTGCAGAGATGTTCTTCTCGGTCACTATCAGGTACATCGGATTCTCACACCCTGGCCGAAAGGAGATCGGTGAGCACACGGTTTACATCTGCCGGTTTTGCACACCCCCTGGTCTTCTTCATTACCTGCCCGACAAGGAAGTTGAGTGCCTCCTTTCGCCCTTTCCGGAAATCTTCAACTGCCTGGGGATTCTCATCTATTGCTTCTCTTGCTGCAGCGGTCACAGGATCCTCGCCTCCCTGATCCGAAGTCCCGATTACCTTGAGACCAAGCCGTTTTATGCACGCTCCCGGCGATTCACAGATGCCTGTCTCTTTCACCTGGTCAAGGAGGGTCCTGAGCACTTCCACTGCTCCCTTGTCGGTAATGCCGCCGGATTCGTGAATGAGAAGTATCTCTTTGAAATGCTGGAGGGGAACATGACGGATCGACATGTCGCGGTAATTCAGTTCTCCCAGGAGGGTGTCAGCCACCCAGGTTGCCGTCCCGGTAGATTTTCTTACATCAGGGGGGAGAGTCTCATAGAACTCGGCGATCTGCCAGTCCCCGGTAAGCGTCGCAGCATGGGTGGGGGAGAGGTTGTAGTCCTGTATGAACCGGAATTTTCGTGCATCGGGAAGTTCAGGGATGACAATCTCATCTGCCCAGGCCGATACCCGGATCGGCTTGAGATCAGGCTCGGGGAAATACCGGTAGTCCTGCTCCATCTCTTTGCTCCGGGATGACGTGGTTACTCCCCGGGCCTCGACGAAGTGACGGGTCTCCCTCACTATCTTCTGACCCCTCCGGATCGCATTCCTCTGTCGGGTCACCTCAAACGTGAGGGCTTTTTCAACTCCCTTGTAGGAAGTGATGTTCTTGACTTCCACCCGTTCGCTTCCCTGGAGGGAAATATTTGCATCGACACGGAGCGATCCCTCTTTCTCGCTGTCGAAGACACCGAGGTATTCGAGGGTTGCCCGCATCTTGTTCAAAAACTTCCTTGCCTCTTTGGGCGAGCGGAGGTCCGGTTCCGTGACGATCTCGATTAAGGGGATGCCTGCCCTGTTGTAATCGACGAGGGTATACCTGGGCCGATCCGCTCCCCCCTTGTGCACCAGGCGGCCCGGGTCCTCCTCCATGTGTACGCGGGTGATGCGAACCCTCTTCCCTCCCTCATCGCCGTCAACGTCAAGGTGCCCGCGGACGGCAAGGGGCCGGTCATACTGGGTAATCTGGTAACCCTTGTTCAGGTCAGGGTAGAAGTAATTTTTCCTGGCAAACTCGGATTCCTGCGGGACCTCGCAGTTGAGTGCCTTTGCGACGCGGAGCGCGTATTCAACGGCTTTCTTGTTTATTTTTGGGAGTGAACCCGGGAGACCGAGGCACACCGGGCACGTATGGGAGTTCGGGGGATCGTCGCGGTAATCGGTCGAGCACCCGCAGAAGAGTTTCGTTGCGGTATCCAGCTGGCAATGGATCTCAAGGCCGATTATCACCGTCATGCTGATCTCCCCTGTTCATAGGCGTACGCGAGGTCAATTACCTTCTCATCCTCCGTCCAGCGCCCGGTGATCTGCAGGCCGACAGGCAGATTTTCGACCTTCCCGCAGGGGACGGATATGGCAGGGACTCCTGCGAGGTTGGCGGGGACCGTGAGTATATCAGAGAGGTACATCGAGAGTGGATCGCTCTTCTCGCCGAACCTGAATGCCACGGTTGGCATCGTCGGCCCGGCGAGCACATCGACATCGCGGAAGAGGCGTGCAAAATCAGCCCTTACATTGTTCCGTGCAGCCTGTGCCTTTGCATAGTATTTCCCGTAATAGCCTGACGAGAGGGCAAATGTCCCGAGCATGATCCTCCTTCGGACCTCTTCACCGAATCCTTCTCTCCGCCTCTCCTGGAAAGACTCGTGCCAGGTTTTCCTGGTATCGGCAGCGGGTCCGTACCTCACTCCGTCAAAACGTGCAAGGTTTGAAGAGGCTTCGCTCGTGCAGGTCACGTAGTACGCTGCAAGCGCGTAGGTCATGCTCGGCATACGGCACGTGATAACTTCGGCCCCTTTTCGCTCCAGCATCGAGATGCCGTCCCAGACAACCGATGCCACCCTGGGATCCACTCCCTCTCCGAAGAATTCTTCAGGGACCCCGATCTTCACCCCCCGGATGTCAGGATTCGGTTCGTGCCGGTATGGCATGTCCAGGGACGTGGAGTCCCGGGGATCGTATCCGGCAATCACTTCCATGAGGCGGTTTACACCGGTAACGTTGCCCGCCATGGGACCGATCTGCTCGAGGGAATTTGCGTACGCAATCAGGCCATAACGGGAGACGCGGCCGTACGTAGGTTTGAGTCCCACTATCCCGCAGAAGGCTGCCGGGCACCTGATTGAGCCACCGGTATCGGTCCCGAGCGCCATTGGGACGAGCCCTCCTGCGATGGCTGCTGCGCTCCCCCCGGATGAACCTCCCGGGACCCGCGAGGGGTCTGCCGGATTCCTTGTAGGGCCGAATGCCGAATTCTCAGTGGTGGTTCCCATGCCGAATTCATCCATGTTGGTCTTCCCCACAATTGCTGCCCCTTCGCGTTTGATGCGTTCAACGACGGTCGCATCATAGGGAGGGACATACCCTGCAAGTATGCGGGAGGCACAGGTAGTCTCGATCCCCTCTGTCGAGATGTTATCCTTGATGGCAACAGGGATTCCTGCGAGTTTCCCGTCTCCGCATTGCGGGTTGCGGATTGTCCGGAGGAATGCGAAGTACTGGTCATCCGGGTTGAACTCAATGGAGCCGACAGGCATCACATCACCCGCGGAGCCTTGAAAAACCCGTCTTCCTGGTCATGCACATTTGCTAGTGTTTTTTCCTGGGAGAGGGAGGGGACTATCTCATCATCGCGGAGTACGTTGCACTCCTTTTCATCGTGATCCTCTTTCACCTCAACCGTATCGAGGAGGTCGAAATATTCAAGAATCTCGTTGAACCGCGAGGTGAATGCGGCGAGTTCTTCCCTGTATATGGCAATATCTGCGAGTTGCGCGATATGCTCGGTATCTTTTTCGGTGATCATCCCTGGCTGTCTCCCTGCAGGCTTGTACTCTCCAAGTAAGATATGTACCCTTGATACTGTTTTTTATAACCATTGTTGTCTGCCCTGCACAGGGATGTTCTTTTCATTGAGGCAATATTGTAGCAATTTATCAATATTTGGCGAGAAACAGAGCCTTTTCAGGCTATGCTCACATCTGGTGACCTTGTTTGTTCCATGGTCAGAATTTTCATGATCCGCGCAGGGAACTCGGACCCGTGTGTTCATCCCATAGTAGGGAATGTATCGAATTCCCGCGGAATGTTTCCGGAAATAATCCATCATGAATACCCCGGCGGTCGGGTGCCTGTGGCATGTGCAGAGCATGCCTGCCCGGCATACGATGGCTGAAGTGTGGTTGTCCTGACCCAATCAGGTTTTATGAGAGAGGATGGCCGTCAGATTTTTTACACACATCGTCCAGGTAGTCTGCCACGCGGGAAAATCCCCCTCTCTTTGCGAGGTGGCGGATCTCTTTCCATACTCCGCTTCCATATTGCATCGCCTTCTTGTCAGCCCATGCAAGATCGGCCGGGATGTACTGCTGGGCAACCTCCCTCAGCGCGATCTTGCGGAGTGAGTCGCTCACTTTCCTTGATGCAGGGAGTGCCTCTGCCGTTCGCACCACCCTCAAATCAAGATACGGCATCGAGAGAAGAACCCTGTTCAGGGCTGCAACTGACTGGTCCCTGTCCGCCTGCTGCCGGAGCGAGAGAAAATCCCTGGCAAGTTCAGCGTCAATGTCCTGTGCGGATACATATCGTGAATATCCTCCAAAAAGTTCGTCGGCGCCCTGACCCGTCAGAACCCTTGAGTATCCCCCCTCACTGGCTGCAAGGGTGATGAAATACTGGGTTGTGGCGATTGCGACGTTGACAGGAGTGATGCAGGGAATGGTGTTGAGTACCAGTATGACTGCATCTTCAACTTCGCCCGGACGAATACGTGTTGAGGAGAAGTCAAGACCAAGACGATGTGCTGCCCTCTCGGCACATTCGGTGTCACGTGACCCTGCAGTCCCGACACATATACAGGGTAATCCTGCAAGGGCTGCAATCAGCGTGGAATCGACACCCCCCGAGAGGGCAACGACACCCTGGTCGCTTCTGAGACGGACCGCTTCCCTGATTGCAGCACTCAAATTTCCCGCCTTCACCCCGCACTCGACACTACCGATGATCTTTTCGTTGCAGGCAATGGTTCCTGGGGGGATGTTTCCGGGAATAATCCCGAGCGTATCTCTCGCCGAACAGCCTTCCACGGAGATGAAAAATTCTCCCCCGAACTCCGATGCTGCCATCGGGTTGTCCCAAAACCGGGAGAGCACCTCTCCGGCAGTAACTCTCACCCCCCTGACCTCGACCCACCCTATCAGGAGAGAAGTCATCGTGTCACCATAATCGGGCCCCTGGAGAAAACCCTTTCAAAGAGATCATTGCTCACACAAAAGGTGAAATCTGTGTTTATTTCTGAAGGCGCTTTGAGCGTGGTACATAGGTTTTGGGGCGCCGTATGAGGTACAATCCCCCTACTGCAGTGGCAATGAGAACAATACCCAGAAAAGCCATCCATAGGGGAAATTCCGGGAGAACCGGTACTGTAAGGGAAGATGCAACAGTCGTACTGGTTTCCATTACCCCGATATTACCTGAAGGGGGTTCGATAACCAGTGGTGGTGCATCCCGTGGAGCGACTGCGATTACCCCCTGCACCATGATCCAGGTTATAAGAATTGCGAAGAATATCCTTGGTTTCATACTCTCTGTCATAGTGATAAGCCCCACAATGCACTCCATCTATTCTCCTTCCCCCGTAAAAAATATTTCATAATCCTTTTCTTGCCGGCAGGGTATATGATTTGGAAGGTTGGATTGATGAATCCCGGAAGAGGTACGACAGATAATGCGATAAGTGCCACGGTGAGCACGATTCTCATGGTGATCCTGGTCATTGGGATTGCCCTGGTACTATGGTCAGTGTTCATGGGATTCCCCTCGATTCTGCACGACAAGGTCTATATTGCAAGCGAGGCGGACGCTCTGGAGATCATCCAGCCAGGGGGACTCGCGATGCAGGTGGTAGGGTTTACCATCAGGGAGGCAGAACCGTTCCATTTTGCCGGGCAAAAAAATCCTGTCCAGGGAAAAGAGGTGCTGATCAAGGTGCTCACGCCTGACGGACGGACCCTCTACCCGACTCCATTTGTATCCGGAGGCCCCCTCGAAGGGCGAACCCTCTTCATTTACCCTAACTCCACCGGCTACTCATCCCAGTGCGATTATATCGTGTCCGATACCATGCCCGAAGGAAAATTGAAACCCTTCACTTTGGGGAAATGGGTCATCCAGCTCATCGATACGGAAGCAAACCTTCTCATCTCAAGCGACGACCGGGCAGAGATCACAACGGGGACCACATCCTATGCCCAGGCCGGCGGGACTGCTGGGGGAGATGTGTGGCGCACAGACTGCACCCCGCTTGCGTTTACCAAGAAGGGCAATCCCGTGGCGGGCTTTGCCGGGGCTCCCATGAACATGAGCTATCTCTCTTTTGACGGAAACGACTGGTTAGAGTATGCCGATGATCCGACTCTTACCTATACAGGAGATCTCACAATCTCGATCTGGATCAAACCCCAGAATGTGGGATTACCCACGAATTACCTGACTTCTTCATACTGGAAACAGGTGATCGGCAAAGGGCTCCAGACACAGTCTGGTGGAGGAGTGACCGAGGATAAGAATTACGATCTCTACCTGATTGGCGATCGGGTCTACTTTGAATGGGATGACAGGATCACAAATACCCACTATCACATCATGACTGATGGAACCTCGGTGACCTCAAACCAATGGCAGTATGTGAACCTGATTGTTGAGAATGGAGAGCCAGAGATCTATGTGAACGGAGTTTCAAAGCCATTTTCGTATTATAAATCAAATGTTCCGGGCAACAGTAAAATTACATCCGCATCGCAGATACCTGATGTCAATCTCAAAAATAATTCCTATACCCTGACCATGGGCAAACAGGCATCGGCAAGCAATCCGTTCTATTATAGGGGGGACATCGGCTCTTTTGCACTCTATAACCGAGGCCTTACCGATGGTGAGATTGCTGAAAATCTCAATGAATACACTGCATAGTGAATGGCTGCCTTCACCCACCTTTTCCCCGTTTCAGAAAAGCTCCTCACCATCCAGACACCTCGAAAAGGACTCTTCTGCCCGGCTCGTGTGCGATGCGTGAGTTTGGTTCTTGATCAATCCGTGTGGTGAAGCCCTGTGTCCCGCTATCAAAAAGGTGACGTGATCCTTGCAAAGGTCCGGATTGGGAATAAGGGGGCAGTAAAAATCAGACCTGCGGTGGTGGTGGATAGTGCACCAGGGGATGGGCTTGTCATCTATCCTGTTTCGCACACTCCTTCGTGGGATCAGCCCTTCGTCTCACTCTCTCTCAATGATTTTCTCGATGGGGGGCTTGATATCATGCATGAGAGCTATGTGCTCACAGGTCAGGTTCTGAAGATCAGCACTGCCGCAGCGATTGGAAAGAAAGGCAGGCTCTCAGGGGAGATCATGGATACTCTCAGGCAGGTAACCGGAACATAGCGAATTCTTAGAGCAACTCCCGCCAATGCCAAAAAACCAGGCGGTGGGACAGGTATATTAATACCGGTTCTTTCGAATACGTTTGAGTGAATGCGGACCAACCGGCACCAGTACTTCCTCGACCTCGCACTGCGCTGTGCTCACCAGGGAACATGCCTCAGGCGCAATTTCGGGGCCATCATCGTTGATGAGTACAACACCATCGTCTCTACGGGGTATACCGGCGCTCCACGAAAGCAGATGGACTGTACCGAGATCGGCAGATGCTGGAGGAAGGATCACAACATACCCTCAGGATCCCATTATGAACGGTGCAGGAGCGTGCATGCCGAGATGAATGCATTGCTCCAGGCGGGAAAACATGCACGGGGATGCACCCTCTACCTCGCAGGATTTGATGTCGAGACAGGGGAATTAACCAGGATATGGCCCTGTTTCCTCTGCTCCAAGATGATCGTGAACTCAGGGGTTGGATCAGTGATCATGCGGACCGGGACAGAAACCTTCGAGGAAATGGATCCTATGGCCCTCTACCGGATGCGAAACAGGGAAGCGCTCGGGGACGAGGGATCCTGAAAAACTTTCTGCCCCTGCTTTTGATTTCGGCCGGGATTCCGTAAGATCAGATCCGGTTCCCCCGATTACTCCTTCCACCCGACAGCCAGCTTCCATCCGGTGAGATGTGAAGTTTTGAACCTCGCCGTATGGGAAGACCCGTCATACGGGTAGTTGATGGAACCCTCGTTCGCACTGTACAGGAAATCCCTGGCTTCAGGTGAGTTTCCGAGTGAAAAGATCTGCCCGGGAATTGAATCGAGTACTGGCTCTCCCCGGGAATCAAGGATGAAGAAATAATAGCCTTCAGGGAGCAACACTTCTTTTTCCAGGGTTCTTTCCAGGGTATCGCAGTACACCGAAGTTCCAAGTATTCCTGTTACCAATCCATTCCTTACGACAGGGACTGCGATGATTGCCGTGTATCTCCCTGTGGATTTACTGACGACTATCGTTCCTATGGACGCATTCCCCGCGAGCACACCCGGGAAATACGGACGATCTTTCAGGTTGGCACTGGTCAGGTTATCAACCGTTGTAAAATACGATCCGTCGGGATTGGCATACCAGAACCTGGCTTCAGGATAGTAACTCTCTAGACTGATAAGGAGAGGCCGTATGTGATCCCAGTCTCCTGATTTCAGGTCGGATGTAAGCGAGAGAGACTGCATCGCTGCGGCAATACCCTGCATCCTGGTATCGGTAAGAGATGTGAGGATGGAGAGGAGATTCTCAACGCCCAGGATATTTTCTTCTTCCGGAATCAAGGGAGACGTCCCGTAAGCCTGAGCCACACCAAAAATACGCGAAAAAGTGCCATCAGCCTTCATCGCGTCAAGCGCTTCCTGGTATGCGTTGATAATTCCGGGATCGGTGTCCTTGTTGAATGCAATATAGAGATCGTTCCTGAGCAGCGTATACACAGGGACGATACTGTCTTCTGGAATAGCCTTTTTCCGGATGGTATCCGGCGTTGTTGCAGAAGAACCCAGGAACAGTGAGACAGAGCGGTTCACAAGCGCTCCAAGGCATTCTTCATCCGAGGAAAACGTCCTGATGTTGGTGAAGCGGTTCTTTATGAGGAAGTCGTGGCGTGCATCGCCGTCAACGACCGCGATCTCTCCTGTGTTCCTGGCAGCCTCCAGACTCTGGAGAGCAATCCCGCTGTCGCTCGCGGAATACAGCACGAACTCGAGTGTCGCGATAGGGCCGACCCATGCAAACTGGTCCTCCCTTTCAGGAGTCCTTACGGTCGAGAAGATAGCGTATCCCGGAGTCCGGAGTGCAGTGTCATAGGATATGTTCCAGGGGTGTATCTCGATCCGGTTGCTGCAGTGCACGCGATCCTGGAGTTCCCTTACCACGGCGACAGAAAGCCCCTCAAGATTCCCGTCGTCATTCATGGAGCTGAATGGATAGAGTTCTTCGGTAAGAAAGATCACTTCTCCGGTTGTGCATGGCAGTGTTGTCGGGACAGCCGATAGTTCTCCAGTCATCTGGGTCGTGGACCCCTGCTGCAGGCACCCGGAAAGCCCGGACAATGCGACGAGAAGTATACAACTCAGGGCAGGTAGTGACCATCGTATTGAGGGATCCATGGCAGCACTCTCTCTGTGTGATCTATTCTGTCAGAAGAATGAAAAAATTGTTGTGTTAAAGTTTCAAATTCCGAGGATTCATATTATTCACCAGTGTTGAATGCCCGGTTCTCCCAGGGGATTATTCATTGATGATACATGATCGAAACCCATCCGTCTTTTATTGAGTAATATTTCCCGTGATGGCCGATAAAAAAACATGAGTAAAAACCGGATATTGGGGCGATAGATCAGAATTCGATGTCCTCATCACTGACCAGGAGACCGATACCTTCCGTATAGGGCAGATCTGACCACAGATAGCCCTCTCTCTCCCTGCACCCGGCCCTGAGCACCATCTTGACCGGTGCAGGCACCACAAAACGTTCAGGGGATTCTCCGTGCCGGTACTCTTTTTCGAGTACCACGAGAAGGGAATGTCCCCCATCACGTGTATAACAGTAATAGTTCCTGACGCCTTCGGGGAGGGGATGTGGGTACTGCCGTCCTTTCAGGATCCACCCTTCGAGACCCGACGACCTGATCAGATGCTCAATACCGGGCATACAATGACAGTATCCTTCTCCTTTCTCTTAAAGTTGCAGATACAGCACAACGCGGTCACCACACCACGTCAAGCACGAGAGATCCTGCATAGAAGATCATTGAGAGGTGAAAGAGTGGGAGTACTGCGAGGGCCTTCCTATCAGTAGGATCCCTGATGAGTGAGACTGATGCGAACAGGAGGAGGATAAGCCCAAGGGCTATCCCTATCCTGGAGATAATCCCAAGCCGGATCATGAAAATGCTGGCACATAGCACGTGTATCAAGAAAAATACTACGATCCAGCGGACAGTGCCGGAAATTCCATACAGGATAGGTATTGTCTGCAAACCCCGTGCACGGTCGTTGGTGACATCCGCGAGGTCATTGACGCCGAGGTGAGCCATCGCAAACGGATAGAAGAAGAGGAAATAAAGGAGTGCTGTCAGGTCAGGAAATCCGGCACAGAGATATCCCGCAACCGGAAAAAGCGCAAAATCTGTCCTTCCCACGAGTTGGGCCAGGGGAAACGACTGGCGTCTCTTCTTCACCTGGTAAAAGGCCTCCACGGTATAGCAATAGAGCATGATGAGAGCCACGTAGAGAGAATGAGGGTAAGGGAGGGTGGCTATCAGAATGAGTGTGCTGAACGCAAGGATGAGGAAGAGGAGAAGGGCACTCTTGGGAGAGATAAGACCTGAAGGGATCGGCCGTGTCCCGAATACCCTCCAGTATTTTGTGAGCCTGCCGAATTCTGTGTCTTTCCTGTCGTATTCACGGTCAATGTAATCATTCAGTACAAGCCCCCCTTCGAATCCAAGGAGGCCTATGAGAAGGACCCTGAGAAGATATGACCACGAGAACATGCCATACGTAGTGGTGGCAAGGAGATACCCCGAACAGAAGAGAAGAGGCCATGCAAAGAAGAAATGGAGCCTCAAGAGATCTGCATATGCTTTCAGGGAAGACATAAGCCTGAAAGTAGTGTTATTCTCATGCTACATACAATCTCTGCTCAACCTGCGACCAGGATTGTCCGTATTATTACAGGTATTTTTCTCATATGAGTCAATAATTGGCCGCATTTCAAAAACTACTTAATATTAAAATTCCCTTTACATTGGAATGCCATCTGATCACGAACAGCCCGCGTCACCCTGGTCATGGTCTCTCCTTGCAAGGCATCCTGCATTTCTTGGAGCCATCATTGGCATCCTCGCGGCGTTCTCCCAGGCGCTCCTGATCAGTGCGGGAGGCCCCGAGGCCTATGGTTTTTGTGTGGCCTGCCATACACGCGACCTCGTGAATGGGATTGTCAACATCGTCGCTGATACGAACCTGGCCCTTGCTGCCATATCGAAAAATTCCCTCCTGCCTGTCATGAGTGTTGCCGGGGTTCTCATCGGGGGATATATCGCAGCAACCCTGCACAGGGAGCACAAGATCAGGAAAGGGACTCCACGGGAATATTTCATCTATTTCGCCGCAGGAATCGCGGTCCTTATTCTTGCCATGATATTCGGAGGCTGCCCCTATCGTGCTGCGCTCAGGACAGGGTACGGGGATCTCACCGCGATTCTGTTCATTGTCGCAATGGCACTCGGGGTTATCTCTGGAGCGTATGTGATGTTGAGGAAGGCAGAGAGGGAGGCACGCTGATGGCGACCGGGATCTTATCACGGGAGATCGCGATCTTTGCAGTTCCCATCGTGACACTTCTCCTCGGTCTTCTTATCGGGTATCTCGCTCAGAGATCAGGGTATTGCTCAATCGGGGGATTCCGGGACTATTTCCTGTTTCGCCATACACGCCTGCTTTCAGGATACGTTGCCCTGATAGTGTTTTCATGTATCGGGTATCTCCTCTTCTGGATTCTCACACCCGCTGCCATGGAACATTTCTTCTGGGCGATCACGAGCGGCCCGGAAAATCCCATCCCCGGCGCACCCGGAGGTCTTAATCCTGTGGCATACATACTCTTTGCGATTATTCCCGGCTTTTTCGTCGGGTTGATCGCGGTGCTCATAGGAGGATGTCCCATCCGGCAGACGGTTATGGCATCTGAAGGGAATTACAAAGCAGCCTGGTTCTTTGTGGGAATGTGCGTTGGCTCGGTACTCTTTGCACTATATGTATCCGGCTTGACGGTTGCACTCATGAAAACGCTTGGCTTTGGAGCCTGAATGGAACACAAGGATACGTGTATTACGGGGGGATCAGGCCTGCCATCCAGGTATTTCCTTTTCTTAAGCGGCGAAATGACCCCTGAGCGTGCCCGATGGATCCGCTGTGCAATCCGCTCCCCTGCACACCAGGGAATAGAATTACCCTCCCCGGAATTCGTCATCTACCTTACGGGGGATTCACTCATCAGCCTCGCGGACACCAGAACCGCGGAATACTGGAACTCCATCCTCCGTGATTCCAGGATTGTTGTTCATGCCGATGGCGAGGAGCTCCGGCTTCATGGCCTTATCGACACTATCCGGAACGATTATCCTGGGATATTGATCCACTGCGATGAGCATTGTGGAGAGAAGGCAACATTCTGGGATATCCTTGTGAGGGATCTTACAGGAGAACATCCTGAAGGCGGAAAGGCAGGATTCCTCCTGTGCCAGGGACCATACATGAGCCGGACTCCGGTATTCATGCTCCGTTTCCTGAAGAGTGCCGTCGAACAGGGTATCCAGCCTGAACTGTATGCATATCTTGATGGTGTTCACGCTGCCCACCTCCAGCAGCATCCTTCAGAATTCGAGAACATTGGCGACGGAATCTCTGCCCTCTCGCTGATCTCGGGAGATATTGGGGCTCACGGCTGGTTTGGTGCGTGCTCCCGGTGTGCGACTGCCCGCGGGTACTTCGTAAAGGATTCGGATACCGGTACCTGCCGCCCCTCATCCTGCATCCCTGCGATCCAGGTCAAACCCCTCCGGGAGATACTCGAACGGTTCAATGGAACACACCCTATCCTCGCTCTTTCAAGCGGTGGATCATTCCCGCCCTGGAAATGTGCAGATGACGCGCCTCTCCCCCTGCTTACCATCCTTATAACCTGCAGTCCGTACATGTCGGAATGGGCATTTGGGGGACTCTCCATGGCAGTCGCAACCGCGATGAGCGGGATGGAAACACGCGTCCTCTTTATCGATCAGGGGGTATATGCACTCTGTGGGGACCATACCGTCATCCCTGAGGATCGTGTCTTCAATGTTCAGGAGATGATTATGGCGACAATGGACCTCCCCTTCCTTCATTACGCCGTGTATTCCCCTTCGCTCTCCGAGAGGGGGTTACATGTTGCACCTGTTTTCAAGGATATGCCTGAGGTTTCTGAAAAACATCTTGGAAATTTCCTGTATGGACAGACCGGGGGGAATACTTTTCCCGGATCAAGACTGATATTCTTCTGAAAAATAGGACTGGTATACTATGGATGCAACTGGGATCGTTGATTTTACTGACCTGACCTGTACAAACCTGATGATAAAGCTGAAAATACTTCTCTCAAAACAGCAGACAGGAGAACCGCTGACATTTTACGCCACTCGCGAGCAGGTGGACAACACATGCTCACAGTTTGCCAGTCAGAACTACCAGGTGCATTGGGACCAATCAGGTATGAACCAGTTTCTTGTCCAGATGCGCAAATAAAGCCGAGTAATGTCCCATCCCCGTAGAAATCTCTGCATCTACCTTAATACTACCAGCGTTACAGGCATCAGTCTCTCAGGTGGCGACGAGTTCCTTTTCTTGAGACCTTGAAACAACCGAGTACCTCAATAGCCTGGGTTGCAGAGCGGTTTCCAGGGGCAAGGCCAGTGAAAGTATGCCCATCGAACCTGACGCAATCTGGGAAGGATGTATGAGTATGGCCCGGGAGTGAAGGTATGGCAGCAGCACTCTCATGCGGGAAGGACTGGTATGAAAAGGGAATCAGTAGGACCGAGAGAAGTCATTTGTTTATCTTCTCTCAGGTCAGGCTCCAAGGATCATGAACCAGGTATGTCCATTATCCCTGTAGGTTTCTCTTCTTCTTCCGGCATCAGGATCCAGGCTGCAATGTACACAATCACGCCTATCCCGACTGACAAACAGGTGAGAACCACCCACAGGATCCGGATAAGGACCGCATCTATGTCAAAATACTTCCCTATTCCACCACACACTCCGCCAAGCATTTTCCCTTCCCGGATCCTCATGAGCTGTTTCATGTCCTGTACACTGTCCTGATACGGGAAAAACGTTGGCACCCGGATCCCTTGCGCACAGAACCTGCTTATGTCCGGAGATCGTATGTTGTTGCATGTCCTATTTCTGCCAGCAGTGCGGAGAATGCTGCAGTGTCATGGGACAGGTCTTTCAGATCGTTGAAGATCTTGGAGAGTTCCGGTACCTTTTGAGAAATGAATACACCGGAGATACGATTCAGGTTGAAGTTACGCCGACATTGCGGGGATTGTATCTTTCTGGTACCACCCCCCCTGGATCTCAGAATCCGTGTCCATTTGTGCGTTGGGACACGGGACGGATGCTTGCTTTTTGCACGGTTCATGTCTCGAGGCCTGATATCTGCAGGGAATACCAGTGCTGGAGGATCCTTGTTGAAGATGCACAGGGAAGGCGTGTTGCCCGCGTGATGGACGAGCGATTTCTCTGTCTTGAGAATGAGGATCTCCGTGAATCGTGGGAACTCTTCAGGGATTCTCTGGATTCTTCCGGAACAGAAGAGTGGGATGAGAAGGTGATCCGGTTCTTCAAGGAACACGGATTTTCAGTCAGGGTATAATGAGGGGCTCTTCATACCCTAAACGTATCCACGGATAGTGGAAAAGGAGAATTTTTCAATACAAGAACAATTATGGGGGATTCTGATCCCGTCTTGAGCCTATCTTTGCCAACCTTCGAAACTGGTTACACGTTCCTCCAGTGTCTTTATGTACAAGAATTGATGAAATCCTATAAGAGAAGAAGAGGGTGCGATATCGTTGGAAGAGAAGAATTCACCTGCGACAGAGAATGAGAGTCACCAGGATGGGAGTCCCCATGCCCGACCGGTCAGGAGGTTCCTTGTCGGACCTTTAAGCAAGGCAATTATTTTCCTTGCTGTGTTAGGGGCAATTCTCCTCTCGGTGACGTTGTTCATATACGGTTTTCTTGTCACTCTCTTCAGCGTCTCGCATTCGGCCATGCATTTTTCTGCCGATGTCCAGAGCATGAAACATGTGATGGCCTATTCCATCGAGATCATCGACCTCTTCCTTGTGGCCACCGTGTTCTATATCATCGCACTGGGCTTTTTTGAACTCTTCATCGCAAAAGCACCTCTGCCGGGGTGGCTGAAGATAACTGATCTCGATGACCTCAAGGAGAAACTCCTGGGTCTGGTGGTTATAGCGCTTGCCGTCCTGTTCCTTGGTGAAGCCCTGACCTGGACAAGCGGGACCGATATCGCCGCGTATGGCCTTGGCACTGCAGGTACCATCATCGCCATCGCACTCTACTTCTGGACAAAACATTGATCAGGAGAGCCGGAAGTTCATGGGGAGCATGAATTCCCGGACTTTCCCTGCCGAACCACCACATACTCCAGCATCCACATGTTCACGGAAACTAACCGATCCGCTGACTTCATGGGATCAACCGGCAACGTCATGATCATGCGTGTCGTTGCGTTCAACGGGAGCCCGAGGAAACGAGGAAACACAGAATACCTCTTGCGGCAGGTTCTGGACGTGTTAAAGGATGAAGGGATAAAGACAGAACTTATCCAGCTGGGAGGCACAAAGGTCCATGGGTGCACAGCCTGCGGAAAATGCTTCACGAATCAGGATAAACGGTGCGTATTTGATGATGATATCATCAATAAGTGCATTACGAAGATGATCGCATCAGATGGCATCCTAATCGGTTCACCGACATATTTTGCCGATGTTTCGACTGAGACGAAAGCCCTCATAGACCGGGCAGGGTTTGTGGTGATGGCAAACGGCGGGCTTCTCGCGAGAAAAGCCGGGGCTGCAGTGGTCGCTGCAAGAAGAGCCGGGGCAGTGCACGTGTTCGATAGCATCAACCACTTTTTTGGTATCAGCGGGATGTATACCGTAGGTTCAAGCTACTGGAATATCGGGATAGGTATGAATCCCGGCGACGTCGAGAAGGATACGGAAGGGGTGGAAACAATGAAAAACCTTGGTGCAAATATGGCTTTTCTCCTGAAAAAGATGGAAAAATGAGCACATGGCTTTAAAGGTAAAAATTCATGGGATTTCTGTAAGATTTTCTTTTTGAATTTTTACATAAGTGCCGTACCTGGATATCACAGGGTGACTGCTGAGTGCAGGATCTGCCCTTCAGAGGGTGAAAAGAGTGTGAATCGGAATTTGTTGAATGATTAATTGGTACCCGACACTGCATTTCCGGAATCTGCTGATCCCAATCTCTCCTTCAATGACTCAAAATCCCCATCCTGAGCATCAACCTCAACGAGCATTGGTCCGAAGCAGGGTTTCACAAAAGGCATCAGGATCTTTTTCTTCTTTCTCTTGAATCCCATGGCCATGGGCACAGGAAGGAGTATAGTGATCCCCCGGAACTCGAAATTCGGGGG
>CAYNXS010000010.1:0-2733 GCA_964401215.1 uncultured Methanolinea sp. | reverse complement strand
GTCCACTGGTTGCTGCGTAATACCTGGAGGGCTGCCGCATATACCCTTGCGTAATAGACGTCCTCGGTGACCTTGATGAAATTGTTGATATCCTCGATGATCTCTGAAACCTCTGCCTGTTCACTCATGAGGTCCTTCATCAGGGCCTGATATTTGAAGATCCTTGAGATCCACCATTGCCGGTCCGCATTCTCGATATCATCATACATCTTCTCCATCTGGCGTGAGAGTTCCCGTTCATAGAATCGCAACTCAAGTACCTGGACCGATGCGAATTCGATGAGCTCTATGAGGTCCAGGGGGGGTTCTGAGGAAAAGAGGAGGGCACCGTTCCAGGAGAGGATAGCCTTCTCGTCTTGGTAGTAACTGTACGTATGGCGGAGGGTCTCAGCCCGGATCTCCTGGGAGAACTCTGATCTCTCACCGAGCAGGATCGCAACCGGGTCCAATCCCGGGTCATGGTGATCTGCCAGGAAGATTGTATAATCATCGTAAAATCCTGGGTCCAGGGGGCGCACCCCGAGGTGTGAGGCCAGGATGGTGCGTAATTCCGCGAGTGCATTCTCGAAATGGCCGGCAAGCCGCTCCTCGCCCGCAAAGTGAAGCGCAACTTCTTCGAGTGCCTGGGGAGGAGCGTGTGTATCCTCAAGGTAGAGGCAGATACTGATTGCCCCAAAATCGTAGATCCTGGCCATGCTGGAGAGCGGGAGGGTGCCACTGGGGGTCTCTGCCTCCGATCCCTGCAACCGGATGAGGAGCGGAGGTTCTTCAATGGTGATTGAGGTTGGTTTGACCCTGAGGAACCGTGACCTGGTGGTCGGCATGCTTGCTGCAAGGTCCCGTTCAAGTGAGGAGAGGTCAATCTCGTCACCTATGTCATAAATCCGGTAGAAACGGATGGCAAACATGAGAGTATCAGTTCTTTGCGTATACGTGCTATGCCGAACACGATAATTGTTGGTTGAATCACGGGTACCATGACGAAAAAGGATTTTTTATTCGCGAGTATTCATGAAAATGTCCAGATGGCATCCTGGGTAGCGTTGGGATACCGGTATCCTGAATTGGACTTCTTTTCCCGAGAGGATACCAGGAGACGACGAAGTACTCGGATCACTATTCATGCACTACTTTTTTTGGGAATCGGATCCAATAGTGTTCCAAATGGTCTCTTATTGTGCTATGAGCGCCACCCCATCCTGGAAGTATACCCTGGCAGGCGGGATCATCAGCATTATCGCCGGCCTGATTCTGTTCTTTGAACCTGCACTTTCCCTCCGGATTCTCCTCTATTTCTTTGGAATCATTGCAATTATCATTGCAATTGTGGTTCTCGCTGCCGCAGCGTTTTTTTCCCGGGGCAGCGGTCCACTCACCCCGGTGCTCCTGATCATCGGGCTCTTTTTTCTGGTCGCGGGTGTGCTGGCATTCTGGAAACCAGAGTTCATAAGTGGTTTTCTTTCAGTCATCGCTTCAGCATTCCTGATCATTGTCGGGCTTGGAATGGCAGCAGCAGGCATATTCCAGGGAGAGAGCGTCACCCGGAAGATCCTCACCATCGTAGGTGGCATCGTGCTTGCGCTGCTCGGTATCCTGGCTCTTTTCCATAGCGGGTTCACATCGGCCCTTGTTATCCGCCTTCTTGGCGTGTTCTTCATTGCAGGAGGGCTGGTATCCCTTGCAGGGGCACTCATGCTCTGGCGGGGGGAGAAGGAGGTTGAGCCCGGATATATCGATGCCACGATTGTCGGAGACGAAAGAGTGGAGTAAGCAAATATCAGGGGACCTGTCAGAGCGGGCAGACCTTTATGCACATCCCGCACCGCAATCCCCCAAGTTCCCGGAACATGTAGTCCGAACAGGCCTGCCTGTCGATCGTGCCGTCCCGTGATATGGCACGTGCAGGGCAGATCTCTGCACACTTCTGGCATGTTGGGCAGCGGGAATGAAGGAACCCCTCCGGGTGAGCAGTTCCGGCATCTAGCGGTGCATCCGTCAGGATGCCGGTCATCCTTATCCTCGCACCGAAGTCGGGGTGAATCAGGAGATGGTTCAGCCCGAATGAGCCCAGGCCGGCATGATAGGCGGCATACTTGAGGGAGAGGTCAGCTTTCAGGGTTGAAGGGTTGGTGTACCAGTATCCGAATTCACTTTCCTCTGCAGGCACTATGGTTGCAAGGTATCCCTCTTTCTCCACTTGGCGGGCAAGCGAGAATGCAATGATTCGAAGAATCGCAGTCCCGGCCAAAAGCGTATTTGTGTATTCTGCTCTTCCCCGCGGAAGTGTCCCGAATGCACCCCGGGGAATTGAAACCCCGATGATGATAACAGAGGTTACTTCAGGCATGATCTCAGAAGGCCGGTTCCCCGTGTACTCAGGATGAAGAAAGCAGGATGCATCGGCAATGCCGAACACTTCTGCCCCCTTCTGAAATGCAGCATCCCTGAGGTTGCCCGACAATGAGTATCTGCTCATAAGGACTCTGTAATATGGCACTCATACTATTTCGGGATATGGGAACCGTTGATTTTTCAGGGATTCCTGGGACAATAGTGACGGGATATATCCCCTGATGGCGAACCCGAACCAGAAGGATACTTTTTCCAATCATCTATAAGGGATTGAATAGAGATATTTCTGCAGGCGAGGGTATCTAAGCCAGGCCAAAAGAGCCGGACTTAAGATCCGGTCACGAAGGTGTTCGTGGGTTCGAATCCCATCCCTCGCATTTT
>CAYNXS010000009.1:21359-27219 GCA_964401215.1 uncultured Methanolinea sp. | reverse complement strand
GGGTGCAGGGGATAGGGATGCGGAACTGCATCCGGCATTTAGCCGGGAAACTCAATATAAGGGGGGAGGTAATGAACCTCCCTGACGGTGCGGTCCGGATCGTCGTGACTCTGGATCCTATCCTTCTGGACAAGTTCATCTCGATGATCTATGGATGCCCACGGGCACTCATCAGGGATATCGAGACCATGGAGATCCAAACGAAATCATTCCGTGAATTTTCCATTCTCAGGACCGATGAATGAATTGTCAGGTACCCTGGGATGGGCGAACTACGTATTCGGTCTTATTGATGAGTGCGTCCTGAAGAGCCATAACCTGGGTATCAATACGGTCCTGGCGGATGCTTTCCCTGATACGATCAATCACCGTGCGAATGAGTTCATCCGAGAGCGTGCATCTGGCCGGTCCGCATTCGTATTCATCTTCGGGAATTCCTTCCCTGACGAGGATTGAGATCGGAATATCGACCATTTCTGTCTTGAATGGATCAATCAGATCGTTGACAAGCCCTCGCTTGCCCCTGTGCAGGAATCCGATATCCGGGTCCATGTGGGCCCCGATAGCAGCGACGCATGCATTCCCGAAAAGGAGTCCGTAACCAAAAGAGAGCAGAGTGTTTACAACATCAAGATGAGGACGGGGAGTGCGGCGCCGGAAACCCATCTCAGGGGAAAAAGTCCGTGCAAGAATCTCGTAATACATGTCCGTGACAAGACGGTGGATCCTGCGTATCTCCTCCACCCTCACCAGGAACTCCAGTTCTGCGAGACTCTTCTCCATTATCTCGAATTCTCCCTCGTAGAAGAGAGTTTTTCCAAGATCCTCTTCGAGTCGCTGCAGGGAAAGGATGCGGGAGTGCAGGCTTCCCTTTGTAATTGCCATTGCGTATGAGTGGGAGAATGCCTTCTGCTGAGCCTCCCTGACGAGATCGTCGTAACGAAAACCAAAGGGCTTTAAAATTCCCAGCGGTTCGCCATCAGCTTCGAAGAAGGAGACACACGCACCAGAGGAAAGGAGTCTTGAGATCACCCCGCTGTGGATAAAATGCCCGCCCATCACCAGGAGGTGCCGTATCCTTGCGAGAGGTATCTCCTCAACCTGACCGTTTTTCTGTATTAAAAGGGTCCGGGATGTCGCTTTCAGATGGGCTCCGAATCCGGACACCAGATACCATGGAACCGAAATGTCTTTGTGTTCCTCCATTTCCTCTCCACAACAGGGAATTTTTCTGCATTAGACTATCCCGGATTATGCTACATGAATGCATCGTTCCCCGTGTCACTCGAACCGCATGGCTTGCATGAGAACCCCTCTTATTCGGTGTTCGACCATGACATCCCTTGACAATATTTTTTATCCGCCGGCACAAGGTTCTATGCAAGCTGCGTCAGATCCGCAGGACGCCCCATTCCCGGTGTGCTGTAGAAAGGAACAGACTGATTTGGTGGCAGAATGATGAACATTACAGAGATCGACAACGAAATCAGGACACGGTACCATGTTCTGGGATGAAAAGGTTGAGACTCTCCCGAAAAAAGACCTCGAGAGGCTCCAGTTAAAAAGACTGAAAAAGACCGTCCTGCAGGTCCAGAACGTGGAATTTTACCGGCAGAAGTTGAAATCTGCCCGGGTAAAAACCTCGGATATCAAAACTCTCGACGACATCCAGAAGATCCCATTCACAAGGAAGCAGGATCTCCGCGATGGTTACCCGTTTGGATTCTTTGCAGTGCCTCTTCAGGAGGTGGTGCGTATTCATACAACCTCAGGGACCACGGGAAAACCCACGGTTGTCGGATACACCAGGAAAGACCTGGAAACCTGGGCATCCCTGATAGCCAGAAATATGACCATGGTGGGACTCACCGACAGGGATGTCTTCCAGAACATGGTGAATTACGGAATGTTCACGGGGGGCCTCGGGTTTCACTACGGCGCAGAAATGATAGGCATGACCGTGATCCCGAGCGCCACCGGGAATACCAGGAGGCAGATCGAGATGATCCAGGATTTCGGGGTGACTGCAATCCACTGCACCCCGAGTTATGCAATGCACCTCGCTGAGGTCGCGGAAGACATGGATGCACACATGGATTCACTGAGCACGGGGCTCTTTGGAGCCGAGCCATGGTCAGGTTCGATGAGGGCAGAACTTGAGAAGAAGCTGGGAGTCACGGCGTTTGATTCCTACGGCATTTCCGAACTTTTTGGACCCGGTGTGGCATTTGAATGCCCTGAAAGGGACGGGCTGCATATATGGCATGACTGTTACCTTGTCGAGATCATCAACCCGGAAACAGGGGAGGTGCTTGGGGATGGAGAACGCGGCGAACTTGTGGTCACTCCGCTCGTAAAAGAGGCAATGCCACTCCTTCGCTACCGCACGGGTGACATCACCATGAGGTTTGAGGATGACTGCCTCTGCGGCAGGGCCAGGAAGGTCGCCCGCATTACGGGAAGGAGCGACGACATGCTTGTGATCAGGGGTATCAACGTCTTCCCTTCACAGATCGAACATGTACTGCTGAGGATACCCGAAGTGGGAAACCAGTTCATGGTCTACGTGGACAGAATCAACCACCTTGACGAGATGACGATCGATGTGGAGATCAACCGCGATTACTTTTCAGGCGAATTGCATGACCTGGCCCGGATCCAGAAGAAAGTCGTAAAAGAACTCCGGGACACTCTTGAACTTCGCACCACGGTAAAACTTGTCGAGCCGGGATCACTTCCCAGGTTCGAGGGGAAGGCAAAACGGGTGATAGACCGCAGGGGGGAGATGTGATGGGGCCCTGGGATCCCCGCATCGAGGAGATGCCGAAGGCAGATCTCGAGAGACTGCAGTACAGACTCCTCAAGACACGCATCTCCTATCTCTACAGCTTCAGCCCGTTCTACCACCACCGCATGGAGGAGACTCACGTCCATCCTGACGATATACAAAGCCTGGCCGATATCAGGAAACTCCCCTTCATGTACAAGCGGGATTTGCGTGACAATTACCCGGACAAGCTGTTTGTTGCGACGCAGGACGAACTGGTCAGGTACCATGTCTCTTCAGGGACCACCGGGAAGCCCACTGTTGTCGGGTACACAGAAAGAGATCTCGAAAATTGGACTGTATCGCTCGCCCGTGCCCTGGTCTCCTGCGGCATTGGACGCGGTGATGTGATGCAGGTGAGTTATGGGTATGGCCTTTTTACCGGGGGCCTGGGCCTGCACTACGGGGCCGAGCGTATCGGGGCGACTGTGCTCCCTACGAGCGTTGGTAATACCGAGCGGCAGATCGAACTGATGCAGGATTTAAAGACCACTGCAATTGCCTGTACTCCTTCTTATCTCCTTCACATGGGTGAAGTCGCAGAGAAGATGGGCATAAGCATCAAGAAAGATACCCTGCTCAGGACCGGAATCCTCGGGGCAGAACCATGGTCTGAACAGATGCGGCAGAGGATCCAGGATTGGCTGGGAATCCGGGCATATGACATCTACGGAACGAGCGAACTCTACGGGCCCATGTTCTGCGAGTGTGTCGAGCAGAAAGGATTCCATGTCTGGGGGGACCTTGCATACGTTGAGATCCTGGACCCAGAGACCCTCGAACCGCTCCCTGCAGGGGAACGCGGCGAGATGGTGATCACCATGCTGCAGAAAGAAGCGCTCCCTCTCATACGGTACCGGATCGGGGATATCAGTAGTATCGACGATTCGGTATGCGCCTGTGGCAGGACCCACCCCAGGGTTCAGCGAATTACCGGAAGAGTCGACGATATGCTCATTATCAGGGGTATCAACGTCTTCCCCTCGCAAATCGAGTATACACTGATGTCAATTCCCGAGGTGGGACAGCACTTCCAGATCATTGTAGACAGGAAAGGTGCACTCGATGACATGCTGGTACAGGTAGAAGTGAACAAGGATGCATTTTCCGACAAGATTACTGACCTTATGGGCATACGGAAGAAAGTGGAACACAAGCTCCGGAACATCCTCAATGTGGCAGTGGACGTGGAGCTGGTTGAACCGGGCTCACTCCCCCGGTTCGAAGGGAAAGCAAAGAGGGTAATTGACAGGAGGAAGATCTGATATGAAAAAGAACACATTCGTCATCAAGCAGATATCGGTATTCTCTGAGAACAAACCAGGCCGTCTCGCAGCTATTGCGAGGGCGCTTCAGGAAGAGAAGATCAACATCCTGGCTTTCTCCATTGCCGAGGCAGATGGTTTCGGAGTGGTGCGGGCACTTGTGGACAAACCCCAGAAAGCGCATGAAAAACTGGGAGAACTTGGGTTCAACGTTGCATTTACCGATGTGATTGCTGTCCGCATGAAGGACGAACCGGGCGGACTCCATGATATTGCCAGAATGCTCGGTGAAGGAACAATCAATATCGAGTATGCATATGCCTATTCCGGAAAAGAGGGGGCTGTCCTCATACTCAGGGTGGACAACGTGGAATCGGCGATCACCGCAATAAAAAAGGGAGGGGGGACTCTTCTCGAGAGTTCCCTCTTCCAGTAAATCCCTGTCCTTTATTTTTTCTCCCAGCGGATAAGTTCAGAGACCCGTGACAGAGTGCTTCCCCTGTGGATCTCCTCCCTGACCCTCTCTTCGGTCTTCCTGACCTCCAGGGCCCGGCGTGCAATCTCAAATGCCCTCTCCCGGGGAATCACCACCACTCCACTTGCGTCACCTGCAATCCAGTCACCGGGATGGACTACCTGGCCGCCGCACCTGATCTCCGCGTTTATCTCGCCGAATCCTTTGGGTTCACCGGCATTGGGGGTGACCGCGCGGGAAAAGACCGGAAATCCCAGTTTGCGTATGTCATCCACATCCCTGGCTGATCCGTCAATTACCACCCCGGAAAGACCCCGCACCCTCGCACTCAGGGTTGCAAGTTCTCCCCAGCATGCCACGTGGGTCGCCCCGTCATTATTGATGACGAGCACGTCCCCGGGTTCAGCAACATCGATTGCTTCAACGGGTTTTGCCCAGTCTCCCGCAAAACCCTGGACCGTGACTGCTCTCCCCACCATCCTGACATCCCCGCAGAGGGATGTAATACCTTCCATAGCCCCCTTACGGTGAATAGCATCTGATATGTTAGGGGTTGAGACTGTGCAGAGGATCTCCCGTATCTTCTGATCGGGACTGGTTCGCTCCTCCCTGGGCAGTCCGGGAGAGTCGATTGCGTCCCTGATCTTACGGGTCGATTCTGTGACTCCCGCTGACTTTGTGATTGCACTTCCTACGATGACAATATCCGCCCCGCTGATAACCGCCTGCGGTGCCGTTATGGCATCAAGGCCTCCAGCGACGGCGACTGGAATCGCCACCGATCCCTTCAGTGACCGCATCATCGAAAGCGAGCTCTTCCCGAGCATCTGCTGGTCGATTCCGACGTGGCCATTGATAATATGGATGCCCAGAGCCTCGATCTCCTGTGCTCTCCTGCAGGGATCAGGGACATTGATCATGTCACCCATGAGCCGTACGCCATAAAGGCCTGCCGCCCGGACCGCTTCAGAAATGACGGTATCATCCGCATCCGCAAGGATGCAGACCACCGATGCTCCCGCTTTTGCCGCCATCTCCACCTCAAGGGTCCCCGTATCGGCAATCTTCATGTCCGCCACAATCTCGTGCCCGGGGAAGAGAGCCCGGAGACGCCGGACCGCCTCCATTCCCTCGCTCTTTATCAGGGGAGTCCCCGCTTCGATCCAGTCTGCCCCTCCTTCTACCGCTTCGCGGGCAATCTGGACAGCCCGGTCGAGTTCCGTGATATCCAGGGCCACCTGGAGGACCGGTCGTTTCATGCGTGATAGTTGGTATGTCATGGTTGAAATTGTT
>CAYNXS010000009.1:19894-21259 GCA_964401215.1 uncultured Methanolinea sp. | reverse complement strand
GCCACCCAGCAACTGCCGACACCGTATGCCTGGAGCGCGAGGATTATCGTCTCGGTTGCAGCGCAGCAGTCTTCCAGATAGTATTTTGCCTTCCGCTCCCCGAACACCGCAACGCAGAGTGCCGCATCAGCGATGAACTTACCGTGATCTGTCAGGCTGCCAATCTTTTTAAGGAGTTCACGGTCACGGATCACACCGAAAAGCCAAGGCTGCAGGTTCATCGCGGTGGGGGCATGTCTGGCACACTCAAGGACATCCCTGAGAACGTTCTCGTCAACAGCATCCGGTTTATAGATGCGAACACTGTGCCGGGACTTGATAGTGGTAGTAACAATATTCATAGAGATTGCATCGATGCCCGAGAAAAAAAAGATGTCTTTCCTTTTTGTCCTCATCCAGATTGATCAGGATTTCCTTCCTACCATGACCGCGAGGAAGAACGCGGTTATAACCGATGCGACAACCAAAGGTGCGTCAAACCCGGGAACCGGGGTGGGTATTCGGGAGGTCTCCTTGGGGGTAATGATCTCTTGTGTGGTGAGCGGGATCGTCTGGATGGTAGTGACCGTGGCTATGACAGCAGTATCGGTGTAGGTTGGTGTGAGAGTGGAAGGAATCTGGCTTGTGGGAATCTGATGGGGGGTCGTAGGGGTGATGAGCGGGTTGTCTTTTTGCAGGAGAAACGTCACCTCTCCGCTGATTGCCTTTCCTCTGGAAGGATTATTGTCCGAGATATCATTCGCATCGCACCGCGCAAATACCGTATAGGTACCCACAGGGTATTCAGACAATCCCGTTGGCCAGACAGGTCCGGTCTCGAAAGGAACGGAAGGGAGAGAGATATCTTCAAGGGAATATCCCCCAAGGGATGAGAACTGAATTCCCCCTGGGCCTGTCAGCCTTACTATTATGGGAGCACCAGACACACCCTCCCGGAGCGCCATTTCCCAGAGGTTCGTGTCGATCCGGAAGCCCACGGTATCCCCCTTTGGAACCCATGTGGCACCGGATCCTATCACAAAGTCCGAGGAATAGTCCACAACCCGGATCTCAAGGGTCGGTTCCTTGATGTAGAAGGCGATGGAATTTCCCGGAAGCAGAAACCAGGGGCCGGTCTTACCCGAAAAAGACGCAGGGGAGGCATAGAAAGCCGCCGGATCCCCTACGGTGACCTGGGCAGCCGGGCTGCTGGTGACGGATCCCCCAAGCCCGTACCATACGAGGGATGATCCGGGCATCGCACCGCTCGCCGTGATATCGAGGTTCTCCTCCCCGATAAACACGGTGCCGCCTGGCGGTATGGTGTTGAGCCCGGCAGTTGAGGGAACTGCGAGAATAAGGAGGCTGACTATGACCAGAAATGCG
>CAYNXS010000009.1:16004-19794 GCA_964401215.1 uncultured Methanolinea sp. | reverse complement strand
GCCGGTTTACGTATCTTCGCTTCAACAATGGCTGAGAACCATCCTGCAGCAATCAGCGGGTTTAATGCCGTGAACCACGAGACAGCAAACCCGGTGAGCGCGGAGAGCGGGTGGCCTCGGGCTGCAAGGGTGAATACCGCGGTCAGTATACCATGGACAAGCACCCAGTACACGAGGGCCATGATCAATACCTCAAACCCGACACCAGAGAATGCAAGGGCAACGAGAAGGAATACGAAAAGGGCGGTCACTGCCACACCGAAGATCAGGCCCCAGGGCAATGATTTCACATCGGCTGTCAGCGATTGAAGAGGAGGGATGGTCCCGGGTGATTCCACGTAACGTTCCACTCCCTGCACATGCCCTGCACCAAGGACCGCAAGTACCCTTTCATGCGTTGCGGTAAGGTCCACGATGTTCCGGGCGAGATAGGCGTCACGCTCATCGATGAGAGCTCTTGCACCATTCGGGGAAAATTTCCGGAACTCCTCCATTGCCAGGGTAATCATATCCTGTTTCTTGAGCTCCTCAACATCGATCTCTGCATCATCGATGCCAACCACGGACACACCCAGCGCATAGATCATCCTGATTTTTTCAAGAATCGAGAGGGAGTTCCAGAACCGCCGCAGGGTGATATTGATATCCCGGTCGATAAGTGCAACCGGGGTGCTGCGTGCTTCAGCCTCAGCGATGGCTGCCTTCATCTCTGCACCGGGTTCCACACCGAGGTCAAGTCCTATGCGTCTCTGGAGATACGCAAGTATCCACTGCACCAGTACCTGCGTGAAGTTCTTTGCCTCAAGTACATCCTTTACCGAGGGATCTTTCGCCTGTTTCCTGATCGCTGCATAGCGGCCAGGATCAAGTTCAACCGCGATGACGTCGGGTTCAAAATCAGCAATCGCTTCACGAACTTCCTCGATGCTCTTCTGCGAGACGTGCGCGGTTCCCACGATCCGGAGCGTTCCGGTCATAGAACCGTCACTCCATCACTGTCAACGATGAGTCTCCCTTTCCCCTTGGGAAGCGGTGAGATGAGCACCTTCCGTATCTTCTCTTCTTCCTCTTCCTCTGCATCCTTCCGGAAGAGGAGGTCGTGTGCAAGCGAAAGAGCAGCTTCCTTGCCAATGGCTCCCCCAATGCCCCTGCAGGGAAAGACAATGAGTTCCTCCCCGTCAATCATGAATGGGTAGGTACGGCAGATCCATGGTCTTGATCCATACACAAGGCACGTTCCATTGTTGAAAAACCGACATTCTCCCTGAATCCGGCGAATCGCCCACCCAAAGGTGAGGCTGGTCCCGTCCGCGAGTGCGATGCTCTCGGGATATGGTTCCGCGATTTCATCACGCGCAAGGGAGCATGTCTCTGATATCCTGCGGATCTCGGGAGGAGAGACCATAACAAGGTTATTGTCGTCGGGAAGGCGCCTGCAGCAATCCCCACACCGTGCACAGGAGAACCCTATCTCATGTATCCGCTCAGCAATTCGTTCAGCGAGCCCGGATGACGCCCCTTCACTCACGGTCCCTGCTCCCTGCAGATGGCATCAAAATTTTCATAAACTCTTTGGCCATTTACGGTATGGCTGACCTCTGGATGCCATTGCAATCCGTAAATATTCTTATCCCGGTTGGCGATGGCTTCATGAGCGCATATTGCCGATCTGGCAAGCAACCGGAAGTCAGGCGGCACTACTGCCACCTCGTCGGCATGGGAAGCCCAGACACTGATGGTCCGAGGATATCCGGATAGGATCGCCCCCTCATCGGCAACTTCCACATCTACAGGGCCGTAGCCTCCTGTTTTTCCCTGGCGCACGCTTCCCCCGAATTCCGTTGCAATGACATGAAGTCCGAGGCAGATACCCAGGACAGGGAGATCCAGCGTGAGGTAACGGGACGAGTTCCCGCTCCTCCTGATATCGGGTCCCCCGCCAAGCACGATACCCCTGCAAGAGCCAGCAACCTCGTCTGGAGAGGTGCTGTTCGGGATCATCCTCGCATCAATATCGAGATCCCGAAGCATGCGCAGGATGAGGTGGTTGAACTGCCCATAATTATTGACGACGTAAATGGGGAGCATGTTCCTCACATTATTGGCGTTTTTTCCATTTAATGACTCTTTCACAATGGTAGCCTTGGTTGTTCCGTCGGGAAGGCAATGATCTGTCCCGTCAAGGGGCCTTTCCTAGGAGTAGGACCTTACTGTCTCGAAGATGCAGTTCCTGATAGCAGAGGGTGTATGTCCCATGACATATGCCATGAACATGGCGCCGCCTGCTCCCATCCCCTCCTTGACCTCCCCGATGCAATACCTCGCGAGGCCGGCGTGTCCCAGGTCGCCGAATTCAGGGTCCACGTATACGACCGGAACTCCGATGCGGTCTGCAATCTCTGCGAAGTTCGCTGAGGGATCATCGCGGACATACACTGTTGTTGCAACCTTCGGCAGCCGAAGACCCATGGCTTTCATAACAGCAGCGACGGCAAGCATCTGTGTTCCTCCCGCGAGAACCAGCCTGTGGGAAAATGTGCTGACAATCCCGGCGCATACCGGCATCATGGGATCTCCGGTAAGCCTGAGTATATCGAGAGGAGATGCTTCCTTTGCTCCCTTCATTTGTATCCTCTGGGAAACGGCCTGCCACACAGCATCTTTCAGTTGCACGGGATTCTCCACGTAACTGGAACTTACCCTGGCTGGGTATCCGAGTGCCCGCAGGACGCAGAGGGCTGTGGTGGTACCCCCCGGCACGCATTCACCTACCACCAGCAGGTCGCATGACTGGGAGAGCGCACGGCCCAGCCACCGCCCGGCTTCGTACATCTCATTCGCACGTGGGACCGCATCGGTGACCCTGGGATCATTTCCAGGCTCACCATATATATCGAGGCATGGAATCGTGGGCCGGTGAGAAAGGCCGGCATTGATGAACATGGGGGTTATCCCGCACAGCTGCATCATGGCCCTTGTAATGGATGCGGGGGTAGGGCAGCCTGTGGGTGTATCGGACCGGACTGGCATACTGGTGATTGCGCCGTGTGCGACAAGCTCGGCATCCAGGATCGGGGTGAACAGGGTTTTTTCAGGGGAGGGGCCTGCACCGGAAATCCCGGGGACGCGGGAGAGGAGTGTATTTGCAAGGATGCTGCAGAACAGCGGTTTTTCTGAATCGCACGGAGATTCCTCTGAGAGAAAGGGCATATGGAGTGTCACCTTACCAATCGTATTTCTGAGTCCATCAACCTAGCTCCCCTTCTCAAGAAGCAACCCTGATAACCCTAAAAAGAGAGACCAGTGAGTACAAAGGAAAATATGCTCATGTTTGAGATTGCTGAGCGCCTGCAGGAGAAAGGCGCGGGAATGGACGATATAATCGGGGCTGCCATGGAGCTGTATGTTCCTCACGGTGTCCCGGAAAGGGAGGCAAGGGATTCCATCAGGCAGATGATTGAGAAGTATCTCAATGATCCCAACATTTCCTCGCTTCTTCTTGGTGCAATACTGCTCGAAGACGAACTCTACTGGAAGCGGATAAATTCCGAGATCAAGGACGACCCGGTATTCCTCCTCTCGGATGAGATCATCGGGATGGCAATTGCCGAATGCATCGGTGGAACCTATGCCCGTTTCGAGTTCACGCGCTATGACCAGAAGAAGCCGGGAATACTCAGATCACTCGGCCCATTCCTCGACGATGCAGTCGCCGGACTCATTGCAGGGTGCACCTCCAGGTTCTACAGCGAATGTCACTGACATCTATCATCGCCCTGCTCCAGTTCAC
>CAYNXS010000009.1:0-15904 GCA_964401215.1 uncultured Methanolinea sp. | reverse complement strand
ACTCTCAATTACCCTCATTTCCTTCTCATCGCTCGCTGCTTCATCCTGCCTCATCTGCGCACTTGTTATCGCAGAGGTCGGGGCAAAATTCTCAATGGCGTTTCTCTCAACGTTCGGGAGACCCTTTCACGAGGGTTTGCACGCATCCATACAGGGATACTCAAAGCCCTACTTCCCCATCCTCGCCGCTCTCCTCTGTATACCGCTCATCCTCCTTCCCATTCCGCGTATCTCCCTCGCAGCAAGCGCAATAGTCATGATTGCCTGCCCCGTTGCCCTCCTCTCTATTTCAAAAAGGCTCTTTGGGGGAGTGAACGGGGACGTAGTGGGTGCCTGCAACGAGATCACACGGTCTCTCATTCTTGCAGCACTCTGCCTTGCATAACCAGATACGCACCTTTTTCGCATTCAGGGCGCAGTGTACTGCATGTTCAAGGGGAATACTCTACATATGAAGGGCGGGGTGATCACGGAGAGGGACCCGGAGTTCTGCACTATCCGGACACGTATACCTGCGGGGGTCATCACGACTGATATGCTCCGGGGTATAGCTGACATTGCGGAGAAATACCAGGCACCGTATGTCCATATCACTACCCGGCAAACCCTCGAGCTGCCACATGTTAACCACAACCGGCTGGATGAAATATCCCGTGATCTTTCAGAAATCGGGACACCCGTGGGTTCGGAACGGGACGAAATAGTAAATATCACCGCATGCCCCGGAATAGAACGCTGTGTTTTTGCAAATATCGACTCTTTATCGCTTGCGAGGGAGATCGACCACCGCCTTTTTGGAAGAGAGATGCCCGTCAAGATCCGCATCGCTATTTCTGCATGTCCCAATGCATGCACAAGCCCGATGCTCAATGAGATAGGGATTATTGGCAGAATCCAACCTGTCAGGACACAGGGGGTCTGCACCGGGTGTGGAACATGCGTCGAATACTGCAAGGAGGGGGCAATATCCATCAAGAAAGGTATTTCCGTATTGGATCCGTCGAAGTGCGTCCAGTGCGGAACATGCGTCAGGTCGTGCCCGTTTAACCTTCTCAAGTCCTCAGGAGAGCATTATCTCATTGTGGTGGGAGGCAGGCGTGGAAGACACCCCATGATCGGAAAAGAACTCATCATCGTAAATTCTCAGGAAGCGGTGGTTGATGTGGTTGAAAAGGTAGTCCAGTGGATCTACAGGAGAGCCTGGAGCGGCAGGCTCCTCTCTGAGCAGCTTGACGATCTCCAGTTCGGGAAATTTAAAGATGATATTGGGGAACAGATCCCGGCTTCATCAATTATAAGGGATGAAGTGTAACAATCAGAGCCTGTATCGGGGTTTGAATCCCTGGTTATCCTGATCTGCACATTCTATGGCCACACCGTCGCGAATCAGCTGGTTGAACTGGAGCGCGGCATTCATCAGGGCTTCATCGGCGGCAGCTCCCCTTTTCACGTCCTTCAGCACTTGCTCCTGAGGTGAAGAATATACACGGGGCCCGACCCTTACCCCCTTGCAGTGCTCACAGAATGCGCAATGGCGATATGCAGAAACTTCTCCGTCTGCACAATCCACCGTGGCGCGGTTCCCACTTGCATCCTTGGAAAGTGGCAGAGTCTTCATAATAGCGTGAGGTGCATTATACCCCTAGTGATATGATTCTGTCGGTAATACCCTCAATTTTCGCGAAAATAGCCCAGAATACCGTCAATCGAAACGATTAATATGGATCCCTTTCCAATATTTTATACTCGTATAAATGGGCTGAACTCTGACAGGCTCATTTTTATCGGAGGAATTATATGGCAGCTGAAAAGCCTCACATGAACCTGGCGGTCATCGGACACATCGATCATGGAAAGTCAACCACGGTCGGTAGGCTAATGTTCGAGACCGGAACTGTTCCCGCACACATTATCGAGGGATACCGTAAGGAGGCCGAGTCAAAGGGCAAGGCCACGTTCGAGTTCGCATGGGTAATGGACAACCTGAAGGAAGAGCGTGAGAGGGGTATTACCATCGACATCGCCCACAAGCGGTTCGACACTCCCAAGTTCTATTTCACCGTCGTAGATTGTCCCGGACACAGGGACTTCGTGAAGAACATGATCACCGGTGCTTCGCAGGCAGATGCAGCGATCCTTGTCGTCGCCGCACCAGATGGGGTCATGGAACAGACCAAGGAGCACGTCTTCCTTGCAAGGACACTCGGCATCGGGCAGCTTATCATTGCAATCAACAAGATGGACGCTGCGAAATACGACCAGAAGAGATTCGAAGAGGTCAAGAAGGATCTCTCCGCACTGATGCAGATGGTAGGGTACAAACCTTCCGAGACCCTCTTCATCCCAATCAGCTCTCTCCAGGGTGCAAATATCAAAGACAAGAGCAAAGAGACCCCCTGGTACACAGGCCCGACCCTTCTTGAGTCCCTCGATACTCTGAAAGAGCCGGAGAAACCCGTTGACAAGCCCCTGCGGTTACCCATCCAGGACGTATACAGCATCAGCGGTATCGGGACCGTTCCTGTAGGCCGTGTGGAGACAGGTATCATGAAGAAAGGGATGAAAGTCTCCTTCATGCCAGCCAACAAAGAGGGTGAGATCAAGTCGATCGAGATGCACCACGAAGAGATCCCGCAGGCTCTGCCCGGGGATAACGTTGGCTTTAACGTCCGTGGTATCGCCAAGGGCGACCTGCGCCGTGGAGATGTCTGTGGTCCGTCTGATGCCCCACCGACCGTTGCAGACGAATTCACTGCCCAGATCGTGGTGCTCCAGCACCCCAGCGCCATCACCGTGGGATACACCCCTGTATTCCACTGCCACACCACACAAACTGCCTGCACCTTCACCGAGCTCGTAAAGAAGCTCGACCCCAGGACCGGCCAGACCAAAGAGGAGAATCCGACCTTCATCAAGACCGGGGACGCAGCGATCATCAAGATCAAACCGACAAAGCCCATGGTCATTGAAAATGTGAAGGAGCTCCCCCAGCTTGGAAGGTTTGCCATCAGGGACATGGGATCGACCATTGCAGCCGGCATGTGCATTGCAATTACCCCGAAACAGATGCGGTGATACCCGCATCCAGTTATTTTTGGTGATCATCCATGCAAAAAGCCAGAATACGCCTCACAGGGACAGATTTCAAGAAAGTAGAAATGGTCTGCGAACGAATCCGCGAGATCGCGGAGCGCACGGGCGTGAATCTGGCTGGACCGATTCCGCTGCCAACCAAGCGCCTTGTTGTTCCTATCAGGAAGAGCCCTGATGGAGAAGGCACTGCTACCTGGGACCGGTGGCAGATGCGTGTACACAAGAGACTTATTGATATCGATGCAGATGAGCGGGCACTCCGCCAGCTGATGCGCACCCAGGTTCCAAAAGACATCGGCATAGAGATCGTACTGGAAAGTTGAGGGAGCGGTTTGACCGCAACCGGTATTATTCAGAGAATCCGGCCCATCTTTTCTTTCGAGGGACTTTTTTTCCTCATTGTGGTATGCGGGTTTTTCCTGCGTTTCTTCGCCCTTGATCTCAAGCTCCTTCACCATGACGAAGCGATTCATGCATGGTTCGCGTACGAACTTCTCACAAAGGGAGCCTATGTGTATGACCCGATGTATCATGGTCCACTCCTCTATTATCTCACGGCCGGGATGTTCGCCCTCCTCGGGCAGTCTGACCTGGTTGCCCGCCTCCTTCCCGCACTCTTAGGCGCACTCATAATCCCCCTCGTCTACGCGATCCACCGGCTTGGCTACCTGGACAGGAACCAGGCTCTTCTTGCGGGCATCTTCATTGCCATTTCACCTGACCTCGTGTACTTTTCGCGTTTCCTGCGCCATGACATCTTCCAGCTCTTTTTCACGGTGCTGATCCTTGTTGCATTGCTTGCATACCTCGAACGGGGGAAACTCATCTATGCACTCATCGCCGGGCTGGCAACCGGGGGAGGGATGTGTCTCAAGGAGGATATGCCCCTATTCCTGGTTCTGATCCTCATATTCGGCATCTTCCTCCTCTGGAAGCGGTATATTCCATTCCCGCGGACCTGGAAGCGCGATATCCTTCTTGGGATTCTCATCGCGGTGGGTATCATGGCTATCTTTTACTCATCCTTTGGATTCCATCCCGAGATCCTGGAGACGGGAGTATTCAAAGCGTACACTCACTGGGCTTCCATGCATGGCATGTGCCGTATCTGCGGACCGTGGTTCTTCTACATCCTGCTCTTTCTTCTCTATGAGATCCCAATTTTTGGCCTGGCACTCTTCGGGACGCTCCAGTTCGCTGACCGCCATAACCCGATCCCCTGCTGGATAGCACGAGCGAATGCTTGGATTCATACAAGAAAGGGACAGCCGGAGACGGCCGACGACGGGCCAAGGGAATGGAGAAAAGACCTGGCGCCGGTTTCATGGGACAAAAAGGAGCTCTTTTTCCTCTTCTGCGTCCTCTGGTTCCTGGTCACATTCGCCGCGTATGCCTATATCGGAGAGAAAGTGCCGTGGCTCATCATCCACCAGCTTATACCTGCAATATTCATCGCTGTCTACCTGATGAGCAGGAAGAAGGCAGTTTTTGCCCTTGCAGGGTGCGTGTTTCTGATCCTGATGACCTGGCATGTGGCATTCATTCCGGCTGACGTGAACGAGCCTATTGTGCAGGTACAGAACTCTGAGGACATGCGACAGGTTATGGCGCTCATCGATGCCTCCGACTCGGTGGTCATCGCTTCAGAACATTACTGGCCCCTCCCCTGGTATTACTACGGGGATATATGGAACGAGACGATGCATTTCTATGGAAAACGTGTTGATGAAGGTACCATATTCCAGGTCAATCCCGACATGGTTATCACCCATGATCAGTCAAGTTTCACATCACTCCAGGGTTACGACAAGAAGACCTACAAGCTCTCTTACTGGTTCTCCATCTACGATAACGAGAACCGTATACCTGAATATTATGTGAAACGGGACGGAAAGATGGGAAGCATCAACATCGATATCTTTACCAGACCGGGACTCTATGAAAAAGCCGGATTGACCTTTCCCGTTGCTATTGTCTAAAAAAAAGAGCAAAAGTATCGTTCTTGAGTACTTGGAACGGCCAGTATCCTCCACGGAAAAGGGAGCAGATTCCCGGCAGCGTTGTCGGGCGTCCTGTGAGTAACTGCATATACGTTTAAAAAATGGGAACCGGGAAGATCCACGGGGAAAGAAGTATGAGGGGAGAATTATCCAAGTTCATCCCATTTCCGGCGCTTGCGGAAGAAATAGACCCCAATTATCCCAACCACAACAAGGATTATCACGACGATTGCAATCAAAACTCCACCAGTGAAAAGCCCTGCAAACGGGTTTCCGATCGACGCAAAAGGGCTCGCATCCAGGGATTTTTTCAGGTCACGTGCCTGTGTCAGGGCTTCATCGACCTTTTGTTTTGCTTCATCTGCCTTTCCTCTCGCATCGTCAAATTTTTTCTCTGAGAGCAGGTCTTTGGCCTCGCTCACCAGATTGGCTGCATAATCATGCTGAAGCATGAGCGTGGTCACCCGCGGGTCACTTGTCATGCTCCTGTTCACCTTGAAATCGGTGATCAGGGCATTCACCTCCCCCATCGCGACATCCGCGTCGTTGATGGTCTTCTGTATGCCGAGTTCGTTGGCCAGTGATTCCGCAGAAGATAGGGCGTTATTTGCAGTGGTGATTGATTGAGAGGATTTTGTGATGTCAGAAGTCTTCTCAGCATTCTGGATGGCACTGCTCGCATCGTTATAATATTGCTGGAGAGCCGATACGTCGATACCAGACACTGCGAGCTGGTCTATCTGCCCCTGCAATGCGGACAGCCTGTTCTTTGTATCGCTGATAGAACTCTGGATCTGTGCCGGGTTGATCACCATCTTCTTCTTCATTACTTCGGTGCTCTTGATAACTGCCCTTGCACTGTTGAGTTCCCTGACTGAAAACACAATCTTCTCTTCTGAATTAGTGACTGTTGGAGCAACTCCCTCCATAGTAACCTTCATAGAGATCTCGGCTTTCTTATACGAGAGTTCGAATCCGTGGATATTTACGTTCTGACCTACCTCTGTTTTGGAGGGGTTCTCAATCCCATCCTTAATAATCGCATAGTTCCAGGTGGGATTGTTCATCTCGCTTGAGAACTGGAGGGTGTTCTCATCATCGAATGTGTACCCTCCCGTGGAGGGGAAATTGATCGTAAAGGTAGCCCTGACCTGCGTCTGTCCAGAGAGCAGATCAGACGAGGGGGTGATGACAATATTTCCTACCGATACGGACGCAACACCCTGTATAAAAAGGCATAACAGGGCAAGCACAAGAAAACACTTGGAATACCTGTTCATGGTGGATCACTCAAACAATGGTTCAATCTCCTCTTCAAATGAGAGGGGTTGTTTCTCCTCAATCTTTGACGCATCATCCCTGGTAGTGCGGGCAATCTCCATAAGTTCCTTGATCCTGGGCGCATTTCCAACCGTTGCCAGGACCACCACTGCAGCGACGAAATTGCTGTTCACGGGATAGTCTCCACCCCGGACCTCAACTCCTGCGATATTTTCCTCAACCCAGCTCTTTGCCTTCTCAATACCTTTCCTGTCAAGTTCATCAGGAGGCCCGGCGACCAGGACAAGAGCACGTTCCGTTGTGCTGAAATCACACGGGAGTGTGAGCCGTCCGAGCATGGCTCTCCTGACAAGGGAGATGACTTTGGCCGTCCTGTCCTCGCCCAGCAGCACCTCCTCCGTTGCCTCTTTCTTCCGGATTGTACCCTTGATGTCATTGAAAAAACCCGTCACTGATTTTTTCTTGTTCTTTGTAATCACTTCGGTGATGGCATACCCAACAGAGGTAATTCCCCCTCCCCTGAGAGTATTGATGATCTCGCTCGAATCTACGACCATCTCGCCGATACCGGCAGAGCCAACCTCCCCTGCCCGGAACAACACCCCGAACCGGCGGACTATCTCGTCGTTTAAGCGCGAGAAGGCGGATTTGATGCTTTCCCCCTCATTTTTCCATGCACTGTTGTCGAAAATGAAGGTGTTATCTGCTTCTTTTACAAGGGTTGCAAGACTCCTGGCAGCATTATATGAATAGAGACGGCCTTCCTCCGGGGCAGGGAGAATACCAAGCACATAGACCGGTTCACGGTAGATCTTCTTCAGGGAACGGGCCAGGACTGGTGTTCCTCCTGAGCCAGTGCCCCCTCCAAGTCCGGCAACGATCATGAACGCGTCCACGTCGTGGGTTCCCCTGACATCGATTGCGCTTATGATGCTGTCAATCTCGTCAAATGTGATCTTGGCACCGGAAGCATTGTCAGTCCCAACCCCATGACCTTTCACAACGGTCTGGCCAATGAGAAGGCGGTCTTTCATTTCGATATGCTTGAGGCCCATGAGATCAGTGCGGGCAGTATTGACTGCAATGCCCCTGAAACTGCGCCGCCCAAGCTTCTTGTCCTGTTCAAGGAACATATCCACAATTTTCCCACCTGCCTGACCAAATCCAATGAAGAAAATCCTCATATTATTGCCCCACCAGCCCACAAATTACCCAAAGATGCGTGTATCTCCTCGGACATTATGATTTCTTGCGGGAGTTCAAATACTTTCCTTTTGTCAAATTCCCTTCAAACTTGATATAACCGCGAAATTTTGAATCCGGAGCCTTTTTCATCCCGTTTTCCCAATGTATTCTGAGTATTCCACATGAGGATCTGCATCATAGGTGGAGGCCTGACCGGCCTTACCGCAGCGTATCACCTGGGAAAAGACCATGAGGTCGATATATTTGAAAAACGCCGCTCCCTCGGTGGTTGCCTTTCATCCTATGAAATCGGGGATTATCACATAGAAGAATTCTACCATCACTGCTTTGCATGGGACACCCGTCTCATTTCCCTCATGGAATCGCTTCAGATCTCAGACCGGCTCGAATGGCTGAAAGGGACCAGCGGGTATTTCGCAGGAGGGACCGTATACCCTCTCAATACACCCGGAGAGATACTGAAATACCCCCTTCTCACGTTCCCTGATAAAGTGAGGCTTGGCCTCCTGACACTGCAGTCCAGGAAGATGGATGTAGGATCGCTCGATGATATCACCGCCAGGGATTTTGTTGTCAGCAGGATAGGAGAGCGTGCATATAATTCATTTTTCGAGCCCCTGCTCGTCAGTAAGTTTGGGGATTCGAGGGATGATATCTCGGCGGCCTGGCTGATCAGCCGCATCGGAATACGCTCGAACCGGGGAATCTCGGGAGAGAGCCTTGGATACCTCAAGGGAGGTTTCCATACGCTTGTTGATGCACTCACCACACACGTAGGCAGGCAGTGCATCATCCGGCTTCTTGACCCTGTAACCTCAATCACCCGGGAACATGGCACATGGAACGTAAACGGGCAGCAGTATGATTCCGTCATCTCCACAATACCCCCCAACCTCCTTGCAGGGTCCGGGCTTCCTGAAAGCCTTCATATTCCTTACCAGGGAGCTGCCTGCATGCTCCTGTCCCTCGATAGGGATGTGACATCGGGTACATACTGGCTTAACATGAGAGAGAAAGCCCCCTATGGTGCTGTGATCGGCCATACAAACTTTGTCCCTGTCGAAAGGTATGGGGAGCACCTTGTATACCTTGCCTCCTACTTCCAGGGAACTGTCCCTGTCGGGCTTGACCGGGTGATGATGGACGATTTCTGCCAAAGGTTCCATGTAGATTCCTCTGCTGTCCGGTGGCACAGGATGGCAGTCGATCCATATGCCGGCCCGCTTTATACCGTAGGTTTCCGGAAAAAAATCCTTCCTTACCAGGAACACGGCCTGTATCTCGCGGGAATGTTCTCGCTTCCTAACTACCCTGAGAGGAGCATGAATGGTGCTGTCGTTGCAGGGGAAGAGGTAGCTGACCTGGTCTCCAGGGGGGTATCAGGCTGAACATGCAAAGCCCGAATCTCTCAGCGGTTATCCCCGTGTATAATGACAGGGAGAGCCTTGAAGCGGCAATACCCCTGTCTATTGAGATCCTTGAGACAATCGATCCAGAATTTGAACTCATCATTGCCGAAGATGGAAGCACGGACGGATCCGCGAATCTGGTGAAAGAATGGGAAACCCGTGATCCAAAAGTGCGGCTCCTGCACAGTGATGAACGGCTTGGTCGGGGACTGGCCCTTACGCGGGCTTTCCACTCAGCCAAGGGAGGTATTGTCTGCTATTATGACGTGGACATGGCGACTGACATTTCCCACCTCCCGGAACTTATCGGGGCTATAAGGAATGGATTCGATGTTGCAACAGGATCACGGCTTCTCCCGGAAAGCAGGATTGTCAGGAGCGGGAACCGGGAAATTGCAAGCAGGGGATATAATTTCCTTGTAAGAACGTTCCTCCACAGTGCCATCTATGATCACCAGTGCGGATTCAAAGCCTTCCGAAGGGATCGAATCCTGCCCCTCCTCTCATCTGTCCGGGATACGCACTGGTTCTGGGACACCGAGGTGCTGGTCAGGGGACAGCGTGCCGGATATCGCATCAGGGAATTCCCGGTCCGATGGAGGGAAGGCCGGGGGACTACGGTCCGGAAAAATGATGTGTTGACGATGGGGAGATCTATCCTGCGGTTATGGTGGCAACTTCATGTGGAAAAAGGTTAGCACCATTGCACTCTCTACCTTCATCGCGGTGGGGATCATCTTTTTCATGCTTTTTTCTGTATGGGATGACCTTCTCCTCGCTATTGAACATGCGATATGGTATTACCTTATCCTGGCTGCCATTGTCTGCCTGGCTGCCTGGTGGCTCAGGGGACTCCGGTACAGGAGCATACTCTCGTCGCTCCAGATCCCGGTTGGCGTCAACTTCTCAACAGCCTGTATCTTTGTCTCCCAGACTGCGAACCTGATCGTTCCTGCCCGGCTCGGGGATCTGGTTAGGATATTCATTCTCGGGCATGAACATCAGGCACCGGTCTCGAAGGGTATTTCATCACTTGTTGTCGAGAGGGTATTTGATATCCTGACAGTGGCCCTGCTCGGGGCTGTCGCCCTATTATTTGTCCTTGATGTTCCCGGTTGGTTCTATACCCTGATTATTATCCCCATTGTTGCAGGGGTTGTTTTTTTTGGGATCCTGTTCTTTGCAGGAAAATTATCTTCAGAAAACCGGATTATCCAGTACCTGTTCACTCTCCTCGAGCAGATCAGGGAGGCTTCTCTTTCGCTCCGGGCAGTGGCGCTCCTCTCGGCTAGTTCCATTGTCATATGGCTGATGGATGTCATGGTGTGCATGTTCGTGGTGCTCATGTTCCAGGACCAGATACCCCTGGCAGTCGTTGTCCTTGCCATCGTGGTCGGAAACCTGGTAAAAGCAGTACCTGTCACCCCGGGCGGGGTTGGAACCTACGAACTTGCGATGGCAGGAACTCTCACTCTGGCAGGTGTTCCCTTCGCTGAGGCAACCATGATCGCAGTCATCGACCACCTTATCAAGAACCTCATCACCGCCATAGGCGGGATCGTCTCTATTTACTATTTCGGCGGGTGGGTCCTGGACAGCATCAAAAATGCCCTCCAAAAGCGTTTCGGGGGGATAAAGTCTGACAGGGTATGAAATCCAGGTCCTATCCGTTTCTTCGTGGCTTCTCCTCGTGTTCTTTTTGCATCTCGCTGTCTGGCCATACCTTAAAAATTCCTGCGGGGAATTCGCGTATCCCGTCTCATTCCCTTCATCAATCCTGCTCTTCACCGTCATCTCCTGGTATTGCGGGCTTCTCAGGCTCCCAGTGTATCTGGCGCTGGCTCCCTTTGTCATCCTCTTTCTCTCTGCAGCCTGGCGGGGTGAATACACGTGGAATGCATTGAAAGGGCAGGGGAAATGGGCATTCATCTTTCTCCTCTTCTTCTTCTCGATGATCAGTGTCCGTTTCGTGAATCCCAGCATTTCATATGCTGAAAAATTCATGGACCATGCATTCCTGGCATCTATCATGCGAATGCCCCAGGTCCCGCCACTCGATCCCTGGTTCCTTGGCGGGTACCTGGATGTCTACTATTATCTTGGCTACTGGATGTTCGGGGTAATGGGGATTGTAAGCGGGGTGCCTTCCTACATCACGTTTAACCTGGCCCTTCCAACCGTCCTCGGCCTCTCTGCCATGATGATGTACGCGATCGGACAGCTCCTGACAAAGAGATATGCATTCCTTACCCTCGCCACATTCCTGTTGGTAAACCCATCCTTCATCTGGCAGATCATCCAGGGAAAAACCCTCGGATCGGTCTTCTGGGACAGTACACGGACTATTCCCAATACGATCAATGAATATCCACTCTTCTCATTCCTATGGGGTGATGTCCATCCCCATGTCATTGGAATATTCAATCAGGTGCTATTCCTCTTCCTGATGGTCTATGCATGGACCCGGTGGAATACGCTTGGTTCGCGGGACAGGATGTGTATAATCCTGCTCTCTGCGATAAGCCTCGGCTCCATGCCGCTCATCAATACATGGGATGTGATTGTATATGCTCCTGCCACTGTGCTAACCGGCCTGATACTGTGGTACCGGAGCAAGAGCACACTCGCCCCTCTGAATGCAGGTGTCCTGGAGATTGTCGTAGTGACATCCAGAAGAATAAAAGACGGGCTCATCGCAATTGTGAGAAGGGGCGGAGGGGGGGCTTTCCAAGGTTTTCCAATTCACCCTGGGCGAGTTGCCTCCTCTCCCTTTGCGTTCCTTGTATGTGTGCCAGTGATCGCAGTTCTCGCATATCTGCCGTTCTACCTCCAGATGAACACACGGGGCATCCAGGGCGTTGGCCTTGTCCACACCCCGACGAACCCCGTTGATTTTCTGCTGGTTCATGGTTTCTTCCTGTTCCTGATGATCATCTGCCTTATTCCCGAAATAAAAGAACGCCCGTGGCTCCTGGTGTTCCCGTTCGCCATCGCTCTGATCGGATATGTCGCTGCTGCACTGGCAGCACTCCCCCTCGTCTATCTGGTGACAAGGAAAGTCCGGTCTTCCGCCGATATCGTTGCCATCCTTGGCCTTTCCATTCTCATCATGTGCGAAGTGTTCTACCTTGTGGATAACATGGGCGATACCTATTACCGGATGAACACCCTTTTCAAGTTCTATATTGCCGCATGGCTGATGATGGGGGCTTCTTCGCTTGCGATGCTCGCACGCCTGCTCGACAGCAAGACAGGGACGCTGTCATTTCCGCGATGGGTATCCCGGGTTGCGCTGGTCGCAGTCTCAATGGCGCTCCTCATAGTACCGCTGGTGCTTCCGCTTGATTCCCCATACCGTGGGGCTTCACTCGACGGGCTCGACTATCTGAACAGCGCTCACCCGGGTGATGCAGAGGCAGTGACATTCCTGCGCACCATTCCCGGGAATATCGGCCTCGTTGAGGCTGAGGGAGGTGACTATACCTACTATTCGCGGGTGTCCTCCTTCACCGGCATACCTGCGGTGATCGGCTGGTCGTTCCATGAGTTCATGTGGCGTGATGAAGGGGACGGCTGGTATGGCAGGAGGATGGCAGATGTGAAGACCATGTATGAACAGCCAGACATGACCGAATCCCTGATGAGGACCTATAATGCCACCCACATCTATGTCGGGGAGCTTGAACGGGAACGATACACCGTTCGGGTAAGCGATGCCGGATTGCCCATACTCTACGATCGCGGGGGAGTGCAGATTTATTCCCTTCCTGCCTGATTTCGGCCTAAAAAAATCCAGGAAAACCGTGCTCTTCCAAACCTTTATGTTCGCACCTGTCGAAATGATATGGCTACATCGTCGTCACTGACTGATGAGTGATGAGGGAGAACGCTACTCCTGAATGAGGTGAGTTATGGCAAAGACATACGTGAAATTCCAGGTTTCTGAAGAGATTCAGAACAAGGCCCTTGAAGCCCTGGAGGTAGCCAGGGACACGGGCAAGATCAAGAAGGGATCCAACGAGGCGACCAAGGCAATTGAGCGCAGTATTGCCTCGCTTGTGCTGATTGGGGCTGATGTGGAGCCGGAAGAGATCGTGATGCACCTTCCGCCGCTTTGCGAGGAGAAGAAAATACCATTCGTCTTCATCAATAAGCAGAACGATATCGGCACCGCCAGCGGCCTTGACGTGGGATCTGCTGCTGCTGCTATTGTCAAGCCGGGAAAAGCCAAAGATATGATCGATGAGATCGTAAAGCAGGTTAGCGATCTGAGAGCGTGAACTGGCCATGGCAGATGAGGGTACCCCCGCAGAGGTTATCGAGGTGATTGGCTCCACCGGGATGCACGGGGAGGCCATGCAGGTGAAATGCAGGATCCTTGACGGCAACAACAAAGGCCGGATCATCACCCGCAATACAGTCGGACCAATCCGGGAGGGGGATGTATTGATGCTGCTGGAGACCGAACGCGAGGCCAAGAAGCTCTCCCGGAGATGAGGGGATAATGGTCGAACAGAGAAACTGCAGTTTCTGCGGGAATGCAATTGAGCCCGGAACGGGCAAGATGTTCGTGAAAAAAGACGGGACTGTCTTTTATTTCTGTAGCACAAAGTGCCAGAACAACTACCGCCTTGGCAGGGCTTCACGCAGGGTCCCCTGGACCCAGGCCGGAAGAAAGGCCATGGGAAAGGAGTAACCAGGTCATGGACCGTACCTTTGTGATGGTCAAACCTGACGGAGTGGCCAGGGGACTTATCGGAGAGGTGGTCTCGCGGCTGGAACAAAAAGGCTTCAAACTGGTCGCTGCACGACTGGAGAAACTTCCCGAAAAACGGGTGATGGAACAGTATAAGGAGCATCTCGAGAAGCCGTTCTTCCCTTCGCTGCGACATTATATCGAGAGTGGCCCCTGCTTCCTCATGGTATGGGAAGGCAGAGACGCTGCAGCTGTGGTAAGAAAAATCGTCGGTGCCACAAACCCTGCCGAGGCGGCAGCCGGCACGATCCGCGGTGATCTTGCGATGGATATCGGGAGAAATGTCATTCATGCCTCCGATTCCCCAAAAAGCGCTTCCCGCGAGATTGCAATACACTTCACACCCAAGGAGCTTGCCTCCTACAAGCGGGTCGATGAGACGGTCCTTTACGAGTAAATTTTCTTTTTTTTCACCGCTATGTCATCAATTTTTCACGATGACGTACTCTCTCACCAGGTTTACATCGTTTGGTGTTGGCGAGGAAAGGTAAGGGATCCCGCAGGAAATATCAAAATACCTCCGCCGCCCACACCAATGGTATGAAGCTCTTCTGCGCCCAGGTTGCGAGCGTGTGGGAGGACCCTGATGCAACACTGGAAAAGGTGGAGCCATGCATTGCACGGGCATCGCGTGAGGGAGGAGACCTCATCTGTTTTCCCGAGCAGTTTGCCACGGGTTGGGATCCTGAATCTACCCTGCATGTCCAGGGAATTGAAGGGCCGATTGTGCGCAGGCTCCGGTCGCTCGCAGAAGAGTATTCCATTGCAATCCTGGGATCATTCAGGGAGGCAACAGCAACGCTCCCCCTTAACACCTGTATTGTGGTGACCGCTGACGGAGCGATTTCCTCCACATATTCAAAATGCCATCTCTTCTCACCTGCATGCGAAGATCAGGTGTATCGCAGGGGAGATACCATTTCCACGTTCTCCCTCGCCGGGATGGAGTTTGGTCTCGCGATATGCTATGATCTGCGGTTCACATCCCTCTTCCGGCTGTATGCTGATGCTGGGGTCCAGGCAGTGCTGGTTCCATCCGCATGGCCGGAATCCCGGCTCCAGCACTGGGAGCTCTTCATACGGGCAAGGGCGGTCGAATATCAGTGTTACATCGCAGGGATCAACCCTACGGGCATTACCCCTGTAGACTCCTATGCGGGAGGTTCCATGGTGGCTGATCCTGCCGGAGGTCTCCTCTTTCATGCCGGAAGGAGGGAGGAACTCCACTCCTGCGATCTCGACCGCGAGTATGTAGCACGGATTCGCGCGGCATTTCCCGTGAACAGGGACAGGCGCGATGACCTCTCCTCACCCTCTGATCATATTACAAAGGAATAGATCTTCCAGGTTGTGCCATTTCTTTTTCACTACCCTATCTCAGCAATCGACTCACTTCACACATTCTATATCATTTCACAATACCCTCTTCCATCAGGGACAGTTCCTTTTTCCCCTTGAAGTGCACACCTAGTATCCATGTTCCATCTCGTGTGCGTAGAGTGCGGGAAAACCTTCCCGCCCGACGAGATTGTCTATAACTGCACCTCTTGCGGCCACTTGCTTGCCGTCAAATATGACCTCGATTCCCTCAGCGTTGACAGGAATGAATGGAACCGGAGACCACTCTCGGTCTGGCGTTACCGCGAGATCCTCCCGGTCTCGATCTCCCCCGTGTCGCTCCATGAAGGGGGGACCCCGCTTTATCACCTCTCACGTATCGGCGAGGAAATCGGGCTCCCTCACCTCTATGCGAAGCATGAGGGAATGAATCCCACAGGGTCATTCAAGGACAGAGGGATGACTGTCGGGGTGAGCATGGCGCTCCAGCTGAAGAAAGCCTCGGTTGCCTGCGCAAGCACCGGCAACACATCGGCAAGCCTCGCAGCCTACGCGGCAAAAGCAGGCATCCCGGCAGTAGTTCTCCTCCCTTCAGGGAAGGTTGCACTCGGGAAGATAGCCCAGGCCCTGATGCATGGTGCGAAAGTAATCTCCATCCGGGGAAATTTTGACAGGGCTCTCGAGATGGTGCACGAGCTGTGCCTTTCCCATGGGTTGTACCTTCTCAATTCGGTCAATCCTTTCAGGCTTGAAGGGCAGAAGACCATCGGTTTTGAGGCAGTGGACCAGATGGGAACCGTCCCGGACCGCATGGTCCTGCC
>CAYNXS010000008.1:4039-27578 GCA_964401215.1 uncultured Methanolinea sp. | reverse complement strand
GACTGCACCTCCCGGAGATCTGACCAACCGAGTCGGTGAACAAGCACCTCCTGCAATGTCCCGTGGAGCCCTTGAAATATCCCGTTCACCTGTGATCACCAGAACGTTGGAGCCTTACAGGGATTATCTGTTGTGCTGCAAAAATAAGAAACGCATATATAGCGGGAATTCTCCACACTGATCAGGTAAACCCGGATGGAACGAACACACATGCCCCCTGAGGTATCGGTCCTTCGTCACGCCGGCGTGTTTTCTTTCTTCTTCCCCTTTAGGTAGGGGACCCGCCACGCTGCCGGTCCCCGTGTAACGGCACAATCCTGGAGTTTACCGGAGGTTTCTCTCATGCTTGGAATTCCTGACCCGCAAATATGGATCGCGTATCTGCTCTGCATAGCGCTTGCTCTTGCCTGCATCGTCTACGGACTCCTGAACTGGAACAACGGGGGTGCGTGATCAATGGCCGCAAGCCTCTTCTGGGTGGCGGTCATCACCGCCATCTACCTGGTGATAATCCTCTGCCTGGGGTACATCGGATATAAAAAGACCAGAGCTGCCGAGGATTATCTCGTTGCAGGGAGAAACATACACCCCGTCGTAATTGCTCTCTCGTATGGTGCAACGTTTATCAGTACCTCCGCCATAGTCGGCTTCGGGGGCCAGGCAGCGAACCTGGGAATGGGCCTTATCTGGCTCACTGTCTTGAATATCGGGGTAGGGATCCTTCTTGCCTTCGTCATATTCGGAAAGAAGACCAGGGAGGTCGGTTCCCGCCTCAAAGCAGTCACGTTCCCCGATCTCATGGGAAAGGTTTACTCATCCCAGTTCATGCAGGTCGTATCCGGTTTCGTGATCATCATCGGCATGCCGCTCTACACCGCAGCGGTGCTGATCGGGGGAGCCCAGTTTATCAAGGAGACTCTCGGGATCTCATATGCCGTGTCCCTGATCGGTTTTGCGGTTATCGTTGCCATTTATGTCATTTTTGGCGGGCTCATTGCCGTGATGTACACTGATGCGGTTCAGGGTGCGATTATGCTCGTAGGAATGACCATTCTCCTCGTATTCACCTACGTGATACTCGGCGGGGTCGAGACCGCTCACAACGCGCTCACCAGCATGGCAAACCTTGTCCCGGTAAAACTCGCCGAGCAGGGGATGAATGGCTGGACCGTGATGCCGGATCTCGGGTCTCCCATTTGGTTCACCCTTGTTACCACGCTTGTCCTGGGTGTCGGGATTGGCGTGCTGGCCCAGCCCCAGCTGGTAGTCCGGTTCATGACCGCAAAGGACAACCGCTCCCTGAACCGGGCAATTCTCGTGGGAGGCCCCTTCATACTGATGATGACAGGTGTGGCGTTCACTGTCGGTGCGCTCACCAACGTCTATTTCTACCAGACCAAGGGAACGCTCGCGGTTGCCGCTGCCGGAGGAAACGTCGATTCCGTCATCCCACTCTTCATTAACATGGCCACGCCTGACTGGTTCACGGTCCTCTTCATGGTTACGCTCCTCGCGGCGGCGATGTCAACGCTCTCGTCGCTCTTCCATACCATGGGAACTGCGCTGATATGCGATCTCTGGGGGAGAGGCCGCGAGTGTGCCCTCTCTTTGAAGGCAAACCAGGCAGGAGTGCTCGTCATGATCGTCGCGAGCGTCATCGTAGCATTCCTGATGCCGGGGAGTATCATCGCGATTGCGACCGCCATGTTCATGGGCCTGTGCGCCTCTGCATTCCTCCCTGTGTTTGCAGTGGCCGTTTACTGTAAGAAGCCCGATCCATACGCAGCAAAAGTGAGCCTCGTTGTGGGTGCTGCGGTATGGTTCCTGTGGGCGCTCTTTGTGAATGCCAAATACGCCGCAGTATTCGGGCTCTCTAATGCCCTGTTCGGGACTGCAGGCGTACTCTTCTACCCCTGGAATGCGATGGATCCCATCATCATAGGACTCCCGCTCTCCGCCCTTGCAATCCTCATACTCCAGACCAGGAGCAACAAAGGCATGGGTGAGAACACCTCCTCGTAAATTCTTTTTTCAGGTGTAGATAAGAGTGAGATAGAACAGGTATCCCACAAACACGAGAAACGACCATGCCCGTATCGCCCATGCTTTTCGTAAGCCAAACATAGGAATCAGGCAGAGTGAAATTCCCAGGAGAAGAAGGATCGTCGTCTGTTCTGTGATGGCAACCGGATGGAAAAGACCGGCGATACCAAGGATAAAAAGGAGATTGAAATAGTTACTTCCGAGAATATTTCCTGCGGACACTCCGCCATATCCCCTGAACATGGCAACAAGAGATGTGACCAGCTCGGGAATTGAAGTCCCTGCTGCCACAACCGTGAACCCGATGATATACGGGGGTATCTGAAATAGTGTTGCAAGATCGATTGCTCCCGAGAGGAAGAGGGATGAACCTGCGATAACCCCTGCAAGACCTGCCCCTGTCAGTATATAATCCAGTCTTCCACGGGTCTGCAAGCCTTCTTCAGGCAAAACGTTCCCCCTGACGCTGAGATAAAGGAGGATTAAAGAGAAGACAACGAGAAAAACCAGGGACGAATACACATCGAGGACTCCCCGGTATGCCATGACAACAAAGAGCCCTGTCGCAATGAGCGTCAGTCCGAGTTCCTTCCAGAGAATCTGCCTTGATCCTGGCGCACGTATGGGTTCAGGCTTTATGAGAATGCAGAGGGCAAGGATGAAGCCTATATTAAAAAAATTGCTCCCGATAACATTGCCAATGCCGATGTCATCATTCCCAATAAGGACCGCGTTGGTGGTGACAAAGAATTCAGGCAGAGATGTCCCAAACGCGATGATAGTGAATCCGACTAATCCTGATGAAACCCCCCATCTCACTGCAAGACCGGCACCTCCTTTCACCAGCCAGTCTGCACCCTTGACGAGGAAAATGAGCCCGATACAGAGCAGGATAGAAGCCATGAAGAGTGTGGGCATCCAATCACTCCTCCTCTTTGGGCATTTTGTTCCGATATACAAGGTACGCAGCAATGATTGCTCCAATTACCGCAATTGCAACCCCGATTCCAAGGATGGGTCGTGCAATGATCAGGTCCCATACAAATTCAGCCCCCAGTGCGATGAGATAACATCCCAGGAATGCTCCGATTGTAATGGCGATGAGCACATTTCTTCCTGACATCCCCAGCAATCGCCCAACCAGGGAGGCACCTATCCCGCCCGATCCCTGCAGGGGAAACATCACAAAGAGCACGATCCCGGTGAAATAAAATTTCTTCAGCCATGGCCGGCGTGATAAGAAGGCGTGGCCATGATTCATGAATTTGGTTATCCATGTCCCGAGAAGGGGGATCGTGTAGGCCAGTTCGAAGTTCAGTGCCATAAAGAGCCCCGCGAGAACATCGAGGAGCGCCATTGATGTGCCGATGAGCCACCAGGGGAACCCGAGCGCCACCCCGAGAGGTATGATGGTCTCTTTTCCCGCCGGGGGTATGATATATGCACCCATAAGGCCTGACAGCAAGAGCGCCCTTTCCACGGGGAGGGAGAGAAAAAGGAGCGTGATATAAAGGCCTCCCAGGATAAAGGGGAGTGAAAACCTGAGTATCATGCGGAGAGTCGGGTGCATGAATCGTTGCCTGCCTGGGTATGAACTTCAGTATGCAACGGTAAAAAATGCATGTGCTCTCTGCCAATGGCCACGTTATCGCCACATTTCACATAAGCAGAAGATCTATAGATTCGTGCATGCTCTCATGAAGAGGGAGGAATGACGGTTTCTATGAACTGCTCATTCACCTCGGTATGATCGCACCTTCAGGACTTCATTGTAGAGCAGGACTGAGGAGAGGCTGATCAGGTTCAGGGTGGTTGCTGCATACCAGAGGTACGCTTCCCAGAGAGTAAGATGCGTGATCCAGCCAGACCAGAGCATGGTACAGATTATCATAAACGAGAGGAGGGTGTCCACCGCGAGAAAGACCAGCGGCATCCGGAAGTATACCCCTATCTGGGCTATGGTACAGTATTCGAATGGCGCGGGTTTTTTCAGGAGATCGAACAATGCCCGTCCTGCATTCATCACGATATCGGTTCCTGCCCAGAGTATCACAATCCAGCCAAAAGCCTCCAAAATCCCCTGGTGGGAAGACGCAGCCACCCGGACAGCGGTGATCCCGAAGAGGATCTTGAATATACAGAACGGTATCCCGATAGTAAGCGAGAGGAAGAGGGGCCGCTGGAAGAACTGCTGGAGAGAATCGGCCTGACCCATGGTCTTGTTCCTGATCTCTCTCTCCTCAAGCATTCTATCATCCATGGGCATGTCCTCCTTTATCCCTGGCTGTTGTGATCGTGTATTCTTTCAGGATAAGGATATAAGCACCTGGATCCGGTTATTCTGAAAGTGAATCCTGATCGCTGCTGATGCAAGGATCTACGGATCGCTATCCCTCCTCGTAATACCTCTTCCAGCCACCACTCCTGATGAACATGCAAACTGGAGGTTGTAACCCCCCGTATCACCATCTATATCAAGCACTTCACCGGAAAAATACAACCCCGGGATGAGACGCGATTCCATGGTCCTTGGGTTGATCTCTTCGAGTGCCACACCTCCCCTCGTCACCATCGCTCTTTCAAATCCTTCCAGTGCCTGTACCGGGAAAGAATACCCGGTGATCATCGATGCAAGTGAATTCCGGCCGTTTTTCGTGAGGTGGGCACAGGTCTGACCGCTCACCACCCCCGCCTGGTCGAGGATACGTTTCACAAGCCTTTCCGGGAGCGAGAGGCCTTTTATCACTTTTGCCACAGGGATTCCTTTCCCTCCGATAAGGAGATCAATGATGGCGCCCTTTGCCTGTTCGGGCTCCATCACGGGAAGGAATGATATCCTGATGAGATCCCCGGGAAAAATATCTCTCGAAATATCAAGGATTCCCGGGCCTGATAGCCCGGTATGGGTGAAGAGGAGATCTCCCTGGTGCTGAATGACCTTTTTCCCATCATGATAGAGTGATATGGGAATGTGTTCGAACGACATCCCCGCAAGGTCCCCGAACGGGAAATCGCTGACCAGAACTGCTGCGAGCGCCGGTCGGATGCCGGTGGTGCGATGCCCCATAGCCCTGGCAAGAGTATACCCGTCACCGGTGGACCCTGTGGCGGGATAGGAAGCCCCCCCGGTCGCGATGACAAGGGTGTCTGCACAATACTCATTTTTGCTGGTGGTCACCAGAAAACGCCCGTTCCTGTCATGTGCGGAGAGCACCGGTTCGTTGCAATGGATCTCCACACCATGCAGCGTGCATTCGTCAAGAAGGATCTTCAGGATGTCAGATGCCTTCCTTGTTCCAGGAAATACCTTCCCCCCCTCCACGGTGTCCATCGCAAGCCCGTGATCCTGGAAGAAGGCAATGAGATCGCGGTTTGAGTACTGCATCAGGGAGGGTTTCACAAACCTGCCGTGCTCTCCATAATGACCCAGGAATGAAGAGACCTCTCCGGCATGAGTAATATTGCACTGGCCTGATCCCGAAATAAGGAGTTTTCTCCCGCATGAGGGCATTTTCTCAAGGATCATCACTTTTTTCCCGGAAGATGCACAGGTATTCGCACAAAAAAGGCCCGCTGGCCCTCCTCCGGTGATGATGACCTCATACCTCTCCAAGAACCGCCTCCGTGAATCCCGGGTTCATCTCTCTCTAATTTTGTGAGATGAGAATGAACCGGGTGATACACCAGGGTGAAAAGCCCCGGTACCTCAATGAATCAAATGATCCGACACAATATTTATCCTTCTGTGACATCCATATCAGAAACCATCCCTTGATCAGGACCATATCTACAGAAGGTGCATTTTGTGAAAAATGGTAAATTCTCCTTGTTTAATCCTTTTAAGCCTGAGAAAAGCCTGGTGAGCATGTATCACGTGATCTTCGTGATACTCATAATCCTGTTTGGCGGGATACTTCTCCTGGCCGGATTCTTCTCGGAATCCGGTATGTTCCTCGCAGGGAGTGTTGTCCTGCTCCTGGTTATTGTCGGCTTTTACTTCTTCTGGATTGGAAAATACTACGACACTATCTTTTTCGAACTGAAAGATGACGAAGTTACCTGGAAAAGAGGAGTATGGTTCCGGATGACCGGGATCGTTCCCTACGACCGTATCACGAACATCGACATCTACCAGGGACCCCTGATGCGCTATTTTGGCTTCTCATCGATCAAGCTCCAGACTGCCGGGTACTCGGCGCAGGCAAGGTCGGAGATAATTCTTGAAGGTATCATGGAGGCGGAAGACTTGAGGGAGACCATCCGGTCACTCATCCGGAGATCACGGACCGTTGCAGGGCCATCTGACGCAACGGGCACACCCGCACGGCAGGGAACGTCGCACCCAACAGATGACTCACTGGTTGGCGAGATCAGAGCGATCAGGCAGTTGCTGGAGCACCAATTCAGGAAGTGAGAATGGAATCGGGCCTGTTCCCGGCAAGTTCACCTATTTCCCATCTTCCTCACGCCATTTCCGGTAAAGGTGATGCTCGATCGAGAGTACGTCGAGGACTTTTCCGACGACGTGATCCACGAGCCCCTGGATATCCCCAGGCCGGTGATAAAATCCCGGAGACGCAGGAAGGATCACTGCTCCGGCATGTGCAAGCGTGAGCATGTTACGAAGGTGGATCACCGAAAGGGGGGTTTCCCTCGGGACTATGACCAGCGGCCGGTGCTCCTTTAACGCAACATCAGCTGCACGCAGCAGGAGATTGTCCGCGAACCCGCAGGCAATTCCCGCAACCGTCTTCATGCTGGCGGGGATCACCACCATACCCTGGTGCGAAAAACCCCCTGATGCAAGCGGTGAGGTGAAATCATCACTCTGATGGACTCTTGTAGCGGTCCTGATGACCTGTTCCGGGCCAAGTGATGTTTCAATCTCGATCATCTCGGTCGCGGTTTCGGTCATGATGAGATCGGTCTCAACACCAAGCTCCCTTGCAGCCTCAAGCAGCCGTATTCCATAGAGAATGCCGCTTGCACCGGAGAGTCCCACGATTATCCGGGTTTTTGCCATCGCGTACAGTGATATTCCTGCCGCTCTTAATATGGTTGTGATGGGGGAGCTTCTGCCAGGAGTGTCAGGCAGTCAGAGTGAATGCACGGATAATCCTGGACCGGATGGCCTCCCGTGGATAGGCACCGGTGATACGATCCACCATTTGCCCATTGCTGAAGATGAGAATAGTCGGAATCGCCGAGATGCCGAATTGCACCGCAAGCTGCTGGTTATGATCAGTATTGCACTTCCCAAAAGTGACCTGTCCGGCCATCTCGTGACAGAGATCCTCGATGATTGGACCTACCATCCGGCATGGCCCGCACCATTCAGCCCAGAAATCCACGACAAGCCGGGGATGCTCTCCGAGGATCTTTCGGAAGTTCACCTGGTCCACGAGGATCACCTTCGCGGCAGGGGCATCCCTGCGCGGAGCATGCAGTTTCTCTTCAAGCTCCCGGAGCTTCTTCTCCCTGATCCGCTGTAATTCCTCATCTTCCATACTGATTCTGTATGGAAATAAGACCAGATAATCACTGCTCCTGCTTGCCAATCTGCCACATGACGGGGTAAACTATATCACTGCAGAAAAACGAAATACTAACCCTGCATTTTCGGAAGCGAGGTGGGGTAGTCAGGATATCCCGACGGGCTCATAACCCGTAGATCGATGGTTCAAATCCATCCCTCGCTATATTCTTCGTCTCATCACGCAACGCACGCTTACCCACGTTCCTGCTGATGCTCAGAAAAGCCACGGACAGGTACGCACGGCAAAAAAGGATGATGCCAGGATTTTTCAGGACCCGAATGATTCGAGCCTTGACTGGAAGGTCCCATCAAGGTAATCAACTTCAGGCGTGCTGTTCTGCTCACCCGGGATCTCCACGGGATAACACCCGGTAAGGCAACCCGTGCAGAGGTTCCCCCTGTCGATCCCAATAGCCTCTACAAGAGCTTCGATCGAGATATGGTGGAGGGATGTTGCGGTGATCCTCTTCCTCACCTCTTCCATGACCTTGTCACTCGCTATCAGCTCCTCCCGGGTGGGCATATCGACACCAAGGTAACAGGGGGCTTTGATAGGCGGAGATCCAATCCTCATGTGGATCTCCCGTGCACCAGCATCCCGCATTATCCCTATGATTCTCCGGGATGTGGTTCCCCTCACGATACTGTCATCCACGAGCACGATGGACTTGTCATCAAGGTGAGTCTTGATGGGATTCAGTTTAATACGGACAGCCATCTCGCGCTCGGTCTGGGTGGCCATGATGAAGGTCCGGCCCATATAGCGGTTTTTGAGAAGGCTCTCGACATACGGGATTTTCGACCGTTCCGAGTACCCTATAGCGTATGCCGTCCCTGAATCAGGAACCGTGCACACCGAATCTGCCGTGACCGGGGCTTCCTCGTGAAGTTTTGCACCGATCTTCAATCGTACATCATAGACAAGGGCGCCGTCAAGGATCGCATCGGCGCGGGCAAAATAGATGTACTCAAAGATGCAGTGTGCCTTCCTCTGGGAGACCGCGATCTGCGTGCTCCGCATTCCCTGGTCATCGATGCAGATCATCTCTCCCGGCGCGACATCACGCAGGAACCTGCCTCCGAGGGCATCGATGGCAACACTCTCCGATGCAATGACAAGCCCCTGTTCCGCCTTCCCGATGCAGAGGGGTTTGATACCGAGCGGATCGCGGAACCCGATAAGGACACCGTCGATCATCATCACAACGGAATACGACCCTTTCAAGACTCTCATGCACCGGTGGACTGCATCCTCGATGCCCCCCGATTTGCACATTTCCTCGGTGATCACCTTGGCGATGATCTCCGTGTCGGTGGTGGAGCAGAAGAGCTGGCCCTGCGATTCGTATTCCTCCCTCAGTTCTCTGCTGTTCACCAGGTTGCCATTGTGGGCGATCGATATGATGTGATCCCGGTGGGCAAAATTGAAGGGTTGGGCATTCTCAGGACGGTTTGCCCCTGTTGTGGGATACCGGACATGCCCGACGCCAACATTTCCCTCGAGACTTTCCAGAATCGCAGAATCGAACACTTCAGCTACAAGTCCCTGGCCCTTATGTTTGTAGAGCCGGCTCCCGTCAAACGTGGAGATACCAGCACTCTCCTGCCCCCTGTGCTGGAGGGCATAGAGCGCATAATAAATGGAAAAAGAAACACCGCCAGCATCCCTGATGCCAACGATTCCGCACATGGAGGGTCTTAATGGGTTGGGACTTTTGGTCTCTTCATGGTCCACTTATACCCGCGGATCTTTGTACTCTTCCCGAATCCGCAGGCAGAGCAGGTCTTGTGACGCAGGTGGTAAGAAACACTTCCGCACCTGCGACATGCAATGTGCGTCTTGTGATTCCGTTTTCCCATTGATGGAGTTCCTTTTGACATGGTTCACCTTTTCCCGTATTTTCCCTATTTTTGTGTTGACGAGAACGAATCCGGGGATGGAGAAATGTAAATTACATTGTCTCCCCGAACGATGAGGGTCCCGACATTCCGGGCCTGCCCGCTCTCAATTTCCTCAGCCTTGTCCAGAACAAGGTTCATGTGCACATCATAACCCTGCAGGACCCCGCGGAGTTCCCTCCCGCCCTTGAGGGATACGATGACAGGCTGCCGGTTCAGCACCTGATCCAAAATATCCAACGGCCGTTTGGTCATAATCGTACCCACTTCCCGCCACTTTGGGGTAATATATGTGCGTACCGCGTATACTTAAATGTACCGTCGGGCTCACACTCTTCCACGCAACACTCCCCGCAATCCAGCAGTTTTCAAGGATATTCACGGATTACAACGGCACAGATGTGTGAAGAATGTTTTTGGGGCCTGGCACCAAGATAACGTAGGGAAAGATGTCCAGAATACTCGCAAAAAAACGACATACCATACGGAAATCCCAGGCACAGGAGCTTATCGAAGGACTTGCGGAGCAGATAGGTGATTCTGCCGCCCTTTTTACAAGAGACAGGATAGAGATCCTCGAAACGGATGCCGGGATAATGCTTTACCTCGTTGATAAGAAACCTCTCCTCATGCACATAGGGGAATGGGTCTTTCCCACGCTGAAGGGTCTTCTCGAGCACCCTATACCCGAAAGGAGAGTGGTTGTGGATTCCGGGGCTGTGCCGTTTGTAATCAAGGGGGCTGACGTGATGCGCCCGGGAATCACCTACATTTCCGACGATGTCAAAGCAGGAAGGCCGGTCCAGGTGGTTGAAGAGCGGCACGGAAAGGCGATAGCAACCGGAATTGCCCTCTTTGATGCAGGGGAGATGCGGGAGAAATCCACCGGGAAGGTGATCAAGACCCATTATTATGTGGGGGATGAAGTATGGTTGCTCGAACTTTGATGGATCCAACACTTTTTTTCCGCACAATGAACACTCGATTGTCAAATCAGGGCTTCCGGACAGGCAATATTGACTTTTAGATAGATACTATTAAATAAATGACAATAGACAATTTTCCTATGGTAAAATTCCTGGATACCCTTCTTGGAAAGAGTTCACCTTCATCCGAAGATGATTATATGGACCTCGACCTCGAGGCATTTGAAGAGGCAGAAGCAGGAGCCCCGGCACTCTTCGTCAAGATCGCGACTGTCGGAGATATCAAGGACAGTCCCCGGGTCAAGGATGAAATTTACAACGGGAATATTGTCATCGTGGACATCGCCAAGTTGAAAGCGGACAAGATCATGTACGAGAGGGTCCTCAAGGATCTCAAGGAAGTGGCAAAGGATGTCAACGGCGACATCATCGGCCTTGGAGACCAGAGGTACGTCGTGATCACCCCGAATTCAGTGAAGATATCCCGGGACAAGATCGGCGGGGTCAGCTGAAGAGTGCGGCAGGTGGTCCCAGGTCCCTGCCCTGGCTGCAGCACAGAGATAGAATACCTTTACCAGACCGAAGATATCCCCTATTTTTCCGGTATCCTGATCATTTCAGCCCGCTGCATGAATTGCGGGTACCGTTTTGTTGACACACAACTCCTGAAAAATGCCGAGCCGTCCCGGTGGGAACTTCTCATCTCATCCCCTGATGACCTGAATACCAGGGTTATCCGGAGTATGAACGGCATAATCAGCATCCCTGAGTTCGGTGTTCAGGTCGATCCAGGCCCGGCATGTGAGGGATTTGTTTCGAATGTCGAGGGGGTATTGAACAGGATCGATGCAGTAATCGCGAGCGTAGCGCGATGGACGGAAGATCCAATTGAGCTCGAAAACGCCGGGCACCTGCGGGAACAAATCGCACAGGTGAAGGAAGGGAATCTCTCAGTCACGCTTCGGATAGATGATCCCACAGGAAATTCTGCAATTCTTGGTGATAAGGCCAGGATATTTCCCATCACTGCAGTGGAATACGAATCCGGTGAAGATGCATCCGCCGGGAAATAAATCAACTGACCGGGAGTCCTTTTAACCGGACTCCCTGATCCCGGGTTACGCATCCCACCACCCTGCTTCCCCTGACGTTGGAGATGATGTGTCCTTCTTCCCCCTCCGGGACTACGAATGCATATCCCATGCCCATGTTGAAGGTCCTGTACATCTCGGCCGTATCAACCTTCCCGTGATCCTGTATCCACGAAAAGATCTCCTGTGGCGGGAGCGGATCTGTGAAATCGAACCCGAATTTCGTCAGCCTCGAGAAATTGAGGAGCCCTCCCCCGGTAACGTGGCACATCCCATGTACCTCAGTCTCCCGGGTCAGGGCAAGCACCTGGTGGTAAATAGTAGTGGGATGGAGAAGCTCCCTCCCGATGCTCCGGCCATTTGAGAGGGTTTTATCCCATGCATCCTCACTCTCAACGACTCTTCGTGCGAGTGAGAGGCCGTTGCTGTGAATACCCGATGACGGCAGCCCCACGACCAGGTCACCGGGTTGGATCTTCCCACCATCGATGACGTTTCCTTTCTCCTGGATCCCGAGGCACGTTCCGGCAAGATCGAGACCGTTCACAAGTCCCCGGAGGGTTGCGGTCTCCCCACCGACAATGTTCACATTGGCCTGCCTTGCACCCTCGTTGAGACCAAGCCCTATCTGTGCCATCTGCTCAACAGAGAGACGATCGGTTGCGATATAGTCGACAAAGGCCACCGGCTCCATGTTCATGACATACAGGTCGTTCACGTTCATCGCCATGCAATCGATTCCGACCGTCGACCAGTCCTTGAGGCGATCAGCGACAAGCATCTTTGTTCCAACACCGTCGACGGTGAGTGCGAGTGCGAGAGGGCCGAAATCGATCAGGCCGGCGAAGTGGCCGACGCTTCCGATCATGGAATACTGCCCTTTCCTCCGGAATGAAAGATTCTTCACGAGCGCTGAGATTGCTTTTCCCTCAAGACTGATGTCAACACCGGCTTGCCGATAGGTGCTGGGTTTACTCATTGTCCTCCTCTGACAGCCTGAATTCCTCGTGGAGGATACGCATGGCCTTCGGACCGTCCTCCTGCTTCACGACAAAGGAGATATTGACCTCTGATGATCCCTGTGTGATCATCATCACGTTGATTCCTCCCTGTCCTAACGCAGAAAAAATCCTGCCCCCGGTGCCCTTGGCACCCGCCATCCCGGAACCCACGACTGCAACGGCGCAGACGTCCCTGTTGGTGGTGACCTGCCTGACCATTCCCTGGTTCACGAGGACAGAGAGCGCTTCCCTCGCGGTGTGCTCCTGGCTCTCCTCTATTACAAGGGTGATGTTTGCTTCGGAGGACCCCTGGGAGATCATCATCACATTCACTTCCCTGTCCGCAAGGAGACTGAAGATTGCCTTTGCCACGCCGGGCCTTCCAATCATCTGTGCACCGCAGATATTGACCATGGCAACCTTCTCGATATACGTGAGCGCCTTGACAACCCGTGAGTCCCTTGTTTCTCCCCTTACAATCGCAGTCCCGGGGTGTGATGGATTGAATGTGTTTTTCACCCTGACCACGATATTCTTCTTCATTGCCGGCTCTATTGACCGGGGGTGCATCACTTTTGCCCCGAAGTAGGAGAGTTCCATGACCTCCAGGTAAGAAATTGAGGATATCACCCTGGCATCGCGAATGAGCCTTGGATCGGAAGTCATGATCCCGTCCACATCGGTCCAGATGAGAATCTCGTCCGCATCGATCGCTGCACCGATGATTGCGGCTGAGTAATCAGAGCCCGACCTTCCGAGTGTCGTGACGACTCCGTTCATGGTACAGCCCATGAACCCCATGATCACGGGAATCGTGTCTGCGAGAATGGGGATGACCCGGTTCCTTATCTTTACCTCACTCTCGGGCAAGGCCATTGCCTCTCCGTGGTTCTGAGTCGTGATGATTCCGGCTTCGCATCCGTCAAGCGTGGTGGAAGGCAGCCCGTGCTGCCTGAATACTGCACAGACCACGAGGCTGTTCAGCCGTTCCCCGAACGTAATGATATAGTCACGGGACCGTGGAGTGAGTTCCCGCAGGTTATGCACCGCTTTTAAAATGCTTTCAAGGTTGCAGAGTTGATCTTCGAGGAGAAGGCCCACCTCGTCTGCATAGTCCTCTGCTGACTCAAGAAGGACTTTGCCGTGCCTCACACGCAGCGAGTTGATGAATGGTTCGATCCCGCTGGCATCAGGGCTTGCGGCAAGCTCCGTGGCCATGGTGATCAACTGGTCGGTTACCCCCCGCTGTGCAGAGACCACCACGACGACTTCGTTCCCTGCCTGGTATGTGGATTTTACAATATCCACAACCCGGGAGAGGCTGGGCCCGTCGGCCACTGAAGTGCCGCCAAATTTCATCAAAAACCTCATTTGGGCTCACGCTTTCCTTTGCTAGCTCTTTATGTACGTATATGACCCACCTTATAATAAGATGCGGTCAGCTGAATTTCTGGATTGCCACGTGCTGGTGATCGGGAGCGGGGGAGCAGGAGTCCGGGCTGCAATTGAGGCATCCGGCTATGGTGAAACCATCCTTCTCTCCAAGACAATCGCGGGAAAGGGCGGGTGTACTACGATGGCCGAGGGGGGATACAATGCGGTGCTCAGGCAGGAAGACTCCTGCGAAGGCCACTTCGAGGACACGATGAAAGGGGGGGCTTTTTTGAATGATCCCGCTCTCGTGAGAATTCTCGTAGACGAATCTCCCGACAGGATGAGAGACCTCCTCACATGGGGAGCAGTATTCGACGTTACTGACTGCTGCGAAGTTGCCCAGAGACCCTTCGGCGGACAGCGTTTTCCCCGCACCTGCTATGCCGGTGATCGCACCGGCCACGAGATGATGGCAACTCTCATGGACCGGCTGGCGTCTTCCGGCACGGAAATCATCCAGGAGATAACCGTAATCCACCTCTTCAAAGACGGGAATACCGTGACCGGAGCCCTTGGTGTTGATCGCAACGGAGAACTCCTCGCCGTCCGTTCCGACAGTACCGTGCTTGCAACGGGGGGTGGAACGAGGATCTACGATATTTCCACCAATTCATCGAGTGGAACAGGAGACGGGTACGCCCTCGGGTTCCGGGCAGGTGCAGATCTCATTGATATGGAACAGGTCCAGTTCCATCCCACAGGCGCGGTATTTCCCTACGATGCCCGGGGTCGCCTGGTCACCGAGGCTGTGCGTGGCGAGGGAGGGATTCTCAAAAATGCACTCAATGAGCGTTTCATGTCAAAATATGATCCTGATAGGATGGAACTCTCCACAAGGGACGTGGTCTCCCGATCAATTGCAACCGAGATTCTTGAGGGGAGGGGGACAACTCACGGGGGTGTATACCTGGACGTAACGCATCTTTCCCGATCCCAGATCGAATGCAGGCTCCCGGTCATGCTGGAGCAGTTCCTCAAATTCGGCGTGGATATACGGGATGAGCCGATGGAGGTTGCACCAACAGCCCACCATATCATGGGGGGTCTCAGGATAACTCCCGATGGACAGGCAACGATTCCCTGCCTCTACGCCTGCGGAGAGGTGGCAGGCGGCGTGCATGGGGCGAACCGACTGGGTGGAAATGCCCTTGCAGATACCCAGGTTTTCGGGAAAAGGGCAGGTGAAGCAGCCGGCAAGGCGAGGAAGAGGGTTAAAAAAATACAGAGGAAGGAGATCGAAGCACAGGAGAAGAGACTGTCCGGCTTTTACAATGGCAATGTCCTTCCGACAACCGTAGCCCGGTCTCTCCAGGTCGCAATGTGGGAGGGTGCAGGGATATTCCGGACTGCAAAAGAACTTGAAAAAACACTCGAGGTGATCAAACACCTCTCCTCCCTGTCCCTGAAAGCGACCGGGAATTCCAACCTCGCAGAATGCTGCACCGTGCAGAACATGCTCACGGCCGCATCGCTGGTCGTAAAGGGGGCGATGCTCCGGAAAGAATCCCGCGGTGCGCACGTGCGGAAGGATGTGACTCAGGCATGGGATGTACAATCATCTCCTTATGGTCACACCTGGCAGAATCTCAGGGATTCCGGTATCGAGAAGGGGGTAACGACATGAAGGAGATGAGTGTCAGGGTCTTCCGCTTCGACCCCGGGGAGGATCAGGGACCCCATTTCCAGACCTATCATGTTCAGGTCAATGAAGGTGCCCGGGTCCTCCATCTCCTGCATGCCATCCACGAAGAGCTTGATCCGACACTTGTCTACCGCTACTGCTGCGGGTCCGGACAGTGCGGGAGCTGTGCGGTCAGGGTGAATGGCGAACCGGTACTCGCATGCATGGAAGAAGCAAGAGACGGGATCACCATCGAACCACTCCAGCTCCCGGTCCAGAAAGACTTGATGGTAGACCTTGAGCCATATCTCGCAGAGATATCTTCCCTCGTGCCAAAGGAAGACTTCGTCATGCCAGGTCCCGATGCCGTGGAGGCTATCAAACCGCTTCGGAGCTGCATCGAGTGCCTTGCGTGTGTCTCTGCGTGCCCTGCTCTCAAGGTGATCTCCTTCGCAGGGCCGACCGCGATGAGGGAAGATTTGAGGCTTGCACTCGACCCGCGTGACTCCGGGGACCGGGTGACTGAAGCGGTCAAGGCCGGTCTCTTCACATGCACCTCATGTCAGGCCTGCTGGAAGGTATGCCCAAAAGACATCCAGATCCCCGGAAAAGCGATCGAGAAACTCCGGGCTCTTGCGAACAAGAAGGGACTGACCCTCCCCCGTCACCAGGATGTAGAGAAACTGGTCAGGGAGACGGGAAGGAGCGTTGTTCGTACCGAACCCTCCTTCCTTGAACAGGTACCGGAGATCATCGAACCGGACGGGCCGGTCAAAGCAACGGTCGGGTTCTTTGTAGGGTGCATGTATAACCTCAGGCTATCGAAGACCGCACTCGATGCCATGGAGGTGCTCAAGAGAAATGGCATCCGCGTCATCATTCCGAAGGAGCAGGTGTGCTGCGGTTCCCCGCTTATTCGGACAGGGCAGGTGGATTTTCTGGACACCCTGATGAGGAGGAATATCGATACGTTTGTCTTCCGGAAGATCGACACTGTCCTCACGATGTGCGCCGGCTGCGGGTCAACACTGAAACACGATTACAAGACCCCCTTCCGTGTCATGGACATCAACGAGCTGCTGACCAAGTACGGGATCGAACCTCCTGCAAGGCTTCCATTCAAGGCAACCTACCATGATCCGTGTCACCTTTTGCGCGGGCAGGGGATACGCGACCTTCCCAGGGAATTAATAACCCAGGTGGTAGACCTTGTCGAGATGCCTTCAATATGCTGTGGCTCTGGTGGGGGTGTCCGTTCCGGAATACCAGAGGAAGCAGCAGCACTTGCCGAGAGACGCAGGGAAGCTATCGAAGAGACAGGTGCGGATCTTGTCATCAGCTCGTGTCCTTTCTGCGAGTTCCATATCTCCGAGCATACTGACCGCCCTGTGAAGAACGTGACAACACTCCTTGCCGAAGGATACCGCGAAAAAGATCGGCGAAAAGCAGAAAAGACCATCTGATTATTTTTTTCGCTTTTTTTTAATTCACACTATCCTCATTAGTCCCCTTATGTGACCTGCTACTTTTTCTCACCTGAACCAGGAATCAGGAACGGGATAATGGGTCCCTTCGGACAATTTGGAATTCGCCCCGGATATTTGTTGCAGAGTCCAAAACGATTATCACCGGTCATTTAAATACTACCCATACCGATGAAACTCCAGTCAAGGGTCCTGCTTCTCTATCTCTTAATTGCGCTCCTTGTACTGGTTCTCATCGGAGGGGTGCTCCCTGCATCCCTCCACAAGCAGAATCTTAACACGGTATCCGGGCATTATATCGACCAGTTACAACACATCGATTTTGCCATCTCAAGTTTCATTTCCGGAGTAGAGTATGATGTACATGAGCTGTCGATCAATCAGGATGTCCGTTTCAGGGACGATTCAGCGTTCACCAGATTTCTGAATGCATCGGAGGATACTTTCCAGTATTCCATAGGTTTCCAGGAGCAGGAGATCATCAGGATCCTGAAAGATTACCAGCTGACGCACCCATACGTCGATTCAGTCTACATGGGGAGGGAAAACGGAGCCTTCGTGAGGGCTTTTCCGAGAGCCAGGCCAACGGCATATGACCCCCGTACACGTCCATGGTATGTCCTTGCCATGGAGAATCCGGGACAGGTGATGGTGACAGAACCCTACCAGGCAGTAACCACACCTGATGTCAATATCGGTATTGTAACCACTATCGTTGACGAGAGTGGTAACCCGTACGGGGTTGTGGGTGCCGATATCACGCTTGTGAGCCTGACAAACTACATCACGAAGTTTGCTGTTGGAGATGAGGAGGAGATGATCCTCGCTGATAAGAACGGGATGATCCTCGCTTCGAGGAATTCATCAAACCTCTTTGGAAATATCAGCAGCATCCTGGGTGACCAGACCGTATCGTTTCTGACCGTGAAAGAGGGAGTGATCGTTCTCAACGAGACGTATCTTGTCCATTATACATCGCCGGAACTTGGCTGGAAGATCGGCATCTTCATCCCCTTCAGTTCCGTGGAGCATGAGATCAACCAGTCAATTCAGATGATCCTCCTTTTTGTCCTCATAGCACTCGTGCTCCTCAGCGTGATCACCATCATCATACTCAATCACACTGTAATCAAACCCCTTTCCAGCCTGACAGAAACCACAAGGAAGATCACCGAGACAGGTGACCTCAACCAGGAGATAGACACGAGAAGTACCGGTGAGATAGGGGTGCTCGCACGCTCCTTCAGGGCAATGGTTGACAGGTTACGGAAAGAGGGACATGAGAAGGATAAGGCACTCGCTGAGCTCTCGGAATACCGCGATCACCTTGAAGATCTTGTTGAAGAACGCACACATCAACTTGCCCTGGCAAAGGAGGCCGCCGAATCAGCCGATCGTCTCAAGTCGGTATTTCTCGCAACGATGTCTCACGAACTGAGAACACCGCTGAACTCCATCATAGGGTTCTCGGGGATTCTCCTCCAGGAACTGGCAGGTCCCCTGAATCAGGAGCAGAAGAAACAGCTCGCCATGGTATCCGAGAGTTCAGACCACCTGCTCGCCCTTATCAATGATGTCCTGGATATCTCGAAGATCGAGGCAGGTCAGCTGACACTGGCACACGAACCCTTCAACATCAGACAATCTGTCGAGAAGGTTATCCGGACCATAACCCCGCTGGCAGAGAAAAAAGGCCTTATGCTCGAATCCGACATCGCGGCTGGCGTCGGCGAGGTTCGGGGTGACAGCCGTCGGGTTGAACAAGTGCTGCTCAACCTCCTCTCAAATGCCATCAAGTTTACAGAAACAGGAGTGGTAAGGCTTGAATTATTGCGAAGAGGAGAAGAGATAGAAATCCGTGTGACTGATACAGGTATCGGCATCAGAGAGGAAGATATGGAAAAACTCTTCACACCATTCCGCCAGATCGACACAGGTCTTACCCGCCAGTATGAAGGGACCGGGCTTGGCCTCTCCATCTCAAAGAGACTCGCTGATATGATGGGTGGCACTATTTACGCACAGAGCGAATATGGAAAAGGGAGCACCTTTTACTTCACCATCCCACTTGACAGGAGGCAAAATACCCCATGAAAATCCTCTACATTGAGGACAACGACCAGAATTTTTACCTTGTGAATTATATCCTCAAGGCACAGGGACACGACGTGGTTCGGGCGCGGGATGGGAGAGAGGGGGTCAACCTGGCCACCGAACTGGAACCAGGGCTCATCCTGCTCGATATCCAGTTGCCGGTTATGGACGGGTACGCAACCGCCCGCGAACTGCGAACGCTTCCCCAGCTGGCAGGAACTCCCATCGTTGCACTCACCTCATATGCCATGGCGGGGGATCGTGAGAAAGCTCTTTCCGCAGGATGCACTGGATATATCGAAAAACCGATTAATCCAAAAACATTTGTTGCACAGATTGAAGAATACCTGACATGGCGGGATGCCGGGTGAGAGACGGATGAAACGAATCCTGATCGTCGATGATATTGTCGCGAATATCTACCTCCTGGAATCGATTCTCAAGGGATACGGTTTTTCGGTTGTCTCTGCAAGGAACGGATTGGAAGCACTCGAAGCGGCAAGAAAGAATACTCCAGATCTCATCATTACAGATATCCTCATGCCGGTCATGGATGGATTCGAACTCTGCCGGCAATGGAAGGCCGATCCGCATTTGAATCAGATCCCCTTCATCTTTTATACCGCAACGTATACTGACCCGAGGGATGAGCAATTCGCAATGAGCCTGGGTGCAGAACGTTTTCTTGTCAAACCCCAGAAACCTGAAGTCCTCGCTCAGATTGTGCAGGAAGTCACTCACAAAGCAATGGGAGGAGAGACCGCACCCGTAAAGAGACCGCTTGGGGACGAGATGGAGATTCTCCGGCAGTATAACGAGGTTCTCTTCCGAAAGCTCGAGAGCAAGGTGCTGCAGCTCCATGCCGATATAGAAGAACGAAAGCGGATCGCGGCATTACTGTCGGAGAATGAAAAATTCCTCGATACAATCATTGAGAATATTCCTGACATGATCTTTGTCAAGAGTGCTCGTGATTTACATTTCGTACGATTCAATAGAGCTGGGGAAGAACTTCTCGGAGTCCCAAGGGAGGAAATGTACGGAAAGAGCGACTGCGATTTCTTCCCGCCGGATCAGGCAGAATTTTTCATATCCAAGGATAGGGAAGTGCTCATCAAAGGCCATATCCTGGATGTTCCCCGGGAAACAATCCAGACCAGGCAGAAAGGCATGCGGATCCTCCATACCAAGAAGATCCCGATTACCACGGGCGATGGTGAACCGAAATACCTGCTTGGCATATCAGAGGATATCACAGAGCGGGTGGTTGTTGAAGAGGCGCTTGCCCGTGCGATAAAGAAGCTGAACCTCCTGAATACAATCACCCTCGATGAAATCCAGAATGCAGTTTTTTCACTCTCGGGGTACCTTGAACTCATCAATAAGAACCCGACTGACGAAATGCTCCAGAGATATTTCGGAAAAATCACCTCCTCTTTGCAGAACATGAATGATTCTCTCAATTTTGCGAAAATCTACCAGGATCTTGGCCTGAGACCCCCGGAATGGCAAAATGTCATGTATACATTCCTCTTTGCAATATCTCACACCGATATCCAGACTCTCTCGCGGCAGATCATGGTTGAAGGACTCGAGATCTATGCCGACCCCCTTCTGGAGATGGTCTTTCTTGCGCTTGCCGAGAACGTGGTCAAGCACGGAAAGGGGGCAACATCGATTTCTCTCCATTTCAAGGAATCTGATGCGGGGATCACACTCTACTTCGAAGATAACGGGACAGGTATCCCGGATCATATGAAAGAGAGGATATTTGAGAGGAGATACGAGGAACGAAAGGGATCGGGGCTTTTCCTTGCGCGCGAGATCCTGTCCATCACCGATATCACTATCAGGGAGACCGGTGTGCCCGGCATGGGAGCACGGTTTGAGATCGCGATCCCAAGGCAGTCATACAGGTTCATACCACACGGGAAGGGTACCCTGCATTAAAGAGTGAGTCATTGGAAATTCCCTCCAGAGAGCCCGGGTGTTCCCGGCTCCCGAACCCTGAATTCGTTTCTCTGATATGGCTGACCATCGTATCTTTGGTGATAGGAATATCGAAGGACTGCCGGATTCTGTGGATCCTTTACGAACACGTATCGGGTTTAGGTGTCCGGAACACCCTTTTCCTGCCTGAAAAACGAATCAAGCGTGGTCTGTCTGGCCCGAAACTGGGATTTAAGAAGAGTACTTTCGTTGATGAACCTCTCCATCGGGAGCATCATCCTCTCAGACACATTCAAAAGAGCAGATGAAAGATCCTCGAACTCCCGGTACGGCTGGAGCATGGCCTGCCTCACATTCTCACGAACATTGAACACCCCCATCGGTATATATCCCCTCCTGGCTTCCCGAAGCACGATTGCGCCTGCCTGCACACCCTGCCTCTCAAGGCCCTCGAGGAGAGCCATCTTGCAGGAGTAGTAACACCCTCCAACGCTTGAATACGCCCTCTTCCCCCTGAATTCCTCGTGGTCCGCGAATAGGACCTCCTCATTTCCCCGTATATGAAGGAACGCTTCCATCCATTCGTACTGCCATGGTGTGGGAAGGAGGACGACTGCGTAATGGTTATTGAGGCTCGAAAACTCGTGAACCCGGACGGTGTCTATCAGACTGTTCTGCCTGACACGGGATAAAAAACGGTCAGCGAGCATCGTATCACAAGCGGTAATTGACCACCGCGTGGGCACCAGCCGCCTTCTCCGACTGCATCCCAGCGCTCCGACAGAGAGTGCTTTCTGTATGCTGCTGAAGGGAATTCCATTCCGATGAAGGTCGAGGATTGCATCTGATGCAGGGAGGTCGCTGTCATAGTAACATCGTTCAAGGTGGGGTTCAAAACGACCGCTCTCGGCCTTAAAATCCAGGAGATGTGCGCTCGGACCAAATGGCGTATGCTCTTCGGAGAACGAGGTCCCCACAGGTTTCTCGGCAAACGATGCCTCGCTCTCAAGGGATCCTGCTGAGAGTGCAATCTCCTGCAGGCGGATGGCATTGCAATCATCAGTCCTGCTGACATCCTGGATACGCTTTCCCCTGACAAGGTCAAGGCGGCAGGAGAGAATATCTTCCTGTGACCACCCCGAAGGTATCCATGATTCGGGAGTATCCATGATCCCGCATTCCTCCCTTACGGGAGCAATAAGCGGTCCTGCAAATACCTTCGGGTAGTTCCAGCTCCCGATAAAGACCGAGGGAGGTGTGCTTCCTTCCATAATCCTGTCGATCTCCCGGGAAGACCCCATCCGCGATGTGGTGATGGCACGGAGATACGCCCCTTTCCCTATGCCCATAACTCATGAAGAATACGATTGCAGAAAGATAAACCTGCATGATTGCGCCGGGAAAGTGAGCCTGCTTGTTATACACCCATGATCGTAAGCAGGATGCATACACAGACAGGAATGGTGAGGTTGTCGTCAACCGGAGAGATGAGCTCGACCATTCCCGCAACGAGTGACGCTGCGAAGGCCTGGAAAGGAGAGAGGAGGAGGAGAAGGGCTGCGGTGTTGACGATGATTCCCCCACCTGAACCCTCGAACGACTTTCCATTCGTGATACGATGCCTCCCCCTGTGCATTCCGACAAGAGTTGCCACCCCGTCAAGCACTGCAAGGGAGAGGATTGAAGGGACCGCTACTCTGGCAGGAAAGAAGATCACGCAGAAGAGCGCACTGGCAGTGAAGAAGAATGCCCCTTTCCCAGGGTACTCTCCCTCCCTCTCGAGATTTTTTATAAGCAGTGTCACGAGGGGCAGCCGGTATCCCTTCCGTATCCCTTCCACAAGGATGAATCCCACGAATATTGAGGTCGCAAGGAGGGTCACAATCTGGTCCCTGGGAAGGAAATACGCGAGTGCTGCGATACCTACGCCAAAGAACATATGGACAATCTTCCGGGCTTCCTCGTGCATGTATGTGTGTTCGCCGCAGTGCACCATAACAGATGGGTTTTTACTGCATCAGCCGGTGAGTTTGATGAACGCTGAGCTTTAATAGGTATGGTGATGGCAGGTGGTAATCAGAATGGGATACCGGGATGGGCAGAATTAGCACGTTCCTGTGAGCCCGTCCTGGTATCCGGCATCCCTTTCTCACGATATTCCGGCGAATTCTGGACTTCAGGGCAGCGAAAGGGATCGTCACTCCATGAGATCTCCTACCGGGCATGCTTCAAGCCACAGCTCCCGGCCTTCTTCATCCGGCACCTCACCCAAAAGGGAGATCTCGTGTACGATCCCTTCAATGGCAGGGGAACTACCGCGATAGAGGCGGGACTCCTGGGAAGGGCTGTCGCTGCGAATGATATCAATCCGCTTTCCATTCTCCTCACCCGTCCCCGGCTCATGCCCCCCAACATCCGGGAGGTGAAGGCACGGCTCGATGACATTCCCTATAATGGAGA